>JAYZBT010000235.1:0-12592 GCA_036338615.1 Gemmatimonadota bacterium
CGTCTGGGACAGCTCCGACTCGGTAATGACCGCCCTCATGGAAGATCATCCGGAGTCCGGCCGGGCTTGGCTCGCTCTCGGGCAGCGGTTGCTGGCTCAGGGACGGGAGCCCGGGGCTCGGCGGGCGTTTTCGTATGCGGTGGGAATCCTCAACTCAGAGTACAAAGAGAGTACTGAGATCGCGTCGCACCTCATCGCGATGGGTCGTCCGAATTCGGCGCGCTTCTTTCTGGAGCGGGCATGGAGGGAGCGACCGGAATGGCCCACCGCGCCCGGTCTACTCGCATCGGTGGAACTGAATGCCGGGCGCCTGACAGAAGCCGAGTCGGCCGCTCGGGCGGCCGTGCTGCTTTCACCTTCGAACGCCAGTTTGCATCACCTGCTCGCCGAATCGCTTTCGCGCATGGGCAGGCACCAAGACGCCATCGAGTCTCGTGTGCGGGCCCTGGAAGGCGGGCTCGACGGGTTTCGAGCGTGGTTCCTCCTCGCTGGCGATTACGCGGGCGTGGGCGATACAGTGGCTGCCCTCGCGGCAGTCGACTCGGCCAGCGCACGCGCAGGCTCTCCCCAAGAGCACGACGCGGTCGAGCAGGCACGACTCGCGCTCGGCTCGAACCCTGACTCCAACGAGCTCTGACATGTCCCGTCGTACACACTCCGGCGTCGTCTTCCCTGGCGCTCCCCCGACCAAACTCCCGTGGCAGCGCATCGTTCTGACGGTCGTGATTCCGGCCTACAACGAGGTCGGGACCGTTGAGCGCCTCCTGCGTCGCGTGCGCGAGGTGCCACTCAACCTGGAGGTCATCGTCGTGGACGATGGGTCGACGGACGGCACCCGCGACCTGCTGGGTGAGCTGGAGGCCGAGTTGATCGACCAGCTCGTCTTTCACGAGAAGAACCAGGGCAAAGGAGCCGCACTGCGCACGGGCTTCGGCCGGGCCACGGGTGACGTCGTCGTCGTGCAGGATGCCGACCTCGAGTACGACCCCTATGAGCTCCCCATCCTGCTCGAGCCCATCTTGAGCGGAAAGGCCGACGCGGTGTACGGCTCTCGCTTCCTAGGGGGCCCTCACCGCGTGCTATTCTTCTGGCACTCGGTGGGCAACCGGGTGCTCACGCTGCTCTCCAACATGATGACGGATCTGAACCTCACGGACATGGAGACCTGCTACAAGATGGTTCGTACCGAGCTGCTTCAGTCGTTGCCGCTCTCCGCGCACCGTTTCGGGATCGAGCCCGAATTGACCGCGAGGCTCGTGCAGGCGGGCGCGCGCATCTACGAGCTGCCGATCAGTTATGACGGACGCTCGTATGCCGACGGCAAGAAGATCGGCTGGAAGGACGGGGTCTCCGCGTTTTGGGCGATCCTCAAGTACAATCTGCTGCCGCCGGCGGTCCCGAAGTGGATCCCGCCGCTGATCGATGCCTGGAACGAACCGGACCGGATCGCCGCTGCTTCGCAGAGCGGAGGGGACAGCGCGCCGGAATGAAGCGCCTCGGCGTAGTGCTGCGGGACCGCCGCGCGGCGCTGCTGCTCGTGACCGTGCTGGCGGCGGTCGTCTACACGAACACGCTCTGGAACGGGTTCGCCTACGACGACTTCCACATCATCGCGAACAACGAGGCGATCCAAAGCCTCGAGACGCTTCCCGGAGCCGTCTTCTCTCCCTACTGGCCCGGCGTGTACGGGCGAGAAAACGGGCTTTGGCGCCCCACTTCTCAGCTGCTCTATGGCCTGCAGTGGTTCGTCGCCGACGGCAGTCCGTGGCTCTTCCATTTGACGAACCTGGTGGGACACGCCCTCGTCACGGCGCTGGTGCTGCTGCTGCTGGCGGAGCTGATGTCTCTTCCTGGCGCTCTGGTCGGCGCGCTGGTCTTCGCGGTGCATCCGCTGCACGTCGAAGTCGTGGCCAACGTCGTGGGCATGGGAGAGATCGTCTCCACCGCCTTCTTCCTCACCGCCTGCTTACTGCACATAAGGGGGCCGACCGAGTCCTCGTGGGGAAGATCCGTCGCGATCGGGCTGTTGTACGCGCTCGCGTTCGGCGCCAAGGAGGGCGCGGTGACGCTGCCGGGCATCATCTTCCTGCTCGACGCCGCGCGCACGGATCTCTCCGTCCGCGACGTACCCCGATACCTGGCCGAACGGTGGAGGGTCTACCTGGCGCTCGTCGTGGCGGCCGCGGCGTTGCTGATCATGCGCTGGCAGATCGTGGGCTCGATCGCGGATCCGCTGGGCCCACTCGGCGCGGATCTTCTCGCGGAGGTCCCCCGCATTTGGACGATCTCCGAGGTCTGGGGAAACTACGTCCGTCTCTGGATTCTCCCGATGGACCTGTCTTCGGATTATTCGCCGAATGTCATCCCAGTTTCGGTCGGTTGGAACCTGAGCAATGGGGTCGGCCTCGCGCTCGCGCTCGGAATCCTGGCTCTGGCGCTGACCGCATGGCGCAGAGGGGTGATGGCGACGGGCCAGGCCTCCTCTCGCGTGGCCGGCTTCGGCGTCGTGTGGTTCTTGATCACGATGTCGCCCGTACTGAACGTGTTTTTCGTGGTGGGCGTGCTGCTCGCGGAACGGACCCTGTATCTGCCGTCGGTGGGCCTCGCAGCGGCCACCGGTTGGATGATGGTTCGTCTCTCTCGCGATCGACCTCGCGTGGCCGCGATCTCACTTCTCGTGATGCTCACACTCGCTGGTGTACGCACCTGGACACGGAGTCCGACCTGGGCCAGCAACGACGCCATGCTGAATGCTATGGTCGCCGACTACCCGCATTCGGGTCGGTCCCAGTGGGTGCTTGGAGACGCGCTCATGGACATCGGGCAGACGTCGCAGGCGTTGCTCTCGTACCGGGCGGCCATTGATCTGCTGGATTCGCACTACCAGATCACGACCGATGTGGCCCAGACCATGATGAAGAAGGAGTTGTTCCGAGGGGCGGAGGGCCTGTTGTTACACGCTTGGCGGCGGGAGCCGCGGTTCGCGTTGGCGCCTGGGCTCCTGGCGGAGATCTACTCGATCTGGGGACAGCCGGAAGAGGCGGAGAGGTTGAGTCGGGTGGCGCTCGCGATCGACGATCGAGACCCCCTCCGTCCGCACATCATCTCGTGGTCTCTGGTATCACGAGGCCGATTCGAGGACGCGCTCGAAGTGCGAGAAGCCGCCCTCGACGTCTACGGTCTCCAGAACTACTGGCAACAGTGGTTGACGCTGGCTTATCTGAGCGCGCACGAAGAGGACTCGGCCACCGCCGTCATGGCGTTCGACGCAGCAATGGCGGTCGATCTCTCCGCCGTCGAACACGCTTTACTCGACTCTCTCCGAGTCGAGGTGCTCGGGCCGCCACCGGCGGACACAGTCTCCGGTGGGGGCGCTGCGGAAGGCGCATGAAGCGACTCGCTGGGCTGCTGCAGGACCGACGCGCGGCGCTCCTGCTCGTGAGCATGGTCGCGGTAGTCGTCTACGCCAACGCTGTCCCGAACCGATTCGCGTACGACGATCACCACATCGTCGTAAACAACGAGGCGATCCAGAGCCTGGAGACGCTTCCGGGCGCGGTGCTGTCCCCTTATTGGCCGGGTGTCTTCGGACGCGCGAGCGGCATCTGGCGACCCACCTCACAGTTGCTCCTGGGGCTGCAGTGGATCGCCGCGGACGGCAGTCCGTGGGTCTTCCACCTCACGAACGTCCTCGGGCACGCAGCCGTCTCCGCGCTGGTTCTGTTGTTGCTCGCGGAGCTGATGTCCCTCCCGGGAGCCTTGGTTGCCGCGCTGCTCTTCGCGGTCCACCCGGTGCACGTCGAGGCCGTTGCCAACGTCGTGGGCATGTCGGAGATCGTCTCTACCGGGTTCTTCCTGGCGGCGTGCCTGGTCCACGTCCGGAGCCCGGCCGAGACCCGGTGGGGAAGGGCGGTCGCCATCGCCGTCTTGTACACGCTGGGGTTCGGCGCCAAGGAAGGGGCGGTGACGTTGCCGGGCATCATCTTCCTGCTCGATGCGGCCCGCAGCGATCTCTCGCTTCGGGACCTGCGCCGGTACGTGTCGCAACGCTGGAGGGTCTACCTGGCGCTCGCGGTGTCGGCCGCGCTCATGTTGGTCGCGCGTTCCGAGGTCCTGGGCACGATCGCCGATCCCTTCGGCCCTCTGGGGGCGGACCTGCTCGCCGAGGTCCCCCGAATCTGGACGGTCTCCGAGGTCTGGGGAAACTATGTGCGCCTGTGGGTCTTACCGCTGGACCTCTCCTCCGACTACGGGCCGAACGTGATCCCGATCTCGATCGGGTGGACCCTGAGCAACGGGCTCGGTGTCGCCCTCGCGCTCGGCATTCTCGGCTTGGCGTTGGCCGCGTGGCGAACCGGAGTCATGGCGGCCGGCCGGAGCTCCGGTAGGGCGGCTGGATTCGGCGTCGCGTGGTTCATCATCACGATGTCCCCGGTGTTGAATGTGTTTTTCCTGGTTGGGGTGCTGCTAGCGGAACGGACGCTGTATCTGCCATCCGTGGGTCTTTCGGCCGCCAGCGGCTGGATGCTTGTCCGCTTCTCGCGCGGGCGTCCCCGGGCCGCGCTACTCGCAACAGGGGTGATCCTCGTGGCTGCCAGCGCTCGGACCTGGACGCGAAGTCCGACGTGGATGGACAACGACGCAATGCTGGAGGCGTTGATCGCCGACTATCCGTATTCGGGTCGCGCCCAATGGGTGCTCGGCGACGCGTTCATGGTCAGAGGTCGGACTTCGGACGCATTTCGTTCGTATCGAGCCGCGGTCGACTTGTTGGACTCGCACTATCAAATCATGACTGAGTTCGCGCAGACCATGATGCATCAAGAGCTGTACCGGCCAGCAGAGGGACTCTTGCGCCACGCGTGGCGCAGAGAGCCACATTTCCCGCTCGCCCCCGGGGCTGCTCGCCGAGATCTACTCGATATGGGGGCGTCCGGAACGGGCAGAGCACCTCAGTCGTGTGACGCTCACGATCGACGATGACGACCGACTACGGCCACACATCCTCACGTGGTCGCTTGCGTCGCAAGGCAAGTTCGTCGAGGCCCGCGAGGTTCGAGAGGCGGCAATCCTGCGTTTCGGCCTCCGCGACTTCTGGCAGCAGTGGGTGACACTTGCCTACTTGGAGGCTGACGCGGGTGATTCGACGGCCGCTTCGGGGGCCTTCGACAGAGCCTCCGCGCTCGAGCTCTCGACGGTCGAGCGCGAACTGATCGATTCGTTGCGTGTGGCGTTGGTGCCGGGCGTGCCCCCGGACACGGTTCAAGGCGCTGATCGGGCCCCAGTACTGTGGTAAGCGGCCCAGGAATTTGCAGAATACCACACCCTTTCGGCGCGAGCACCCGCCCACTCAGCACTCCGGGGTGCGCTAAGATGTTGTAGGACAATTTCTTACGGGAGATTCCCCGATCTGGCCCGTGGCTTGCTCTTCCCATCTGTGGTTGCAGGGCCTGTTCCACTCATTTCTGGAGTCTCATATGCGAGACAAGAAGGGTTTTACCCTGATCGAGTTGCTGATCGTGGTCGTGATCATCGGCATCCTGGCGGCGATCGCCATTCCGAAGTTCTCCGCCACTCGTGAGAAGGCATACTTCGCCGCGATGAAGTCGGATCTCAAGAACCTGGCGAGCCAGCAGGAGATCTACTACGCGGATGCATACGCGTACACGACGACCACCGCGAGCCTGTCGTTCACGAGCTCTGACGGTGTCACGGTGGGTTCGGCCGCTTCGAGTTCCGGCTGGTCGGCCACGGTCACGCACGCCGCGCTCGGTACGAGCGAGGGTTGCGCGATTTACTACGGTACCGCCACCGCCCCGACCGCCCCGTCCACGCCGTCGGCTGCGGGTGAGGTGGCGTGCACGAGCTGATTCGTGCCTGACGCGTTCCTCCCTGTGAGGGCGTAGCGGCACAGCTCCATGTTGGGTGGCCCGGGCCGATTCAGGCCCGGGTCACCGGCGAGCACCTCCCGCTCGGTTTCCCCTCCGGGCAAGCCCAAGAGACAAGCAAACGCCGGCGCCTTGCCGCGACCCATCGGCAGCGCGCACCTTCAGCGGGCCCCAGACTCCTCGAACGTGTCTCGAATGTCGCAACAGCCCACACTCAGGCAAGAGCTGTTGTTTCGGTTCGGCGTGCTCTTCGGATTTGCCGTCCTGTTCGCGTTGTTCGGGATCGTGGTCCTCGACCTGCCCGGCATCGAATCGCCCACGCGGCGCACGCTCATCATCCTCGTTCTGTTCTGCACTGAGTTCGCTGCGCTGTTCGTCCTGGGCAGTGCCGTCATACGCAGGTTGATGGTGGCTCCCATGGAACAACTCGCGGCTGACGCGGGCCGAATCGCATCAGGTGACTTTCGCCACCGCATCCAGGAGTCGAATAGCCTCGAGCTACACCAGGTGCGGACCAGCGTCAACGAAATGGCGGATCGCCTCATCACCGACCAGGAGTTGCTGGCTGAGAACGTCGAGTCGCTGGAACATACGGTCCGGGATCTGATCGAAGCTCGTGATCAGGTCATCCACACCGCCCGGCTCGCCTCGGTGGGTACGTTGGCGGCCGGGATCGCGCATGAAATCGGCAATCCGCTTGGCGCGATCATGTCGTTTGTAGACGTTGCCAAGGGGCGCATGGAGAAGTGCGGCGAGGACCCCGAGCTCCTGGAATACATTCGAGGAGAGGCCGCGAGGATCGATCGCATCGTGCGAGGTCTATTGGACTATGCGCGGCCAAGGGACGATACGGTCGCGCCCTATTCGCCGGTCGACGTACTGAACCGTGTTCGTGAACTGCTCGAGTCGCAAGGCAAGCTCGACGACCTGGATGCCGAGTGGGCGTCGCTGGGGGACGTGCCCAACGTGGTGATGGAGCGGCACCGCCTGGAGCAGGTCATGGTGAACCTTCTTCTAAACGCAGTCGCGGCCTTGGAGTCGACGGAAAACCCACGGATTTCCGTGGATGTCTGGGGGGAGGCGGGTGGGGTGTCGTTGCTACCGGTGAAGCGGGAGGACGACCCCGTCGGTATCAGCTATGTGCACCGCCGTCGCGTCTCGCAGGAGGACGGCGGCCTCGGCATAGACCTCATCTTCAACGCCGATCGGGTGGCCGTGATCCGGGTCTCGGACAACGGACCGGGCATACCCGAAGAAGACCGCGAGAGCGTTTTCGACCCGTTCTTCACGACCAAAGAACTAGGGAAGGGGACCGGCTTGGGTCTTTCCATTTGTGCCCGCCTCGTCGAGGGAATGGGGGGGCGCATTCACGCGGATAACCAGGAAGGCGGGGGCGCGGCGTTCACGATTCGGCTTCCCGGCTTTTCCGAGAAGTCCGACGAACGGGGAGCTGAAGCGCAGTGAAGATCCTCATTATCGATGACGACCCGGGGCTGAGAAAATCCCTCTCGCTCATTCTTGCGGACGCAGACTACGAGGTCGTGCAAGCCGAGGACGTAGAGAGTGGCCTCGCGACAGCGATCGAGCAGCAGCCCCAGTTCATCCTCTGCGACGTGCGTATGCCGAGGGTCGACGGCCTCGAGTTCCTGGCGTCGTATGCAGAGGCGGGGGGCGAGGCGCTCGTACTCATGATGACCGCGTACGGCAGCACGGATCTCGCCGTCGAGGCGATGAAGCGTGGGGCGTACGACTACCTGCCCAAGCCGTTCGGCGCGGACGAAGTATTGCTGACCATTCGGAAGGCCGAGGAGCGGGAGCAACTGCGGAAGGAGGTCGGCCGTCTTCGCCAGGAAGTCAGGGCGGACGCCCGTTTCGGAGAGTTCATCGTCGGTTCGGCGGCAATGAGGAAGGCGTTGGAGATCGTCGAAAAGGTCGCGAAACACGATTCCTCGGTCCTGGTGACCGGGGCGAGCGGTACCGGGAAGGAGGTCGTCGCCCGGATGCTACACCGGGAGAGCCCCCGCGCCGGTGCGCCGTTCATCCCGGTAAACTGTGGAGGAATCCCCGAGCAACTTTTGGAGTCGGAATTCTTCGGTTTCGTGAAGGGAGCGTTCACCGGTGCCGACCGCGACAAGGAGGGCCTCTTCGAAGCCGCCGACAAGGGCACGCTTTTCCTCGACGAGGTCGGCGAGCTCCCGGGGGCGTTGCAAGTGAAGCTCCTACGGGCGCTGCAGGAAGGGGAGGTCCGCCGCCTCGGGTCCACGGAGACCCTTCGCGTCGACGTGCGCATGATTTCGGCGACCAACAGGGACCTCGAGCAGGCGGTCGAAGACGGCGAATTCCGGACCGACTTGTACTACCGTTTGGCGGTCGTGCCAATCCATTTGCCGCAGCTCAGAAGCCGCCGCGAGGAGATTCCGGAGCTCGTGAAATACTTGCTCGCGCGCCAAAGCCAGCGCCTGGGCGTCGAGGTGGAGGGCGTCGACGCAGAAGCGATGGAGGTCTTGCTCTCGTATGCGTGGCCAGGAAACATCCGGGAATTGGAGAACGTGCTGGAACGGGCGCTGGTGCTGACGGACGGTCCGAAGATCACGGCCGACGACTTGCCAGAGGCGGTCCGGCGCCCCGCCCCCGATGGACCCAGCATTGGCGTGGACTCCGATGACCTGTCGGTCAAGCGGCACGGTGCGCGACTCGAGCGACACCTCATCGAACTCGCGCTGGATCGCACCGGCGGAAACAAGACGCATGCGGCCGAACTGCTCGAGCTTTCGCCGCGTGCGCTCCGCTACAAAATCGTCGAGTACGGGATCGAATAGAGGACCGCGCTAAGAAGTCGACCCGCATCCGACGATACTTTCACCAGCGGTCGGAAAATGGGCCGACCGGGGTCGGGGCAAGGAAGCCCCAGGGAGCATGGACGCTCCATCAACATCTCAATGGAAGGGGAACCCCCATGGCAATGCGGATCAGCACCAACGTCTCGGCAAGGAACACGCTGTGGCAGCTCTCGGGCACCGGCGTCTACAGTGCCACGCTCAGCGGAGTCGCGGCCGGTGACTATACCATCGGCGACGGCTCCTCCTCCGGTGAGGTCACGGTGACCTTCGGGTCTGTCGTACAGACTATCACGGGTATCAGTGACGGTGCGCAGAACATCACGTTCGACTCGTTCGGCGTGACGCTCAACCTGTCCGCGGACTTCACGGTCTACGACGGTACCGCAGCGGGTTCGGCGAAGGCCAAGATCGTCCAGGTCGACGCTGGCTCGAACGGTGGTTCATTCCGGGTCCGTTCCAGTGGTTCGTACACTGCGGACGACCTGATCACGCTGAGCAACATCAACCTGACAACGGCTTCGAGTGGCCTGAATCTAGATGCGCTCACGTTTACGGGTAACGGTACCGGCGCCGAGTGGCAGGCTGCTCTGACGAGCCTGGACACCGCGGTCGGTACGCTCAACAGCTCCTTTGGTGACATCGGTGCTGCGCAGAACAGGATCAGCTATGCGATCGAGAACACGGATTTGTCGGCGGAGAACCTGGCCGCTGCCGAGTCGGTGATCCGCGACGTGGACATGGCTGCAGAGGGAACGAACAGGACGAAGTACCAGATCCTACAGTAGGCTGGTACCTCCATGCTCGCGCAGGCGAACTCCGCTCCGCAGGGAGTGTTCTCCCTCCTCCGAGGGTAAACTCGGACGAAGTAGGCGCTTATCGCCACACCCGGGGGTCCGCGAGGGCCCCCGGGTTTTTTCGTAGCTGGGCTTTCCGTTGAGCCGGCGTTTCTGGACCGGTGGCGTTCCGCGAGCCTGACCGTCCCTCGATGCAGGCTGGAGCGAAGTGCGGATCGGTGCATGTCGTCGTCCCAAGGACGGGGCGACGTTTTGTCCATGTCCCGCGGATACAGCCTCGTCGAAGCGATCATGGTCGTCGCCATTCTGGCGATGACGGCGGCGTCCTTCGCGCCCGCCGCACGCAGGTACCGCGACTCGGCGCTCGTCGTTGCCGCCCGCGAATCCGTCGTGGGGCTCATCGCCGCAGCGCGGCTTCGAGCACTTGGGAAGGGCAACGTGGCGGTGCATTTGGGTGGAGATCCTTTCCGAGTCTGGGTGGTCGAAGACGACTCGGTCCTGCTGGTGCGGCCCCTCGGCAATGAACTGGGCGTTTCCCTCGAGCTGAGCCGCGGGCGGGACGAGACTCGGCTCGCTTACGACGCGCTGGCTTTGGGGCGGATCGCCAGCGAGACCCTCACGTTCGTGCGGGGGCACGCGCGGCGCTCACTGATCGTTTCCGGGTACGGGCGAGTTCGACGACCGTGAAGTCGGGGTCTTCTCTGGCGGAGGTCATCGTCGCGTTGGTCGTGCTCGAGGTAGCCATCTTGGGGTCTCTCGGGATCGTTGTCCTCGCGTCGCGCACTCTCGCGGATGCCGAGGTCACCGAGCGGGCTGTGGCGGCGCTCGAGGGTACCGCCGACTCCCTGTCGGTGTTCGCCACACCCGGCGAGGGGCATCGCGACATCGCCGGGGGCCGGATTCGCTGGAGCGTCGAGGAGGACGGGGGCTTCGTCGTCTCGTTCGAACGGGACGGACGGGTCTCGGTGCGCGTCGCCGGCGTTGCGCTACTGGGGGGGCTGTGAGGCGGGGGGCGTCACTCCTAGAGGCTGTGGTCGCACTGACCTGTGGGCTGTTGGTGGTCCAACTCTCGCTTTCCGGACTCGCCAGTGTCCGCACGGTCGAGCAGGGCATGATTCGGCGATCGGAGCGTCTCGCGGCGCTGCGCGTCGCACGCGTTGTGCTGCGGCGGGAGTTGCGCTTCGGAGTCTGGGGAGCCGATTGGGTCGACTTTCCTCCCGATTCAGTAGAGCTCCGGGCGTTCCGCGGGGTGGCCCTCGTGTGTTCAGACGGAGGCCGATCGGCGGACCTGCTCGTTGCGTGGTCGGGCGCTCGGGACCCCGCCCCGGAAAAGGACTCGGTGCTGCTGCTCACAGAGCGCGGTACCTGGCTCGCGGCGGACTTGCTGACCTCTAGGTCGACGCGGGACCGATGTCGTGCCGACCCGTCCATGCGGCTGAAATCGTGGCGACTCTCGGTCACGCCCGATGAGCCGGTCGTGCTCGCTCGCCTATTCGAGCGAGGCTCGTATCACATTTCCGGCAAAGCGCTCCGCTACCGTCGCGGTGGCGCCGGTCGGCAGCCGCTGACCCCGGAGGTGCTCGACACCCCGCCGAGCGGCTTCGTGCGGAGTGCGGGGTCATTGGGGCTCGAGTGGATGCGAGCGCCGGACGGGCGGGTGTGGCACTGGGTCGCCTTCCTGGCGGGCGGGGGACCGTGATCGCCCACCGTGATCGGCGCCGCGTTCGCCTCGAGGAATCGGGGGCGGCACTGATCATCGTCGTGTTGCTCATGATGGCGCTCACCGCGATCGCGCACGGCCTTTTGCTTCTGGCCCGCTTCGAGTTTCTCGCGGCGCGCGCGGGAGCCGACCAGCTAGGCGCGAGATTGGCCGCGGAGGCCGCTGTCAGCACTCTGCTCGTGTCGGAAGCCAGCCCGGGGCTGGCTTCGACCGCGCTCTGGCGGTCCACGGACTCCACCAGCGGCACCTTGCTCGACGCGAGCTTCTCGGGGTCCATCCGCCGACTCTCGCGTGAACTGTGGATGGCCGAAGGGTGGGGAATGCGGGGCCGAGTCACTCCAGCGGAAGCCTCCCGCGCGCTGTGGATCCTCGATCCGGTGGCTCGGGTCGCGGCGAGCACTGCCGTGCTGCTCCATGGGGAAGGCACTCTGGCGCAACACCATGGCACGGTCGACGGAAGCCGGGTGAATGAGATTCCCACCCCGGAGCCGCCGGAGGGCTGCCAGCGAATGAGCGAGGCGCTCGACTCGTTGCTACCGCGTGGCGTGCTTCCTCCTACAGGCGTGCAGCCGATGCACGTTGTGGCGACCCTGGGCGCGCTCGACCTCGACTCGATGCGCGCCCGCATCCAGGCTCGTGTCGAGGGGGTAGGCACGCCGGAGCCCCGGCAACGAGCGGGTGTCTGCCTGACTGAATACGTGTGGAACTGGGGAGATCCGGGCCGGCCGTCCCAGCCCTGCGGTCGCCACCTCGTGACGATCCTGGCCGAAGGCGACCTCGCTGTTGCCGGAGGCGTGGGCCAGGGTCTGCTGGTCGTCATCGGGGACGCGGACCTGCTCGACACCCGGTTCAGCGGGCTCCTGATCGTAGGCGGTCGCCTCACTCTTCGCGGCTCCGCCACGGTAGTAGGGCTGGTCCGGGCCGCCCGAGGCGCGAGCCTAGAGCAAGGGGCGTCGATCGTCGGCTCGACCTGCTGGGCCACCGCCTCCCTGACATCCCCGATTCTCGCCAGACCGGTTCCGGTGCGAGGACCTCGCTTCCTGGGACCCCGCTAGGCTCCCTTCGAGCGAAGAGAGAGGGCCTTCTCGCGGGCTTTGAGCGAGATGTTTTTCACCAAATGTTTACTAAAACTTGGGTGACACCCGATCAGCATATTATTCTTGACAACACTCAACTTTCAGTGGTAACGTCGATATCCACATTCGTGGGAAAATCTGTTCCCCATCTCCTCCGATGAAGGCATCGAATGGCGCTGTTCGGGAGAAAGCGGTCTTCCATCGGCCTGGACATCGGCTCCGGCTTCGTGAAGATGGTGGAGGTCGATCACTCGGATGACCAACCCGAAGTGAC
>JAYZBT010000236.1:0-4680 GCA_036338615.1 Gemmatimonadota bacterium
CGATGTGCACGCAGAAGCGGAGCGCCTCGAACACGCGGCCTCGGACGAGCTCGTCGACCGCATGGCGGCGGCTTTGGGCTCACCCAGTCACGACCCGCATGGCGCTCCCATACCGACACGAGCGGGCACGATCGAGGCCGCGAACTTGACAACGTTGGCGGACGGGGCACCTGGAGATCGGGTGCGGATCCGCGCCGTTCGGGACGAAGAAGCCGAGGAGTTGCGCTCCATGGCGGCAAACGGGCTGGTACCAGGCGTCGCGCTCCAGATCGAGCTCGGGGAAAAAGCGGAGGGCATTGTATCCGTGATTGTCGGCGGCGATCCTCTCGCGGTGAAGGACCACTTGGCTCAACGCATATACGTCGTTCCGGACGAAGCCTGAAGGTGCGCTAGGCTAAGGGATCTGCTACGAGGATGGGCAAGCCGGCACGGTGAAAAGGCCACCAGCGGGATCCGGGTTCACGACGACCTCAAAGGTGCGGGTTACGGTGGACGCGAAGACGCCGGTCCCGTCCCCCCCAACGCTCGGCACACGCACGACCCCGGACGGGTTGAAGTTGCCTCCTCTGACCCAGTTCACGTAGTTGCGGTCTGTGGCGGAGATCATCACGGGAGCCCGCGTACCGGGCGGCAGTCCGTCCTGAAGGCTGGTGGCGAGGGCTTGGTCCAACTCGAAGCGACTGAAGATCCCGAATTCGCCTGGGAAGACGATCGTGGTGTCGCTCGCCGAGATGGAGAGGCCCAGCAGTTGCAAGGGGTCGTGCTCCACTTCGATGCCCAGCGGAGCGAGCGCGTCCCGAATGCCCACGATCTCGGTCTCGTTCACATAAGTCCAAGTGCCTTCGGACGGTGTCCAATGGACGGTGAGCGGCGTGTTCGGAGGGAGCAGGCATTGCCCCCCTTCGGCAACGCCGAGAATCGCGAAGTCCCCCGGCACAGTCGTGGCGCTGGTCAGAGTGCCTCCGGAGGCGAGGTCGATGCGAAGTTGCAGGCGTTCCCCCGGATGGAAGGTGGCGGCGACGCTCGGGGACATCCAATAACAGGAGCCCGTGCCGTCTTCCGGCGTCTCCGTGACGCACCGTTCGATCGCGGTTTCCGCGAGCTCCACGCTCGCGCCGCCTTCTCGCGTGATGATGATCCGCGCACCGGGCACTGTGTGGAATCCTGCGCCCGCGCCGCCGATCGTTCGGTGGAGAAAGGCGGTCACCCGGTTGGCGCCAAAGAGGCCCTCACCGATCTGGACGTTGACTTCTGCGACCACCACGTCCTCGACATCGACGATCGTGAGCTCTTCGAGTGTGCAGCCCCACACGCCGAGCGAAACGATCACGGCCAAGATTCTGCCGGAGCGCATCAGAAGTGCACCTCCAAACCGAACGTAGGTAGGATCGGGAACATCGAAATGCCGGAGCGTGTCGCGGGAGAGCGGTCGTATTCGTAGAAGTAGAAGAGCACGTTGCGCTGGTTGTACACGTTCACCAGGTCGACATGCGGAGTGAGAGAGCCCCAAGACTTCTGGAACGACTTGCGGAAGCTGGCGTCGAGTCGATGGTACGTCGGGTATCTCGAAGTATTGCGCTGCTCGAGCGCAACGGCGTATCCGTCCAGGTCGGTGTTCTGTGATGCTCCCGCCCACTCGAGGCGGCCACCGCCGTTGACGAACTGTGGTGAGTAGTAGGCGTACGATCCGAGTGCACGTGTATAGGGTGTGCCGGTGCCCACGTTCCACCTGAGTCCGCCTTCCCAGCCCCAGGGGAGCGGGTAGCGCAGCACGAGATCGATATCTAGCCGACGATCGAAGATCGGGGAGTATTCGACGGTCGGCTGGGGCACCTCAGGCGACAACACATCGGCGAACGTCCGGTTGGCCCGAAGGAATGAGACGGCGATCCATCCGTTCACATCGCCGGTCTCCTTACGTAGAAGGAGGTCGGCGCCGTACGAGAGTCCGTCACCGGAGAGTATGTCGTCGAAGTCGTCGTTCGGGTCGTCGGCCACATTGAACGTGACGACGCCGTCGAAGGAGCGCACGTATGCCTCGACGGACCAAAACCAATTGATGTCACGGTACCCCTCCACTCCTATCTGGAGCTGATCGGAGACCACGTGGGGAGCGCTCGAGCCCGCGAGGACCCAGACGTCGAGCCCCAGTGGAAGTTCCTCGTCCCGAAGGGAGTGCAAGAACTGCGTGTAGCGGCCGACAGCCACCTTGACTGCGACATCGCCGTTGCGCAAGAACCGCTTTGCGGCGAGACGCGGCGCCAGCTCGAAGACGCGCTCGCCGGGGTCGGGGCTCCACGCGTCCAGCCGCATGCCGACCTCGATCAACCATGCCCGAGGGCGTGTCCAGGAGGTCTGGGCATACGTGCCGAGCAGCCATCCCGACCCCTCGCCGTTTGCGAATTCGGTGCCTCCCGTCCGAAACAGATTCCGGTACGAGAGGCGTTCCAGCGCCCCTCCGACCCTCATGCCCACGGCCGGCGTTGGCTTGGTGTCGAGGTCGACGCGCAGCTGACTCTGCGCGATGCGGCTGGTAAACTCGGTATCGGCGAAGTCGGGGAAGCTCAAGCCTGTCGAGTAGCGGCTGACGTTCGCGCGAACGTCCAACGAACCCCCGCCGCGGCGGGCGCGCGTATACCGGCCGCCGACCACATCGTTGCCCCAGCCCCAATCGATTCGCAGGGGGAAGTTCTCGGCGTCCAACTGCGTGAGGTCGAGTACGTCCCTTCCGGTGTAGCCGGTCACCATGATCCGATCACCGGACGGGGTCCACCCCTCCAGCACGGTCTGCACGTCGGTGAGGTGGTAGGGAAACTCGAACGCCGGCTTCATCAGAATGTCGAAGTACGAACGCCTGGCCGAGCCGCGCCACTTGACGTTGGCGAGCCCCAAGGCGTTTGCCGAGCTGCGGGGAAGGCTGCCGCCGATCGCGACCCGACTGGCGAGCAGCGAGATGCCGGCATCGACGCTGAAGTCACCGTCGCCGGGGTCGCTCTCGATCTGGAGCACGGACGAAACCCTGCCGCCATGCTCGGCTGGGAAGCCACCCGAATACAGCTCGGCCCGGTCGAGCATGTCGGAGTTGAAGACCGAGAAGAGTCCGCCGAGGTGGAACGGACTGAAGATCGGAGCGCCGTCGAGCAGGATCAGGTTCTGATCTGCGGAACCACCGCGGACGTGGAAGGACGACGAGAAGTCCGATGTCGAAACCACGCCCGGCAGCACCTGGACTGCACGGATCGGGTCGGGTTCGGCGACTCCGGGCAGTTGCTTCAGATCGGAGAGGCTGATCTCGCGGACGGTCGCCCCTCCGATCTCCTCGAAACGGATGCGCTCCCTGCTGCGCACGGCCTCGATCGAGATGCCCTCGACCTCGATGGCTTGGCGTTCGAGTCGGAGGTCGTACTCGCTGGTCTGCCCCCCCGCCACGGTGATCTCCTCGATGTATTCGGCGTACCCTAGTGCCTGAACCCGGAGGTCATAGGTACCGGCCGGGACCGACGCCAGCCGAAACGAGCCGAGACGGTCCGTGTCCGCTGCCGCGATCCCGGTAGCGGACACCAGCCGAACGGTAGCTCCGTACACGGCCGAGCCCTCATCGTCTCGGACCCGCCCCTGAACCGTGCCCACCTGTGCATCGAGTTGCCCTACCCAGATCGCGGCCGACGCGCTTAGCGACACTAGTCCGCGCACCCCCCATCTATGTGCTGACAAATTCGTCCTCTTGCATCGGGTACTCTGTTCGGGCGCACTCTATACCGCGAACGTGCTTCCCGGTGCCCTTCGTGCGTGAGACGCGAGCCTACTACCGGAGCACTCGATGCTTCCCTTGCGAGTCACCCTAAAGAGCCTCGAATGAACTCGAGCGCGGCCCTCGAGCGTCTCCGTGACTGGGAGCGGCTCCCGCTGGCGACCCTGCCGACCCCTCTCTACCGGGCGCAGCGGCTCGCGGCCGCACTCGGCGATCCGCCTATCGACCTCTATGTGAAGATGGACGCGGAGACGGGTTTCGCGCTCGGAGGCAACAAGGTCCGCAAGCTCGAATTCGAGCTTGCACCCACGCGGCTCGAGGGGATCTCTCGGCTCTTGACCGCCGGTAGCCCACAGTCGAATCACTGTCGGGTTACAGCCGCCGCCGCGGCCCGACTGGGGTTGAAGTGCACGCTGGTCCTGAATGGCCCAGAACCGGAGATGCCGACCGGCAACGCCCTCCTTCAAAGACTCTTCGGGGCCGAGATCGTATCGGTCCCCGACCGCGATGAGCGTGCGGGGCGAATGGAGGCGGTGGCCGCCGAGTATACCGCGCGTGGAGAGACCCCGATGGTCGTGCCCATCGGAGCGTCCACCGGGCTCGGGTGCCTCGGTTACGCTTTGGCTGCGGTGGAGTTGATGAATCAAGTCGACGCCCTCGGCCCGCGCGCGACGCGAACCACGGTCTTCGTGCCGAGCTCGTCCTGTGGCACCCTCGCGGGTCTACTGCTGGGCGTCTCCTTGTTGGGAAGGGAGGACGTACGGCTCGTCGGCGTCAGTGCTGACGCCACCGCCGAAGAACTCACCGCCTCGACGGTCTCGATTGCCCGGGATGGTGCGGAGCTTCTGAGCTGGCGCGGGTCCCTTCTCGATCAGCTCGTCACGACGCTCGACGACCAAGTGGGCGAGGGGTACGGGATCCCGACGACG
>JAYZBT010000237.1:0-9574 GCA_036338615.1 Gemmatimonadota bacterium
GCTCGAGGACGAAATGCGCGAATCGTTCATCGACTATTCGATGAGCGTCATCGTTCAGCGCGCGCTTCCCGACGTGCGGGATGGCCTCAAGCCCGTTCACCGCCGCATCCTCTTCGCGATGGGCGAGGCCGGGCTGAGCCCGGGCCGCGCGTACAAGAAGAGCGCGACGGTGGTCGGCGACGTCCTGGGTAAGTATCACCCCCACGGTGACTCGTCCGTCTACGACTCGATGGTGCGCATGGTGCAGGACTTCTCCCTGCGCTACCCGCTCGTCGATGGCCAGGGGAATTTCGGTTCCGTCGATGGCGACTCCGCCGCCGCGTATCGGTACACCGAGGCGCGCCTGACCCCTCTGGCGATGGAGCTCCTGGCCGACATCGACAAGGAGACCGTCGCGCACCGGCCGAATTTCGACGGCAGTAAATTGGAGCCGACAGTGCTTCCCGCGCGGGTTCCGAACTTGCTCATCAACGGTTCGTCGGGCATCGCGGTCGGGATGGCGACCAACATCCCGCCTCACAACCTGCGTGAGGTCGTGGAGGCGTCGATTGCGCTGATCGACAACCCGGATCTGCCGCAAGAGATGCTCGAGCAGATCGTTCCGGGCCCGGATTTCCCGACCGGAGGTTTCGTCTGTGGACGGGAGGGAGTGCGAGACGCGTATCGCACGGGGCGAGGCAGGATTGTCATGCGCGCGCGCGCCGAGATCGAACAGGTGGACGCGAACAACGAACGGATTGTCGTCACAGAGCTTCCGTTCATGGTCAACAAAGCCAGGCTCGTGCAGCAGATCGCGCAGTTGGTCCGTGACAAGAAGCTGCCGGACATCCGCGACATGCGGGACGAGTCCGACCGCGACGGTATGCGCATCGTGATCGAGTTGAAGCGGGATTCCGTGCCTCAGGTCGTGCTCAACCGGCTCTATCGGCACACCCAGATGCAGTCGACGTTCGGCACCATTCTGCTCGCGCTGGTGAACGGTCAGCCGAAGGTCATGCCGTTGAGGGAGATGCTCCAGCACTTCCTGGACCATCGCCATGAGGTCATCGTGCGCCGGAGCGAATTCGATCTCGCCAAGGCGGTCGACCGAGAGCACATCCTCGAGGGTCTCAAGATCGCGGTCGACAACATCGACCAGGTGATCAAGATCATCCGCGGCTCCAAGGATACGGCGTCGGCTTCCGAGCAGCTGATGGACGAGTTCGAGCTGTCGGAACGTCAGGTCAAGGCGATCCTGGACATGCGGCTCGCCCGGCTCACGGGGCTCGAGATCGAGAAGCTCGATGCGGAGGTCGCCGAGGTGCGCGCGATCATCGAGGACCTGCGCGACATCCTGGATTCCGAAGTGCGCCGCATGGACATCCTCAAGGAAGAGTTGCGAGTGGTCTCGGACAAGTTCGGCGACGACCGCCGTACCGAGATCACGGGCGCCGTCGGCTCGTTCGACGTCGAGGATCTCATCGTCGAGGAAGACATGGTCCTGACGGTCTCCCACCAGGGCTACGTGAAGCGGTTGGCGCTCGATACCTATCGCGCACAGCGTCGCGGTGGCCGCGGCCTGCGTGGGATGGATACGAAGGACGAGGATTGGGTCGAGCACCTCTTCGTCGCCTCCACGCACGACTACGTGATGATCTTCACGCGCCGCGGCCAGTGCTACTGGATCAAGGTTTGGGAGATCCCGGTCGGTGGCCGGACGGCGCGCGGTAAGCCGATCGTGAACCTGCTCAACCTCTCGAACGATGAGGCCATCGCGTCCGTCGTGCCGGTACGGGAGTTCTCGGAGGACAAGAACCTCATGTTCTCCACGCGGCTGGGCCTCGTGAAGAAGAGCGCGCTCTCCGCGTACGGGAACGTGCGCGCCGTGGGACTCAATGCGATCAACATCCGAGAGGGTGACGAGCTGATCGATGTTCAGATTACGTCCGGAGAGGACGAGATCATCCTCGCGAGCCGCGCCGGAAAGGCGATCCGCTTCAAGGAGCAGGACGCGCGTCAGATGGGACGCGCCACCGCCGGTGTCCGCGGACTGGATCTGCGCGACGACGACGTGGTCATGGGGATGGTCGTGGTCCGCCCCGACTCCACCCTTCTGGCCGTATCCGAGCACGGCATGGGCAAACGGACCGAAGTGGACGCCTACCGGCTGCAGAAGCGGGGAGGGAAGGGAGTAATCAACCTCAAGACGTCGGAGCGAACCGGGCAGGTAGTCGCGATCAAGTCGGTTCAGGAAGACGAGCAGCTGATGGTGATTACCAAGGCGGGCGTCGTGAACCGACAGCGGGTCGCCGAGATTTCGCTCATCGGGCGCGCGACACAGGGCGTAAAGCTCGTCAACCTCGACGAGGGCGATATCGTGGTCGATGTCGCGCGCGTCGTCATCGAGGACGAAGAGAACGGCGAGGTCGAGGGCGAGTCGCCCGAGGGCGGGGCCGAGGCGTGAGCGATCTGGTGCAGGGGGAGGGACTGGTAGGCCTCACCGAGATCGAGGCGGCTATGCGTCGTCTCGCGGGCGTGGCCGTGCAGACCCCTTTGCTCCCCGCAGACGCGCTGTCCGAGGAAACCGGCGCTCAGGTGCGCCTGAAGTGTGAGAACCTCCAGCGCGCCGGATCCTTCAAGATCCGGGGGGCACACAACTTCGTCTCGCAACTCTCCGACGATCAGCTCTCGTCGGGAATCATGACCTACTCTTCGGGCAACCACGCACAGGCTGTCGCGCTCGCGGGCAAGCTCCGCGGGGTGCCCGTTGTCGTCGTCATGCCTACGACCGCTCCCAAGGTGAAACGGGACGGCACGGAGCGGCTCGGGGCCGAGATCGTCTACGAAGGCACGACGTCGATCGAGCGCAAAGCACGGGCGGAATCGATTGCCGAGGAGCGGGGCTTGGTCATCGTTCCGCCCTTCGACCACCGGCACATCATTGCCGGACAAGGGACGGTCGGTCTCGAAATTGTCCGCGAGTGGCCGGACGTCGATCTGGTTCTGACGCCCATCGGCGGTGGAGGGCTCGCGAGCGGTGTCGCCGCGTCGGTGAAGAGGTTGCTGCCCAGCGCTCAAGTCATCGGAGTGGAGCCGAAAGGGGCAGCTTCCATGCGCAAGGCGCTCGACGAGGGCCACCCGGCGATCCTCGAGGAGGTCGATACGATCGCGGACGGTCTCGCCCCGGTGATCGCGGGCGAGCTCACGTACGAGCACGCGCGTGAACTCATGGACGACGTCGTGACGGTGGACGACTCGGCGATCTTGAAGGCGACCGAGTGGCTCGTGAGCCGCCGGAAACTCGTGGTCGAGTACTCGGGAGCGGCGACCACAGCCGCGCTTCTCAGCAGGGCCGTCAAAGTGGAGGGCCGCATGGTCGCGGTCGTGATCAGCGGGGGGAACCTGGACCCCAGCCTGATGGCCGGCCTAGGCTGAGTAGGCGACGCAACCACGTGGACAGCCCAGCGGCAGTGCGTCGCGTCGTTCTCTTCGACATCGACGGAACGCTCATCTCCGGCGGGCCCGCGAAGGACGCGTTCTGTGAGGCGATGATCGAGACCTTCGGCACGCTCGGGGACGTGAACGAGGTGAGTTTCGCGGGCAAGACAGATCCCCAGATCGTGAGAGAGCTCTTGGCTGGCGCCGGTCTCGAGCAAGCCAGAGTCGACTCGAGCCTGCCCGATCTGTTTGCTCGCTACCTGGAGAAGCTCGAGATCCAGTTGGTGGATCGTCCGGTCGATGTGTTGCCCGGTGTGCCCGAGTTGCTCGACGCCCTCGCCGAGATCGACGACGTGGGCCTGGCTCTGCTCACGGGCAATATCGTGCGCGGCGCCGAACTCAAACTCAGGTCCGCAGGGTTGTGGGGCCACTTCACGGTGGGCAGCTACGGCTCCGATCATGCGGAACGGGATCGGCTTCCCAGAATCGCACTCGAACGGGCACGGCGCGTGTGGGGCGGCACGATCGAGCCGAGCGATGCCGTCGTCGTCGGTGACACGCCGCGAGACGTTTCGTGTGGGCAGGGAGAGGGGACACGTACCCTCGCCGTCGCCACGGGTCACTTCAGCGTATGCCGGCTCCAAGGGACCGGCGCGGACCACGTGCTGGAAGATCTCTCCAATACGGCTGACGTTCTCGCTCTTCTGACCGCCTGAGCCGGTGGCCACGGGTGCCGTGGAATGGCCCCGGTGCTTGATCCCGCTCGTGCGTGGAAACATCTTGAAGGCCCATACGCATCTATCGTAAGGGGCCCGCGTCGCGGGCGAACAGAAGATCACACCGAGCGCGCTGCCGCGTGCCCGGTCCGCACCGGAGTAGACAGTGTCCAGAAGCGAAGAACGGCGGAAGGCCCGGGAGAGCACGGGCGGCTCCGACATGACGAAGTTCTACATCACGCTGGGTGTGGTCGCGGTTTTGGGGGTCGGCGCCGTCGCCTATTCCGTCGGCGGCGCGGCGCTTGGCGCGGCGGCCATGGAGCCGGTGGAGATCGAAGGCCTGGAAGACATGAACCTGTTGGCCGAAATGGCTCAGGGCGTAACCAAGGGTGACCCGGATGCGCCCATTACCATCGTCGAGTTCGGTGACTATGCTTGCCCGGGCTGCGGTGGGTTTGCGATGAGTGTCAAGCCGCAAGTGGAGTTGATGCTCGTGGAGACGGGACAGGCCAAGTTCGTGTTCTACGACTTTCCCCTGACCGGAATCCATCCGACATCGTTCCTGGCAGCACGTTCCGCACGCTGCGCCGAGGATCAGGACAAGTTCTGGGAGTACCACGACGCGGTTTTTCGGAACCAGGCCTCGTGGCGGCTCGAGCAGAGCCCCATGGCCCATTTCCTGAATTTCGCCGCCGACGTGGGACTCGACGTGGACGATTTCGAGGCCTGCGTAAAGAGCGATCGCCACGCCGAGTTGGTCTCGGCCAACATGCGACTCGGATATGAACTAGGAGTCAGCGGCACGCCAGCGGTCATGGTGCAGGGTAACAACAAGCCTCCGTTCCTCGTGCCCAACAACAGTTTTGCCGGCATTCAGGCCGCCATCGAGCAGATCATGGGTCCCGCCGAGGCCGGTGGCGCCAACTGATACGTCAGGAGCGCGCGTGAGCGACGAAGCACACAACATGGGTGGCACGGCGGCCGCGCCACCCATGAATCGGATGGTGGTGGCGGTGTTGGCGATGGGTGGCTTCTTCGTGGCGCTCTATCTCTTCGCCCACAACTTGGGGTTGACCGGACCCATCGTCTGCGGCGTCGGCGACTGCGCCACGGTTCAGGCCAGCCAATACGCCAAGATCGGGCCGATTCCGGTGTCCCTCATCGGGCTGTTGGGGTATGTGGTGTTGCTCCTGCTCTCGTTCGTTGGGCTTCAACCGAACCACCGGGGATCGAAGCTGATCGGCGGGCTCTTGCTGTTCGGTTCCCTCGGTGGCAGCCTCTTCTCGGCCTATCTGACCTATCTTGAGGCGTTTGTCATCGAGGCTTGGTGTCAGTACTGCGTGATTTCCGCGATCCTCATCACGCTGATCTTCTTAGCCTCGATACCGGAAGCCATGCGACTCAGAGAGGGAAGTTCATGAGCAAGAGCGGCGACACGGCGAAGGTGCGCCTCGTGCTGGTCGACGGTGGCTCGTATCACCACGAGGAAATCGAGATTCCGGCCGCGTCCGCAGATGGATACGACCGCTTGATCGACTGTCTGCGTGAAGATGCCGATGTGCTCAAACGGGTGCACATCGACGAGGACCGCCTGGCTGCCGCCTACCGGATCGACGCTTAGGCGTCTACCGCCTCCACGAAGATGTCCATGATGCCCCCGCATACGGCGGGGCTCCATGAGACGAAATCGTCCGTGAGATCGACTCTGACCCGACGGGGGATGCCGGTTTCGAGCACCTCGTGCGCGGCGTCGATGACTTCCGCCTCTCCGCAGCCGCCGCCCACGGTTCCTACCAGGCCCGTCTCGAGATCGACGAGCATGCGTGCACCGACTTTGCGGGGCGTGGAGCCCTTTGTGCCCACGATCGTCGCCAGCGCGCACCGCCGTCCCGCGTCGCGGGCGGCCTTCAGCGCTTCGGTCAACGTCAGGTCGTCGTCGTGCGTCATCCCTCGCTATCTCCGTCTGGGAAGAAGCGCTCCGCCACCCGCTCGACATCCCTGAGCGAGGCCCCGGTACCGCCCCTTCGCATTTTTACCAACTCGGCGCCAACCGCGACCGCGATCTCTTCCGGCGTTTCCGCGCCGACGTCGAGACCGACTGGAGCGTGGATCCGATCGAGTTGGTCCCGCTCGAACCCCTCCTCGAGTAGCTGAACGTATGTCGCCCGGACGCGCCTCCTGCTCCCGATCATGCCGATGTACGCCGGGGGCGGGTTCACGCGCAGCGCGCGCACGAGGCACGCATAATCGTACTTGTGGCCGCGCGTGACCAGCAGCACGTGGGAGCGTTCATGCAGCGCCACGTCTTTGAAGGGATCGTCGAAGTCGGCATGGAGCACCTGCTCGGCTTCGGGAAAACGCTCCCGAGTCGCGAACTCGGGTCGGTCGTCCAGTACGGAGACCCGGAAGCCGAGTAGTCCGCCCACGTGTGCGAGCGGCTGGGCGACGTGGCCTGCTCCAACGATTACGAGTTCTTGCACGGGCCGGCGCACCTCGAGGTAGAGCTCCAAGGTCCGGCCGTCGACGGTCAGCTGGTGCAGACCATCGCTGCCTCTCGGATTCGTCAGGACCTCTTTCATGAGGGCGATCGTCGCGTCATCGAGCGCGACCGAGCCGAGTGAGCCTCGAATCGAGGGGTCATCGTCCGCCGTTTCGATCCACGCAAGGCGCGTCGCGGTCTTGGCTTCAGCGTCTCCTCCGACCAGGACCGCCACCACCGCGCTGCCGCCGGCCTCGGCAGTCTCGATCAAGAGCGCTCCGGCGTCCGCGGGATGAAGCGTCATGGAGTACGGACCTGTGCGCCTGACATGGCCCTGTAGTCCGCCGGGGTGTCGATGTCCATGCGTACACCCGGGTCGTCTACCGCGACCAGTCTAGCGTCCTCCAGATGGCGGTGGACGACCATACGGGCGCCGCCCTCGAGCGTGGGGTCCAGGAGCTCGCTGAACAAGCTCTCGCGAAAGAAGCTCGGATGGCCTCGTACCCCTTCGTACGTCGGGATGACGAGCGCCGCGTCCGACTCGCGCGCCACCTCGATCAGAGCCGACACGGTTTCGGAGCGAACGCACGGATAGTCGACCGCGTGGTAGATCAAGCCTTCTAGGGACTCTTCCAGCGCCGCCAGAGCGAGGCGCATCGACGTGATGGGCCCCTCGCCTGGATGCGGGTTCGTCAGCACACGTGCTCCCGTTGCGCGCGCCGCATGCGCGATCGCTTCATCGTCGGGCACGACCGTCAACACAGGGTCACAACCGCCTGTGTTCAGGGCATCCACGACGGCCTGCACGAAGGTCCTGTCGTCGAATCGGAGCAGCGCTTTGGGCTGGCCCATGCGTACCGACGCGCCGGCGCACGGCACGATGCCGGCGATCACCCGCCGAATGCCCCGTAGAAGGTGCGATCACGGTTTGCCAGTTCGACCAAGAGTTCGGCGGGGGTGAAGCGCTCGCCGTGCGCCTGCTCGAGTTCCCGCGTGCGGTCGAGCACGCCCCTGGGGTGTAGTCCGTCGGCGAACCGCAGCAGTCCTCCGCGAAAAGGGGGGAACCCCGTGCCCATGATCATCGCGAGGTCGACGTCCGCGGCGGTTCGAACGATGCCCTGCGCGAGCGCGCGCGCGGCCTCGTTGATCATCTGCACCACGAGCCGCGCCCGGATGTCGCGATCCTGCAGCTTGCGTCGCTGCGCGGGCACCGCAGCGCCGAGTTCGTCGTACACGGCGTCGTCCGCTTGTTTCCGGCGTCCGTCCTCGTACACGTAGAAGCCGCGACCTCCCTTTTTCCCGAGACGGTCTGTCTTACCCAGGGCGACGAGTGCGGGGGAGGGCGTGAGTCGATCCCCGAGTCCTGCGTGCAGGGCGGCGCCCGCATGGGCCGAGACGTCGATGCCTACTTCATCGATGAGTCGCAGCGGTCCCATGGGCATGCCGAACTGCTTCGCCGCGGCGTCGATCTGCTTAACGCTCGCGCCGTCTCCGAGCAGGAATCCTGCCTCGTTCAGGTACGGCCCCAGAATCCGGTTCACGAGGAAGCCCGGTCCGTCCCCGACCACCACCGGAATCTTCCCGAGCTTGAGAGCGAAAGCGTACACCGTGGCGACGGAGCGTTCATCCGATTCGGATCCGCGGATGACCTCCACGAGAGGCATGCGGTGAACGGGGTTGAAGAAGTGCATGCCGCAAAAGCGCTGGGGCCGAGCCAGCGCGCTCGCCATCTCGTCCACGGAGAGCGAGGACGTATTGGTCGCGAGTACACAAGCGTCACCCACGTTCTGTTCGGTCTCGCGGAGCACGCTGCGCTTCACGTCCATGCGCTCGACTACGGCCTCTACCACGAGGTCCGCGCTGGAGAGCCCGTGGTAGTCGAGTCCGCCCGTGACGGTCTCCATGAGCTGATCCGCCTCGCGGCGCGAGAGCTTGCGGCGGCTGACCGCCGCCTCGAACAGGCCGCGCGCGTGCTGGAGACCGCTGGTGACCGCCTCGTGGCGAATGTCCTTCATGTAGACGCGGACGCCGTTGTAGCCGGCCAACTGGGCGATACCGCCCCCCATGACGCCCGCACCGAGCACTCCAAGGCTCCCTACATCTCTGGGCTCGGCCGTGTCACCCCCTGTGCCCGTACCCTTTCGAGCCGCCTCGCGCATCCTGAAGACGTGAACGAGGTTCTTGCTCACCGGGGAGACCACCAGCTCCGCCGCGAGGCGCGCTTCGGCCGCAAGGCTCGCTTCGACAGTGCCGGACAGGTGTTCGTCCAGAATATCGAGGATTCGCAGCGGCGCCGGATACTGCCCTCCCGTGCGGGACATGACTCGCTTGCGGGCCGTGCGCAGCACGAGCTTGCGACCCAGCAGAGTCCCGTCGAGCAGGCGCGTCGCCAGCTTGCTCTTGCGCCTGGAAGCCCCACGGAGCAGCCGCGGGACCTGGAGCGCGAAGTCGCGAACCATGCCCTCGAAGAGGTGCTCTGGGAAAACCTCACCGGCGAACCCGATTCGCCGCGCCTTGCGAGTGTCGATCTGCTTCCCCGTGAGCAGCAGATCCAGCGCTGCTTGTAGCCCTACGAGGCGCGGAAGGCGCGTCGTGCCTCCCCAAGTCGGCAGGATGCCGAGCAAGACTTCAGGGAGCCCGATCTGCGTCTTCTTCGAGTCCGACAGCACTCGATGCGTGCACGAGAGCGCCAGTTCCACGCCGCCTCCCAGGCACACCCCGTGGATCGCAGCCACCGTCGGAACGGGCAGCGTCTCGACGTCCATGAAGATCGCCTGCCCCAAGCGGATCTTCTGCTCGGCCTCCGAGGGGTCCTCGATCTCGGCGATCTGATCGACGTCGGCGCCGGCGACGAACGAGCCGGACTTGCCGCTGCGGATCACGACGACTTTGATCCGTCCTTCTCGTCCCGCCGCGCGAGCGCTGTCGAGCGTCTCCGCAAAGCGCCGCATGACGGGTTCGG
>JAYZBT010000238.1:0-4674 GCA_036338615.1 Gemmatimonadota bacterium
CTCGGACAATTCGGGTACCGGAACGACTCGTCGCCGGGAGGCGTGGAGAAGTAGTACACGTGGCCGAGGGTCCGGATGCTCAAGCGCTTGCCCATGAGCGCGGGGAAGAACTTCGGGAACCAGGGACCGAGAGCGAATACGAACATGCCGCCGCTGATGCGTTCGCCACCGTCGAACTCGATGTCGGAGATGCGGCGACCGTCGATACGCCCCATCGAGACGCGCCCCACGCGGATCTCCCCCCCCTCCTGCTGGAACACCCGGGCGACGGACTCCATCGCGCGCCGCGCTCGTACTACGCCCGCGTCTGGTTCGTAGATCGCGACATTCACGTCGGGCGTGTGCACGATCGGCCAGCGGTACCGCACTTCGTCCGCGGTGAGGATCTCGTAGTCCCGTCCGAGCGTCTCCCAGTTCTCGACGGTCTGTTCCATGAATGGCGTCATCTCGTCTCGCATGATGATGTCGCCAGTCGTATAGAAGAGCCTCGGCAGCAGCGCGTCCGTATGCTGCTCATCCCACTCCTTCCACTTGTCGATCGCTCGCGCGGCCCATCCGCCCCACTGCAGACCGTGTGGCACGTCACCGTAGCTGGTACGCACGCCGCGGGTCTCGCCCCCGGACGCGGATCGCGAGTTCCCCGGGCCGTACTGGTCGAGCAGCGTGACCTTGGCGCCCATCCTCTGCAGATGCAGCGCGGTCCAGTTACCGAAGTTCCCAGCTCCGATTACGACGACGTCAGGAGCCTGGCCCGAGCGCACGAGCGGGGCGCGCGCCGAGGCGATCCGTGGCTCTTGTGCGCCCACGGGCGCACCCTTGCTTCCTGTGATCGCCAGCCCCGCGCCGGCAGTCGCGACCTTGAGAAAGTCGCGTCTGTCTATGGCCAAGAGAGGTGCCTAGTTGCCGAGGGGGGCCAGACTGAGAGTCTCGAGCGCAGTCTGGTCCGGCGGTAACTCGCCGCTTCCGGGCTCGAAGCCGTTTTCGCGCAGCACGAACGCCACGATGTCGGCGTACTGCTGCAGCTCCAGGCTTCCGGGCGCGTCCTCGGGCATGCTGGTGGACACGTACTCGTAGAGGTCACCCGCCGTGCGACGCCGCCATTTGAACTTGAATTGGCGGTCGCTGAACTCGCTGGAGTAGTGGCACTCGGTGCACGTGGAGCGAAAAACGTTGCGCCCCCGGTCCGCCTGGGAAGAGGAGAACGACAGGGCCGACGAGCCGGCGGCGGATGCGGGCTCCGCCTCCGCCGCGGCAGCAGGAGCGGGAGCGGGAGCTGCCGTTACGCCGGCGGCGGCGCTGGGGACCGCGGAGTTCTGCGCGACAGTCGTGCCGCCAGCACAGCCCGCTAGAGCCAGCACTGCCAGGAACGTCATAGGTTTGGACGGGATCATCGTGCTCTGCCATTTGGGTGAGAATGAGGGTCCCAAGATGAGGCTAGTCGCCCCCAACCGGCAAGCCGGGCGCCACGCATGCAATACGGTCAGATCTTGATATAGATCCGGCGCAGGTGGAGGACCCACATGAGGGCCAGCCAGAGGATCACATAGGAGACAGCGAAAGACAGCGATCCGTTGTAGTCACCTGCCCAGGAGCGGAACACATGCTCGTAGATCCAGCCGTACAGCGAGCTGCCATCCTCGCCTCCGACCCGGACTCGACCCATCGCCTTGCTGACCATCCCGGAGGCCACGTAGACGGCGATCGAGTTCCTCCCATACACCACGAGCGGTACATGCCATGCACCCCGCCAGCGCTTCACGTCGAGCGCCCAGTACATGAGCCCGAAGAGGAGCATCGCGGTGCCCGCTGTGAACAACACGTACGAGCTCGTCCAAAGGTTCTTGTTGATCGGGAAGATCAGGTCCCATGCCAGCCCCACGGCCACCAGCGCGGCTCCGGCGGCCCACATTCCCCGGCTCGAGGCCAGGCCCCCCTGGTCCCGTTGCAGCCATTCACCGGTGAAGATGCCGAGTAGCGACGTCGCGATCGCGGGCATCGTGGAGAGCAGCCCTTCCGGGTCCCACGTGCCCTGCCACAGTCGTCCGTCCATCAGAAGTCGGTCGATGTAGGCCGCCAGGTTACCGTCGGGCGACAGATCTCCGGCGCCGTACCCCGGCACGGGCACGAGCATCATCAGGCCCCAGTAGAACAGCAAGAGGAGCGCCGTGACGATCCAACGTCCGTTCGGCTTCAGCCACAGATACAGCCCCGCGGCTGCGAGGTACACGAGTCCGATACGCTGAAGAACTCCCGCCAACCGCATCTCGGCAAAGTCGAAGTCCGGCACCGCTCGCATCAGCAGACCGATGCCGATCAGCGCGAAGGATCTTCGAACCACATGACGAAAGAGGTCGGTTCGGCGCACGCCCTCTCCCAGGCGCCGTCGGAAGGAATACGGGATCGCCACGCCCACGATGAAGAGGAAGTATGGGAAGATGAGATCCGTCGGCGTCCAACCGTGCCACGCCGCGTGCCCGAGTGGGGCGTACACATAGGCCCAGCTGCCCGGATTGTTGACCAGGATCATGCCGGCGATGGTGAGCCCTCGGAACGCATCGAGTGAGACCAGACGCGAGTCCAGATTGCTCGATCCGCTTTCGCTCACTCCGCATCCAGTGTCATGCGCGCTTCCATGAGGTCCGCGACCCGACGGAAGCTCAGGGGGTCGTTCAGGTCGAGAACGGGGACCTCCGCGGAAAAGTCCGAGGCGTCCGTGAGCACGGCAAGATACTCTCCATCGCCTGCGCCGCTCGATCCGTAAAAAGGCTCGGTGTGTGCAGCGATGCGGTACACCTCGAAGCGCGGGTACCCCGAAGTCTTGAAGCCCTCGGCGATCACGATATCAACGTCGGACACGTGGCGGGCGATGAGCGTCTCGAGCGGTTCTTCCTGCTGTGGCCAATCCCCAGTCATCGCGAAGCCCTCGGGACCCGACAGCAGGGTAAGCGTCGCGCCCGCCCGACGATGCGCGAAGGAATCCTTCCCCTCCCGGTCCAGCTCGAAAGCGTGGCCGTGTTTCGCGGTGGCTACCCGGTACCCACGCGCGACCAACTCCTCAACCAGACCCACGACGGTCGTGGTCTTGCCCGATTTCTTCTTTCCCACCACGCAAAAGACGGCCGTCAAGCCGGGCCTCTACGGTCCATCAGTGACTCCGCCCTCACGAGGTCCTCCGGTGTGTTCACATTGAGAAAGGCAGCGCCCGCGTCCAGGCCGAGTGCGCTCAGGTCGAGCTCCCGCCCGTCGAGCGCGCGGAAGAGCGAATGCATCGAGAGGTCGGGACCGTTGAGTCGTTGGGTGACCAAGGGCAAGGCCGTGGAGCTGTATACGGCGCAAAGTGGCTCGACGCCCTCGCGTCGTTTCGGGGCCCCCGCGGCGCAGTTCTCCGTGTGGGCCACCACGGCCTCCAGGATCTGCTCGCCGACCAGGGGGAGGTCGCAGGCGAGCAGGAGTACCGCGTCCATCTGGCGTGCCGCTGCCTCCAACAACGCAGTATGGAGGCCCCCCAACGGTCCGTGCCCCGGCTGCGCGTCTGGCAGCACCTCGATCCCCTGGGGCGCGTCCGGCCGGTAGGGCGAGATGACCACGACCTCCTCCGTCACCGATTGCAGCGCTCGAACAGCGTGGTGCAGCATGGACGCACCAGCCACGATCTCGCTCGCTTTGTCACGTCCAAAGCGGCGGCTTTGGCCTCCTGCCAGGACGGCGCCCAGAAGCCTCAAGAGATTCGCTCGGCTCCGCAGTACACGTTGAAGCCACCGTTGCGCGCGAATCCGACGAGTGTTTGATGGAATCGGCTCGCGAGGTCGACCGCCAGGCTCGACGGGGCTCCGACCGCAACCAGCACCGGCACCTGGGCCATGAGCGCTTTCTGTACGATCTCGAACGAAGCGCGTCCGCTCACGAGCAACACCTGATGGTGTGCGGGCAGGACCCTGGCGAGCAGCGCATGGCCGAGCACCTTGTCGACGGCATTGTGGCGGCCGACGTCCTCGCGCAGCACATCCAGGTAACCGTCCGCCTGGAACAGGCCAGCGGCGTGCAGCCCCCCCGTGCGCTCGAAGACCCCCTGTCCCTCCAGCAGCCGATCCGGTAGATCGCACAGCAGCGCACCGGGGACCACGAATCCCCCGGGCAACATCGAACACCCGGTCGCCTGCACGGCTTCGATCGACGCCTTCCCGCAGATACCACAACTCGACGACGTGAACACGTTGCGGCGCATCGAGTCCGCGTCGAACGAGACCCCGGCGCGCAAACGAGCCTCGACGATGTTGTACTCCTGATCCTCGTCGCCGCGACAGTAGGTCAGTTCCTGGAGATCGTCGGCCGTCGATACGATTCCCTCGCCGTGGAGGAAGCCGGCCACGAGCTCGAAGTCGTCTCCGGGAGTACGCATCGTGATCGCGACGGGTTCGACCCGCCGGTGCTCGGCGGCCTTCCAGGAGACTCTGATCTCCAGCGGCTCTTCAACCGCGAGCGTGTCCTTCTTCCGAACTACGCGCCCGTCACGGTGGCGTGCCACGCGCACGGAGCGGGTGGGGCTTCCTCGTCCGATCACGTCCGTGTTGAACTCAAGCTAGAAGAAGAGTTCCAGCAAACCACTCACCCCGAGGGCAACCAGGATGGTCATCATGGTCTTCGCGTTGCCGATATCGAGCGCCTGGCGGATCG
>JAYZBT010000239.1:0-4434 GCA_036338615.1 Gemmatimonadota bacterium
CGTACTTGGCTGGAACGATGCCGCCGTCCTCGAAGGCGTCGGTCTCCATGAGCAACGGGGGCAGGCTGAAGCCCTGGGCTGCGGCTTCGCTGACACAGAGGGTGCCGACGGCAACGAGAAGGGCAACCAGCTTGAGTGCTCTAGTCTGCATTGGGTACGACTCCTGTCGTTTTTCTGGCCGTGTTCGGTGTCAGTCCGCCTGAGCGAGGGCGCACGGTAGGGCGGGCCGCAACCGCAAACAAGGAGCCTGAGGGCTCAGCTCTCTGGCGACCTCAGCAACCGGTCGTCATTCTCCACCCGTCGTAGCTGTATGAGATCACCGTCTGACACCGGCGTACTACCATGAAGAACCCCGCCCGCTGCCTCGCACTCCTGACCATCGTGCTGCTACTCGGCCCATCCGCGCTCTCAGCGGCGGCGCCTCAGAGCCCATCTCACGATCCGGCTGTTCGGGTCGATGAGCTCATGGCGAAGTACGACGACGGACCAGGCGGGGTGGTCGCGGTAGTTCGCGGTGGCGAGGTCGTATTCGCAAAGGCATACGGGATCGCTAACATCGAACACGGCGTACTCATGTCGCGCGAGACCGTGCTCGATGTCGGCTCGGTGGCGAAGCAGTTCACCGCCTTCGCTATCGTGCTGCTCACGCAAGAGGGCAAGCTCTCCCTCGATGACGATATCCGTAAGCATCTGCCGGAGATTCCCGATTTCGGAACGATGATTACCGTGCGTCATCTGGTTCACCATATGAGCGGTCTGCGCGAGATCTACAACTCGAGCGCGCTCGCGGGCTGGAAGGCGGGGGACGGCATCTCTCAGGGAGACGCCATTCACCTCATCGCCCGCATGCGTGAGCTCAATTTCGAGCCGGGCTCCGAGTATATGTACTGCAACACCGGCTACATGCTGTTGTCCGATATCGTCGCAGGCGTGTCGGGGATCCCATTTCACGAGTTCATGGCTGAGAATGTCTTCGGCCCGCTGGGCATGAAGAACACTACGATCATGACCAGCTTCGGCCAGAGCATCCCCAACGCCGCGGAGTCGTATGGCCCAGCGGACGGGGGCGGTTTTGTGCGCATCTTCGACAACAGCACCATCCAGGGCGCCGGCGGCATCTACACGACCGTCGACGATTTGGCGGCATGGATGTCGAACTACGGGGAGGCCACGGTCGGAGGCATGAGCGCCATTGAGCAGATGCAACAGCATGGCGTACTCACCAGCGGCCGCACGCTGCCCTACGCCTTCGGGATCAACGTCGGCGAGCGCCGCGGCCAGCGAACGTTTTCACACGGCGGCTCGAGCGCTGGATACCGCTCTTCGTTCACCTACTTCCCAGATCTCGAAGGTGGTGTGATCACGCTCAGCAACTTCGCCCGCTTCGACGGCTCCATCGCGGGTCAGGTGATCGAGGCCTTCTTCGGTGATCACTTGGAGCCGATGCCGGAACGACCCCAAGCGGCCGACGCGCCGTCTGAAGTGGAGGTCGATGAAGTGATTCTGGAGGCGTACGTCGGCGACTACGAGCTGCGGCCCGGCTTCGTACTATCGTTCACCCGAGAGGGCTCGACCCTCCGTGGTCAGGCGACGGGGCAAGGCCGAAACGTCTTCACGGCCTCATCGGACTCGACGTTTCACCTGGGCAGCATCGCCTCCGTCACGTTCCATCGAGCCGCCGACGGCACGGTGCCGAGCGTGACTCTGCACCAGAACGGGGATCGCGTCGCCAACCGTATCGAGCCTTGGGTGCCCTCTGCCGCAGAATTGGCGGCCTTGCAGGGCAAGTACTTCAGCCCGGAGCTGGAGACGATCTATACGATCGTGGTCGAGGACGGGAAGCTGATCGCCAAGCATCGTCGGCACAGCGACTTCGAACTCACGCCCACGGAGCAGGACGTCTACGAGGGCCCGTCGTTCTTCGGCAGCGCACGCATCGAGAGGAACGACGCCGGAGAGCCGACCGGAATGCGCGTATCGAACGGGCGCGTGCGGAATCTCCTGTTCGAGAAGCAGAGAGGCTGACTCGTCCGCTTAATGCGCCCGGTTCACCGGCGAGGGGCCAAAGGAGAGCCAGGTACCCTGGTAGCCCTCGCTGTGCGCATCACCCCGGCTCCAGTCACAGACGCCATCCGGGAAGATCGCCTCTAGCTCGGCCCACTCCCCATCCGTGAAGCTGACCTCGTAGTCGGCCGGGTCGAGGGGCTCGAGCTGACAGCTCACGATATCGTTCGCGAGCGGCGCGCCTGCTACGAGCCTCGCGGTCGAATACGCCGGGTAGATCTCTCCGCAGGTGCCGGTGCCGTCCGGGCTGAGCGACTCGCGAACGTTCACGCGTTCCTCACCCCGCGTATCCCAGCAGTTGTCCACCAGATCGCTCGGCTTCGCTTGCACGACCCGCTCACTTCGCAGGACTGAGGAGTCGCCCTCGACGAGGTTCATGAGCCACTCGTCCATGCTGCGGAAGAGCCCACCGAGGTCGGGACGCTCCTCCGTGTATCCCCAACGACCACCCACGTTCATCACGTGATTATCCGCGTGGCCGTTAGCGTTTGCCAAGCGGGCGCGCGTCGAGTGCTGATGCACGATCATATGGATGTCCCCGCCCTCCCGGTGGTCCGTGAAGCTCCGGTAGTCGATCACGGGCGTCGAGGCGAGACCCCCGCCACCGTTCAGGATCCGGCCCGTGTCGAGCGCACGCCTGGCCGCGTCTGGGTGGGCGCGGTGTCGCTGGGGCACGTGGTCTAGATCCGCGTCGAAGCCTCCAATGTCTCTGTTGAGCGCCAGGAACTGTGCCGGGGTGATCTTTCCGTGATTCAGCACCTCGAGGCCGTATTGCACGCCGTAGTTGTCCAAAGGACGCGCGGCGAAGCCGGTGGACTCGTCCACGCCATAGACGTTGACTGTGTGGTCATAGACCGTGGCCCGGATCCCCTCCGGATTCGAGGCGCTGTAGCGCAGAGGCTCGAGCTCGGGCAGGCCGACCTCCGCGCCCTGAGCCTCAGGCGTCGCGTGCTTGGAGTACGTGGCGTCGATGCGAGCGGCACCGCGACTCAGGTTGGCGATGCTGCCCCAGGAGCCGAACCCGGAAATCCTGCGCTGCTCATCCTTGCTGAACTCGTGCGGCGCCACCTCAGTGAAGTAGTGATGCAGCAGGCGCGCGTCCGCCAAGGTGAAGATCGTGGCCGACGTGACGTCCGGGAAACTGGACGACACGATGATGCCGTCGAAGACACCGGGATAATTGTCCGCCGTCTGGTGGCTTTGGTAGGAACCCCCAGATCCGCCCGTGCCGATGGTATAGACCGGCTCGCCGTAGCTCTCCACGAAGCGCTCTTTCACCATGATGTGCGTCTCGGACGCCAGCAGATCGTTGCAGTTTTGTCCGAACACGTTCAGGGAAGCGGAAGTGACCGCAAACCCCATCTCGAGCAGTCCTTCCTGAAGGACGGCGCCTGTGCTAGCTCCTTGCCGGAACCAGCCATTCCGACAGCCGCCGCCGTGCGTATAGACGAGCTTGCCGTTCCATCCACGACTGCGCGTCCACGGATCGGGCTCAGGGTCGTCGGGGTCGTGCAACATCGAGCTCTGATAGATGGCACGGTTCACGGTGCCCGTTTGCACTCGCACGATGAACGGGACGGTAGAGCCGTCTAGGGTCGTCGCCTCGGCTACGTCGGACGGCGGGCCCGCACTCGCGGCGGACGAATACGGCTTGAACTCCTGGTCGAGCGTCGACAGGTAGACGTACTCGACGCGCGGCGCGACCGAGCAATTCACGTCCAGCGGCGCGCCGAGCGATGCCCCACCCGCGGTCGTGAACTCCTCCGTCTGACACAGATAAGGCGTCTGGTGCGGTCCGGACACGATCGGGCCCGAGATCGGGTGGTTGACGATTTGCAGTTTTGCGGAGGCACCCCCGTCGGATATCCGGGCCTCGATCTTGTTGTCCCCGTCACGGAGCCCCTGGACCAGTCCGGTGAGTGCGGCGCCCTGCGCGACCAAGCGGAACGATTCCGTCACATCATCCCCGTTGCTCGTCACTTCGACCTGGGAGGCGTCGACGTCGGTGCCGACTTCGACGCGAAGCAGGACATCGCCGCCAGTGACCAGATGCGCACGGGTGGACAGGCTCACGATGCGGAGATCGGAGGCAGCCAGCGCGCTGCCTCCGTCATCGGGACTTCCGCCCCCAGAGCAAGCAGCCAATGTTGAAGTCGAGAGGACTACCAGTGCCATCATGGCGCGTGAACGAAGTGCTCGAGATGTCATGACCACGCTTCTCTCGTCGGGAAGAGGGACGAAAAGTGGGGCACGAGGCGTGCGCCCGCCCAAGATGGGCCGCCCGCCACACACACGCGAGGCCGCGCCCTCTTGCTGCCACGGCCGGGCACGGACATGCTGGCGTCGTGGTATTTCGTGCTCTAGCTATCG
>JAYZBT010000240.1:0-5998 GCA_036338615.1 Gemmatimonadota bacterium
TCTTCCGGGGTGATGAATCCGAACCCCTTCTGATCGTTGAACCACTTCACGGTTCCTTTGCTACGCATCGTCTACTCCATCCGTTTTGTCGTGGTCGGAACTTCGGACGATCCGTAGCTCGCGACCCTCTGGCACTCGCGGTCACTCGCCACGTCGGAATCGTGATTCTCACCACGAGAGAAGAAGCGGGCATCCGCGATTATTCTGAGAATAGGCGGTAAAGGTTGTTGAAGGCAACGCCCCCGTCAAGCTATTCTCGGGGGGAGGACGGCAAGCTGGACTTCTCGACAACCTGCGAAGCGCAAAGCTCCCTACAAAGCCGAATCTTGACACGATCGCTCGCGGCCAGCTAAGTATCGGCGCACGCGCCCCTTTTCCCAGACGAGCGCTCGATTCACTCGAGCTCGCAAAGGGCCTCGCAACGCACACAATGACCGTTACCAAGTCGGCCAACATCCGATTGAGATTCTGATGACTAAGGTCGCCATACAGGGCGAGGCCGGGGCGTTCAGCCACGAAGCAGCTCTCAAATTGTTGGGGCCCGACATCCAGCTTATCCCATGTAGGACGTTCTCCGAGGCCTTTCAGGCAGTCTCGGACGATGAAGCGGACCGGGCGGTCATCCCGGTGGAAAACGCCCTGGCGGGACCGGTCGTGCAGAGCCTCGACCTCTTGTGGTCGTCGGGACTGACGGTTCTAGGAGAAACGCGTGTTCGCGTCCGCCTTTGCGTTTCCGCGCCACCTGGTGTGGCGCTCGAGGCTGTCCGATCCATCGCTTCCCACCCAGTGGCCTTGGAACAGTGCCGCAACCTATTCGAGCAGAACCAACAGATGGCGCCCGTCGTCGTCTACGATACTGCTGGAAGCGTCAAGGACATGATGCAGGGATCCTGCGACTACGAAGCGGCCATCAGCTCGCAACTCGCGGCTGAACTCTACGGGGCTCATATACTCGAGACCGACGTCGAGGACGATCCTCGTAACTACACACGCTTCTTCGAATTGTCCGCCTCGGCTACGGTGCCCGTTTCTGGAGGCGTGTGCAGCGCGGTGGCGGTGGGCGTCCCCAATAAACCCGGGGCCCTGTACAACCTGCTGAGCGTCTTCAACAGCTACGGTGTAGACATGAGCCAAATCGTGGCTCGCCCCATCCGTGGAGAACCCTGGAAGTATCGCTTCTATATGGAGATCGTGGCGCCCGACATAGAGGCCCTACGGGCATGCCTCGAGGCGGTCGACGAAGCCTCAGACGAGATGCGTCTGTTCGGGACCTATCCGCCGTACGAAGAGCCCGACTCGGACTAATCACTAGCCGGACGCCTCGCTTCCCCACCCTTCACCAAGACCAGCACCACCGCAGATAGAATGACGAGGACAGCCACCCGAGGAGAACGGCCACCGCAGGATTGACATACGCATAGGTGGGGATCGGTTCCCCGCAATACCTGATGCCAGCGCCGTCCTGTGGCATTATCTTGAACGCCCGCCCGATCGTACGGGTGTCAGCAGTCAACCAGTCCCACGGACGCTGGATCGGAGATACCAACATGCGACGAGTCTTCCTGATCCCCACCATTGTCACGTTGACAACGACGATGGGCGCCGTCTCTGGCTCGTCACAGCTTACCAATCCGGCGCCACAAGCCAGCCAACACGGGGTCGTGGCCCAGACCGTCAACCGCGTGGTGATCACCTTGGAGTACGATCGTCCTGTCGCCCGTGGACGCGAGCTCTTCGGGAATCTGGTCGAGTACGACGCGATCTGGACACCCAGAGCCAACCGATCGACTTGGATCGATTTTTCCGAGCCCGTGGAACTCGAGGGGCACCCTCTCGACGCCGGGCGCTAGGGACTTTGGATGGTGCCGAAGGAGAACGAACCCTGGGAGCTCATCGTGGTCAGCGATTGGGACCGGGATCACGCGCTGTACCCATTCGGGGCCGAGGTTTTCCGGGCGAATGTTTCGCCCGAGACTGGAGCCCACATGGAAGTCCTGGCCTATTACTTCCCCGTGGTCGGACCATATGAGGCTACGCTCCGCCTTCACTGGGGCTCCACCATCATCCCGCTCCGGATCGAGGTTGGAGGATAAGGAAGGAAAGTTGTTTTCCCCACGGCTTCGGGGTACGATAATCACCTGAGCCTCAGCAGGGAGCGGTGCCCATGTCCGAGACGAACTCCGTCGATATCGGTCTCGCAGGAACCGGTGCGAGCCCCTTCCCCCCCCACCCTTCGGAGTCGGAGAACCCGACGAGCCCTAACACCTCACCCGGCGGTACATCGTTCGGGTGGCTCGAGGGCTGCGGGAGTTGGTCCCGTAGAGACTTCATCAAGGGGATTATCGCCTCAGGGGTGGCAGTATCGGGAGTGCCATACTTGGCCTCCGCAGCTTCCAGGCCAGCTCTACAGGCCGGTGGAGAACGCCTGATCTCACTAAACGTCAATGGTGAGACCCGCCGCGTCAGTGTTCTTCCCAACGAAACGCTCGCGATGACTATACGCTACAAGCTCGGGCTCACGGGTACCAAGCTTGGCTGCGACCGAGCGGAGTGCGGTGCCTGTACCGTCTTGATCAACGAAGTGACGCATTACTCGTGCTCCACTCTGACGATGCGCGTTCGAGAGATGGAAATTACGACGGTCGAGGGGCTGGAGAGTGAAACGGGGGAGCTACATCCGGTCCAACAAGCCTTTATGGATGAATTGGGCCCGCAGTGCGGCTTTTGCACACCGGGCCAGGTCATGGCGGCCGTGGGTCTTCTGACGGAAAACCCGGATCCGACCCGGGAGGAGGCGCGCCAGGCGATGTCGGGTAACGTGTGCCGGTGCGGGGCGTATGACCATTATCTGAACGGCATCATGCGCGCAGCAAGGGAGGTGTGACATGGCTCACTTGATTGGCCGAGACTTCACGCCACCGGATCTTCGAGCCAAGGTGACCGGGCGGGCGAAATATGCCGAGGATTTCCGGGCAGACAGCATGTTGTTCTGTCGCCTGCTGACCAGCCCCATGCCACACGCGCGCGTTCGAAGCGTCGACCTTTCCGAGCTGCGCAACATGGACGGTGTGGTCGGCATCCTGACGGCCGACGAGCTTCCCGAAGTGAGGGCGCCCGGCAACACCATCCTCACGAACGAGCCCCTCTATGTGGGCGCGCCGATCCTCGCGGTGGCCGCGGTCAACGAGACCGTGGCGCAGAACGCCATCGCGGCCATCAATGTGAACCTCGAACCGCTTCCGTTCTGCGTGGACCCGCTCGAGAGCCTGCGTCCCGATGGGCCGAACGCCAGGACCGACGGAAACATCGTGAGGCGAGGTGAAGGTGTTGTGGAGATGAAGTGGACCGCCGAGGACTTTGATGCCGCAGGCGAGGGCCAGATGCCCATGGGGGAGCCCCTGGCGGAGTGGTCGTACGGCGATGTCGAAGCGGGCTTCGCGAACGCCGCACTTGTGCTCGACGAGTCCTTCGTCACTGCAGGCACGTCGCATCACTCCATGGAGCCACGCAGCGCCATGGCGTACTGGGAGAACGGGAAATGCTACGTGTACGGCTCGACCCAAAGCCAGGCCTACGTGGTTCCGGGTCTGGCGGGTCTCCTCGGGATCGAACAAGAGGATCTCGTATACATCTCAGAGTTCTGTGGTGGGGGGTTCGGGTCGAAGGGCGGTGCCTACCCCGTAATGGCGATTCCGGCCTACATGGCGCGGAAGACCGGTCGTCCGGTACTCATGCGCATCAGTCGAGCCGAGGAGAACTTCATCGGTGTGTGTCGACCCGCGTTCCAGGGCCGGCTCAAGATCGGGTTCCAATCCGACGGGCGTGTCACGGCGGCCGATCTCTACATCGTCCAGAACAACGGGCCCAACTCGGGTGGGGGTGACTACAATTCCGCAGGAAGTGCGATGTCACTCGTCTACACACCGCCCGCCATGCGCTTCCGAGGGCTTCCGATACTCACCAACACGCCGCCCACGGGCGCCCAAAGGGGGCCAGGGCAGAATCAGCTAGCGACAGCTGTCGAGCCGATCATCGACAAGGCGGCCCGAGAGCTAGATCTCGATCTCGTAGCTATCCGCCGGATCAACGCGCCGGATAACAGCTCCGGTTACGGCGCCAGCCAGGGTCCAGTCACGAGCGCTTATCAACGTGAGGCGCTCGACATCGGAGCGGAGCAGTTCGGCTGGGAAGACAGGCGTGCACGCAGCGGGCAACGGCGTGGCTCCAAGGTCACCGGCGTCGCGGTCGGTCAAGCGTTCCACTCTGCCGGATCGGGTGGATTCGACGGGCTATTACGCATCGCGCCTGACGGAAAGCTCTACATCCACACGGGCGCCGGGAACTTGGGTACGTACTCGTACGCCAGCACATCCCGGGTCGCGGCGGAAGTTCTCGGTTACGACTGGGACAACGTTGAGATCATCCGCGGTGACTCCAGCCGCGGTCTTCCGTGGACTTTGGGTCAGTTCGGCAGCAACACTTCCTTCACGGAGGCCCGTGCCAACTACGCCTCGGGTATGGACGCGGTTCAGAAGCTCAAAGAGATCGCGGCGCGCGACCTAGGTGGCTCGCCAAGCGACTATGACGTGGGAAACGAAGCGATCTTCGCGAGGGCCTATCCGTCGCGACGCCTCAGCTATGCGGTCGCAGCTCAGAGGGCCATCGAGTTAGGGGGACGGTTCAGCGGTGAACAGGTACCCGACGACATCAACCAGATGACGGCGCGCGCCGTGGAGGGGATCGCCGGAACAGGCTTGATCGGAGTGGCGAGGGACAACCACCCGCGCAACGGGACCGTTCCGGCGCTTGCGACCGGCTTCATCGAGATCGAGTTGGACATTGAGACCGGCCAATTCGAGATCATCGATTACTTGGGCGTCGCCGACTGCGGAACGGTGCTCCATCCGATGGGACTGGCGGCCCAGATCAAGAGCGGCGCCGTAATGGGATTCGGGATGGCGGCCCTCGAGCGCCATATCTACGACACGCACTACGGCCTTCCGGGGACCGTCGGACTTCACCAGACCAAGCCTCCCACCTATCTGGACGTTCCTCTCGAGATGGAATGGAACGCGGTAGACATAGCCGATCCCCAGAATCCGGTGGGGTCAAAGGGAATCGGTGAGCCGGTCATGGGATGTGCGGCGGCCGCGCTGTTGTGCGCCATCTCCGATGCCCTGGACGGACACTACTTCAATCGGTCACCGATCGTGCCTGATATGATCGTAAATGCTGCCTCGGGGCAGCCACAATCACACAGTCCACTACAGGTTAACACACAGTGAGCGAAACCTCATGAGTGAGAACCCGCTGACAGGCGCCCGCATGTGGAAGGAGAGTCAGGCATGCTGAAGGACATGATGTCGCATTTCGACCTGTATCAACCCACGGATGTGGACAATGCGTTCGATCTCCTGGATCGCTTCGGAGAGGAGTGCTGGACCATCGCCGGCGGGCACGACAGTCTAGGCTGGTTCAAAGATCGGGGAAAAACACCCTCGGCTGTCATCGACCTCGCGGGCATCGCCGAGCTTCATGGGATCCGTGAGACGGCCGAAGGCATTGAGCTCGGGGCCATGACCACCCTGACCGAAATAGAGCGCAACCCGGTCATTCAAGAAAGATTCGGGCTCATCGTGGAGGCGGCCCGTATGGTGGCGAGCCCCCAGATCCGCAACTCGGGCACGGTGGGTGGCAACGTCCTACAGGACACCCGATGCTGGTATTACCGCTTCGGGCTCGCGTGCTACAGGGCCGGTGGTAACACTTGCTACGCCAGCGCGCCGGAGGCCATGAATCGGGAGCACGCCATTTTCGGAGCCAGCCGGTGTGTGGCTGTGACGCCTTCCGATCCGGCCCCCGCCCTAGTGGCACTCGATGCCGAGATGGTGATTCGTAGCTCCCGTGGCGAGCGGGTCGTCTCTGCCGAGGACTTCTTTATGACACCCGCGGTCGACATCCGGCGGATGACGGTCCTCGATCCCGAGGATCTGCTCAC
>JAYZBT010000241.1:0-5953 GCA_036338615.1 Gemmatimonadota bacterium
GTAGTGGGTCAGTTTACTGATCCACTACCCAGCCCCGGCGCCGGTTGCCGTCCGGCGACCCGGTAAGTCAATTGGGCACGACTCTCATGGAGGTGACACCGTGCCGACTCCTCGCCGTGTATGGTGGGCCCGCACTCTAGCAGGACTCCTCTTCGCAGGATGCGTACTTTCGGCCGATGCGCTCGAGGCCCAGACCGACGTCGTCTACGATGTCGCGATCCTCGGTGGTCGCGTCATCGACCCTGAAACCGGGTTCGATGGTGTGGCGAACGTCGGTGTGCTCGACGACAGAATCGCGGTGGTGACGGCCGAGCCGCTTACCGGAAAGCAAGTCCTGGACGCGACGGGGCTGGTCGTGGCGCCCGGATTCATCGATCCGCTGACCTCGGTCGGGTCCGCTCGTCTTCCCAGCGCGCTGTACAAGGTGACCGACGGCGTGACGACGGTGCTGGGTCTGCACGGGGGCCCGGTCGACGTGGACGGGATGTATCGCGCGATGGAGTCGGAGGAGATGCTGCTCAACTACGGCACCAACGTCGGGCACGGAGCGCTTCGCGGTGCGGTCGGCCTCTCTGCGGGCGACGAGGAAGAGCGCGCGGTCGTGGCCACGTCGGAGCAAATCGACCAGATCGTCGAGTTGGCGCGCCAGGGCATCATGGGAGGCGCGCTCGGCATCGGCTTTGGACTCCAGTACGTGCCGAGCACGAGCGAGCAGGAGGTGTTCCAGCTCTTCGAGCTCGGTGCCCGGTACGGCGTCCCCTTGCACCTCCACATCCGGTACCTCGGGCCGCAGCGACCGATCAACAGTGTCAAGGCGATTCAGGAAGTCATCGCGACTGCCGCCGCCACCGGGGCGTCGGCCCACATTGCGCATGTGAACTCCACGTCCCCCAAGGACATCGATCTGGTGCTCGCCCTGTTGGAGGGGGCTGCCGCCCACGGTGTCGACATGTCCGCCGACGCCTATCCCTGGGAGGCGGGATCCACGGGCCTCGAATCGTCCGTCTTCGACGAGGGCTTCCGCGAACGCATGTCGATCGACTTCGGGGACATCGAGCTGGTCAGCACCGGTGAGCGGCTCACCGAGCAGACCTTCTACTCCTATCGGGGGGACGAGAAGAGGGATGGGGTGATCGTGCACTTCATCCCGACCGAGACCCTCAGGAAGGCGCTCACCAGTCCGGTGGTCATGGTCGCGAGCGATGGGGCGATCGACGCACGGGGCCGCGGGCATCCTCGTGGTGCCGGAACGTACGCGCGCTTCCTGCGACGGTACGTGCGCGAGGGCGGTGACCTCACGCTCGTGGAGGCGATGCGCAAGACCAGCTACCTGGCCGCGGTGCAACTCGAGCAGGCGTCGCCCGCCATGCGGCGGAAAGGGCGCCTGAGCGCCGGAGCCGACGCCGACATCGTCGTGTTCGACCTCGGGACGGTTCGTGAGCGGGCCACGTACACGGAGCCGGCACAGACGTCGGAAGGCATCCGGTACGTACTGGTCAACGGCGTGCTCGTCGTCGACGACGGAGCACTGGTGGAAGGCCTCGCACCGGGGCGCGCGATAAGGGGGGCACCGGGGGCGCCGTAGGGGGGGGCACACGCGCACGGCCTGCCGCTCAGTGGCTTCCGCCAAAGGTGGCCGAGATGAAAATCCATTGGTCCGACGCACAATACGTCGTCGTGGTAACACGACATGAGGGGGCAACGGGATACGCCATAGACATACATGAGGTAGAGGCGTTCCCCCGGTCGTTCTAGAATCTCGCCCCGGCGTGGACCCGCCGCACCGCAGCCGCAATCTCATCAGAAAGCTGCGCCAGGGCCCGGCTCAGGGCCGCAACCCGCTGTTCCGCAGCGACCGCGGTCGCATCCTCCTGAATCAGAGAGTTCCCCCGATACAGCGTTTCTTGTGCGTCACCACTCGTGATTCGCCAAGAGGCGTCGAGCGCCACCGAGCCCGTCGAGTCCGCCTCGAACCGTGTGAAGCGGACCGCGACGCCGTAGTCCACACCGGCGGATTCGTACCATGGGTAGGCGACGTGGCCGTCCGGCTGTAAAACGCGAACGAGATTCGCCGTCACCGCGCGCGCCACGTTGTCGAGCAGCGGCTCGGCCCACCTCTCCATCTCGGAGAGGGCCACTTGGTTCTCGTTCAGTCGTGTCACGAGCTCGGAGCGATCGAGGTAGCCTGGCAGCGCCAGCGGCCCGACGCCCAGAGTGACCGCCAGCGGCTCGCTGTTCGCGGACGTAGTCGCGTTGGCCGTGATGACGTAGAACGTCGAAAGGTCGGCCCTCGGCCCGAGGCATCCGGCGACGATGAGGAGGGTGCACAGAAGTAAGCGGCGCATCACGGACCTCCTCCCGGTCTGCCCCTCAGGATCGTGCTGGGATTGCGCTCTAGGTAGTCGGCAAGGCTCCTGAGCGCGCGACTCGCCGCGCTGAGATCGGTCATCGCGTGCTCGAAGCGCACGAAGAGGGGTGACTCGGGCTCCAGCACTCCCCCCATGTCGTGAAGCGTCGCCTCGAGCTGCTCCATGGTCGTCTTCGCTTGTTCGGTCGTCTCGAGGAATCCGTCGCGAATCGGGATCAACGTCTCGTCGAGATTGGCTACGAGTGCCTGCAGGTCGGCGACTGTCTCGTTCAGGTTCGAGATGGCGTCGGGCAGCTCCTCGAGGGTGCTCGAGAGTGCCGGCGTTGCAGCGAGAGCACCGATCTCGGCGAAGGCGTCGGACGCCACGGTGACGAGCTCGTCGAGTTGAACGGCCCCGAGCTCCGCGATGATACCTGCGATATCCTCCTCGAACCGTTCGAGGCCCGTGTTCAACGTCGGGATCTCGGGGTAGGGGGCACCCACCACAGGAGGCGGTCCGGCGAAGCTCTCGCTACTGATATCGAGCGCGACGAACTTGCGCCCCGTGACGAGGCTCTCCGTCGCGAGCTCGGCACGGATGCCGAGGCCCAACAGCGTGTCGATGTCGAGCGGGTCGTCCAGACGCGCAGTCGCTCCGCGGGACTCGAGCCGTTGTCGATCCAGGTCGTAGATCACGGCGATACGGATGTCATCGCTGACCCTCTCCAGGCCGGGTAGATCGAGCAGCACCTCGACAACCTCCCCGACGTCGATGCCGCGAAACCGCACGGGAGCACCGACGGCGAGGCCAGAGACCGATCCGTCGAAGAACGAGATGACCGTTTGTGTTTCTCGGAACATCTGCCCCGACCCGAATACCACGACCGAGATCGCCGAGAGCATCACACCTCCCAGCACGAACAGGCCGATCAGGGTTGGATTCGCCTTTCGGGCCATGTCAGTCCTCCCCCCTGCGTAGGAATCGGCGCACGCGTTCATTTTCCGCGTGCTCGTACAACTGCGAGGGAACACCTTGAGCGATCATCGTTCGGGTCTCCGCGTCGAGAAACACACTGTTGGTTCCGATGGCGAAGATGCTCGCAAGTTCGTGGGTGACGACGACAATCGTGGCCCCGAGGCTGTCGCGCAACGCGACGATCAGGTCGTCGAGCAGCCTTGCGCTGATCGGATCGAGGCCGGCGCCCGGCTCGTCGAAGAAGAGAATGTCGGGGTCGAGCGCCATCGCGCGCGCCAGTCCCGCACGCTTCTGCATTCCGCCGCTGATGTCGGACGGGTAGTAGTCTTCGAAGCCGGCCAGGCCCACCAACGCGAGCTTGAGCGCGGCGACCTCACGGATCTCCGGCGGGGTCAGATCGGTGAACTCCCCCAACGGGAGTCCGACGTTCTCCGCGAGGGTCATCGAACTCCACAGCGCCCCGCTCTGATACAGGACGCCCACGCGGCGGATCATCTGCTCGCGGCGCTCGTCGTCGGCTCGGGTGAAGCTCTCGTCGCCGTAGTAGATCTCGCCCTGCGCCGGCTCGTTCAGCCCGATGAGGTGCCGGAGCAGGGTACTCTTGCCGCATCCGCTCCCGCCCATGATGACGAAGATGTCGCCGCGCCCGATGTCGAACGTCAGGTCCCGTTGCAGCACGAAGTCCCCGTACGCCATCGTCAGATCCTGAACCGAGATCGCCGGAGTCGCGACCTCGCCGGCTGGTTGGGCCTCCATCAGAGGCCCAACGCGTAGAATAGGAACGCGAACATACCACACGCGACGATGATCGCGACGATGCCCGTGACTACGGCGGATGTCGCCGCGTCCCCCACAGCCGACGAGCTCTTGCCCGACTGCATTCCACGCAGGCACCCCGCCAGGGCGACGAGCACGCCGTAGACGCTGCCCTTGAAGATTCCACCGACGAGGTCCTGCAGGCTGACCGCGGCCGCCGTCTGCTGGAAGTACTCGACAGCGGAGAGGTCGAGAACCGTCATGCCGACGAAGGCCCCGCCCAGGATCCCCATCACGTCTCCGTACAGCGTCAGGAACGGCATCATGAGGCAGAGCGCCATGATGCGCGGTAGGACGAGGAACTCCAGGGGCGAGATCGCCATCGTTGTCATCGCATCGGTCTCTTGCGTCACCTTCATGGAGCCGAGTTGGGCGGCGAACGCAGCCCCGCTGCGGCCGGCCATGATGATGCCCGTGATGAGCGCGCCCATGTCGCGCACCATCGCGACGCCGACCAGGTCCGCTACGTAGATTGTCGCGCCGAAGGTCTGAAGCTGTACCGCACCCACGAACGCCAGGATCAAGCCGAGCAGAAACGTTACCAGGGTGACGATCGGCAACGCATCGAAGCCGTTCTGTTGGATCAGCAGTGCCAGATCGGTCCCGCGGAACCGGGCCTTCCCCCGGAGAGCCCGGCCGAACGCCAGTGTGACCTGACCGACGAACTCGATGTCGCTCCAGAAGAGGTAGTGGGTGTGGAGGGTCCTCTCGCCGAGCAAGGCGATCAACCGCCGATCGCCGTCGGCCGAGCGGGCGTCCTCCTTCTCGGGAACCGCTTCGGCGAGCGCGAGAAGTCGCTGGAGCCCATCCGGCAGCCCCGATGGATCTACGACCACGCCACCTTCACGGCCCATCCTCGATACACCGACGAGGAACGTCAGAATCCCGCTGTCCCACGTGCCGAGCCCTTCGGCATCGAAGCCGATACGCCGCGGCGGGTCGGCGCCCAGCTCGCGCTCGACGAGTTCGGTGGAGGGAAGTCCCTCCTCGAGCCGCCACGTTCCAGAGAGTCGAATCAGGAGGGACCCGTCGCCAGGGCGATCGAGGGTCACTCTCCCGACGGGAGGGACGGCGGTAACCATGACAGCCAACATGCGTGGCAAGCGGCCGATCCGCGAGGTGCCGAGGTGTGGGAAGTTCTCCCACAGTGGTAGGACGCGGACCTCGACCTGTGGACCGGTGGGACGCTCCGTTGAATGGACGGAGTCGATCTCGCGGTGGAGCTCTCTCAGACGGAGGAGCCGCTGGTCGCCGGCCGCGGTTCAGGATTTGCCCTGAGGGCTGTCGACGCGGATGGGATGAGCGGGGCGGGTGGAGGACGAGACGCCGATCGGCTCCTACACGTTTCGTACCGCACTGGCCGAGCCCACTCCTACGTCGGCGGTCGCTCGACTGGACAAACCCGCGGGATCGCTCCGATTCGCGTAGCGGAACGTCTCGGTCCGCTCGTTCGTCCGAGAGTCCGTGGAGTTCGCACGCGTTCTGGCCGCCGTGGAGCCTGACGTCGTCCTGCTCGATGTGCTGCCGAGGGGGATCACGCCCAAGGCGATCAGTAGCAGCTTTTCGCGATGAATAAGTATGGCGTCGTCCTGAATTCCGGTGACACTCGACGCGAAGTCAATGGCGGGCGGGGCGACGACGTCCGCGACCAGGCTGGTGCGTTCGGGCATCAGCGAGGCCATTCGCTCGTCTCTGATCTCGACGTATTTCTCTTCCACGGAGGCACCCATCCCAACAACAAGCCGCCTTGCACCAGGTCCGCGACGAGCCACACGAAGAACGTGGCACACAGCCCATCCCGGCGCTCCATGTAC
>JAYZBT010000242.1:0-5386 GCA_036338615.1 Gemmatimonadota bacterium
TGTTCAACGGGCACCCGCACCGCAGCTCTTCGGGCGTGGCGTCCATCATGGTCGCACGGGTCGACTCCGCCATCGCCCGGATGGGATCATCGGTCCCAGCGAGCGGCTTCATCCATCGCTCCGCAATCATTGGCCGGATCGTGTCGTCGATGACCGCATGCAGCAAGTCGGCCTTGCTCTTGAAGTGGTGATAGAGCGCACCCTTCGTAACGCCGGAACTTGTAAGAATGCGCTCGAGACTCGCCCCCGCGTAGCCACGGGCGTGCGCGCTGTGGACGTAGCTACGGTGGCCTCTTGCGTTGACATACCGACCAGTATGTATGGAAGCCGCAGCAGTGCCAAGGCGTGCCCTACGGCACGGCGAGGGTCTTGGTAGAATTCACTCCACCAGTGCAGGAATCGGCCTGACTGCGCGAACTTCATGCCTCCTGTGTGCCGCGGGCATTCATCATTGGCGTTTACGGATCGGCTCGACCAAGGAGCAGAGGGACTGAATTTGGCGCAGACCAACGAGCAGCTCATCGTCGAGTACGCAGGGCAGGAGGCCCCCCTCCTTCCCCTCCTTCACGCGCTCCATGAGCGGGACGGCTACCTCAGCGAGGACGCGCTGCGTGCGGTCTCGGACGGATTGAGAATCCCGATCGCGGACCTCTTCGGTACCGTGACGTTCTACCACCACTTCGCGCGCGAGCCCGGCGGACAGGGGGCGCCACGCGTCTGCACCGGATACATCTGTCGCCTGAACGGTTCGCAGGAGCTGCTGGCGAGCCTGGACGGTGCGACAGGAATGCCGTGCAGCGGCCGGTGCGACGAGCCGATCCCGGTGCTGCGGGGCAATCAAACCCTGGTCGGACTCAGCGCCGGGGTGCTCGAGGCTCGCGACACGCCCGTGCCGCCCGCGGCGCCCGACACAGTAGAGGAGTGTGTCTTCGCCCACATCCGTGACCCGGCTCGAAAGACACTCGATGGCTATCGTAGCACAGGCGGATACGAGGCCCTGGAAAAGGCCGTGCATTCTATGACGCCGGACGGGCTGATCCGCGTCATCGACGACAGCGGACTGGCCGGCCGCGGCGGCGCCGGTTTCCCTACGGGCCGGAAACTCCGAGCGGTCCGAGACGCAGCGGGTGGCCCCAAGACCGTGGTCTGCAACGCCGACGAGGGCGAGCCGGGCTGCTTCAAGGATCGAGCGCTCATGGACCACGATCCGCACGCGGTACTCGAGGGCATGGCCCTCGCATGTGTCGCGACGGGCGCCGAGCGTGCCTTCCTCTACCTGAGATACGAGTACCCGGAGACGGACACCGTGCTTGCCGACGCGATCGCGGAAGCGGAAGCCGCCGGAGTCTTCGGCGACAACGCCTTCGAATCCGGTCACGCGATCAAGATCTACCTTCGCCGCGGCGCTGGCGCCTACATCTGTGGTGAAGAGACTTCTCTGCTCAATTCGCTCGAGGGCGCACACCCCTTCCCGCGCAATCGACCACCCTACCCCGTGACGAACGGCTACGAAGGCACCCCGACCGCGGTGAACAACGTGGAGACCCTGGCGTCCCTTCCCCCCATCGTAGCGAGGGGGGCCGAGTGGTACCGCGGTCTCGGCATGGGCGAGCACGCGGGCACCAAAGTGATTTCCCTGTCAGGTGACGTGAACCGGCCAGGCAACTACGAGGTTCCGCTCGGCCTCCCGCTATCCGAACTCATCGAACAGTGGGCGGGCGGCGTGCGCCACGGAAACGCGATACAGGCGGTGACGATGGCCGGCCTCTCCGGAGGGTTCCTCGCAGGTGACGATCTCGACGTGACGCTCGACGAGCCGTCGATCCGATCGAAGGACTCCTTCCTCGGTGCCGGCGGCATCATGGTGTTCGACGAGACGCGCGACATGATCGAAATCGCGCACTCCGCCATGGAGTTCTTCGCACACGAGTCGTGTGGAAAGTGCTTCCCGTGCAGAATTGGGACCCAACGGCTCACCGAGCGACTGGCGGGTGACGCGGGCCCAGGGGACATCGCGAAATGGCTCGACGAGGTCGCGGACATCAACTTGACGATGAAGGAGACCTCGGCGTGCGGTCTCGGTCAGACGGCACCGCTCATCACGGAGAGCTTGCTGCGTTATTTTCCCGAGGTGGTGCGCGCCCACATTGAGGGATCTGCGCTGTTGGAGACGGAGAGGACTGACGATGAGTGACAACACTGGACTGACGCTCTTCCTGGACGGAGAAGAGGTTTCCTTCACTCGTGGCGAATCGATCTTCCAGGTCTCCGAACGGCACCAAAAGGAGATCCCCACGCTCTGCTACGACGATCGGCTGGAAGCACTCGGGGCATGCCGCCTGTGCGTCGTGGAGCTCGAAGGCGCGCGCAACCCCGTCGCGTCTTGCACGACGAAGGCCGAGCCGGGAATGCGTGTCACCACCAGGAGTGGCAAGCTCGAGATGCACCGCAGCGTGCTGCTCGAGATGGTCGTGTCCGAGAACCGTGAGGTCGACGTAGACCCGCTGGCCGGCTACGCGTCCCAGGAGATGACCGATCTAGTCGACCGGTACGACGCGCGGACGGGCCGCTTTGCCGGAGGCAAGTCGGGCGATTCGCGCTTTGACGACCCGAATCCGTTCATCCTGCGCGACTACGAGCAGTGCATCTCGTGCTATCGCTGCGTGCGCGTGTGCGCGGAGCAAGAGGGCGACTACGCGATATCGATCATGAACCGTGGCTTCGACACGCAGATCACGACCGAGTTCGCCGGGCTGCTCGAGGACTCTGCATGCACGTTCTGCGGACAGTGCATTCAGACGTGTCCCACGGGTGCGCTCGCCGACATCAAGGCGCTGCGCGCCAAAGACGTCGAAGCGCCCATCGAGAAGACGCGCTCGATCTGCCCGTACTGCGGAGTCGGCTGCGCGGTCGACATCATGACGAAGGGAGACAAGATCGTCGGCATTCAGCCGGCGATGGACGGCCCGGCCAACGAAGGCGCGCTGTGCGTGAAAGGTCAATTCGCCTTCGACTTCGTGCACCATCCGGATCGACTGAAGACACCCTTCGTCCGGGACGACAAGGGGAAGCTCGTCCCCGCAACCTGGGACGAGGCACTGGACAAGGCAGCGGCAGGCCTGCTGGCTGCCGTCAACGATCACGGGCGGCACAGCCTGTACGCAGTGGCGTCGGGCCGCGCGCCGAACGAGGCGGGCTTCCTCATGCAGAAGCTCGTGAGGGCGGGGTTGGGTACCTCGTACATAGACAATTGCAGCCGTGCCTGACACGCCCCTACAGTCGCCGGTCTGGCGGCAACCATCGGTAGGGGCGCCATGTCGAACCCGCTCAAGGACATGGAAAAGCCCGATGTGATCTTCTGCATCGGGACCAACATGACCGAGTGTCACCCCGTGGCCGCGACGCGCCTGAAGAAAGCGATCGCCAAGGGGGCCAAAATGATCGTCGCGGACCCCCGAGAGATCGGCCTCACGAAGTACGCGGACATGCACCTCCGGCTGAACGTCGGTTCGGACGCTGCGTTGCTGCTGGGGATGGCGCATGTGATCCACCGGGAGGGCCTCGTCGACGGGGATTTCATACGGGACCGCACCGCCGAAGCCGAGGCGTTCCTGAAGCACGTCGAGGAATTCACACCCGAGTGGGCCTCCGAAATCACGGGGATTGCACCCGAGTTGATCGAAGAGGCCGCACTGCTGTACGGGCGCGCTGATCGTGGCGCCATCTATTACACCCTCGGCATCACGGAGCACATCTGCGGAGTCGACAACGTGCAGAGCCTGTGCAATCTCGCGCTCATGACCGGCAACATCGGTCGCGAGGGCACCGGCATCAATCCGATGCGCGGGCAGAACAACATCCAGGGCGCCGGCGACGTCGGCGCGCTTCCGAACAACTATCCCGGCTTCCAGCCGGTTACCGACCCGGCCAACCAGGCGAAGTTCGCGAAGGCGTGGGGCCGCAAAGTCGACCTCGAGAAGGGCATCACCAAGGTGCGCGCCCTCGAGCAGGCAGGGGATCAGATCCGGGCGATGATCATCGACGGCGAGAACACGGTCGTGACCGACCCGGAGCGGGAACACTGTGAGCGCGCGCTCGAAGCGCTCGACTTCCTCGTGGTGTGTGATCTCTTCATGACGGAAACAGCCGAGTTCGCGGACGTCGTATTCCCGGCTACTGGGTTCGGTGAGACAGACGGAACGCAGACCAATACCGAACGACGAGTGCAGCGCCTGAGGAAGGCGGTGCCGCCCCCGGGCGAAGCGAAGCCCGACTGGTGGGTCATCTCGCGGCTCGCGCAACGAATGAACTTCGAGGGCTTCGACTATGAAGGGGCCGATGAGGTGTTCAACGAGCTGTGCTCGCTCTCGGGCACCTACGCCGGCCTGAGCTGGGATCGAGTGGAATTCGGTGAGTACCAGTGGCCGGTGCCGGAAGAAGGACACCCGGGCACGCCCCGCCTCCACGAGGACGGCTTCGTCAACGGTCGCGGAATCTTCAAGCTCATCCGCTACCGAGACCCGGCAGAGACGATCGACGACGACTACCCGGTCTGGCTCACCACCGGTAGGCGCCTGGCACACTATCACTCACGGACGCAGACGGGCCGGTCCGAGGGCCTCGACTATCTGCGGCCTCAGGAGACGCTCGAAGTGCACCCGGACGACGTCGCGGCCTGGGGCGCGAGCGACGGCGCCTGGGTGAAGATGTCGAGTCGCCGGGGTTCGGTGCGCATCAGGATCGAGTCGACTACGCGCTCCCCCCGCGGCACCGTATTCAGCTCGTTTTCGTTCAACGACGTGCCGGTGAATATTCTCACGGGTTCCGGCTACGACCCGGTGACCGACACCGCTGAGCTGAAGGTGTGTCCGGTTCGGATCGCGCCTGAGATCAGTGGCGGGGACCTCGCGGCCGACTAGGCACTGAGGGCCGAGCGACGCTAGCTGTACCGGGGACGCCTGCCGTAGCGCCGGCGTCGAGGCCGGGAGCTTTCTTCAGCGCTCGGGGCGCTCGGTGCACTCGCCTTCTTGGCAGCCTTGGCGGCAGCGCGCGCCCGGTCCTCAGCCCTCTTGGCCCGGATCGCTGCGGTACGCTCACCGCGCGGCACTTCCAGCGGGGCATCAGGCGTGGCGTCATACGCGAAGCCCTCCAAGCGAACCCGGGGAATCTTCAACCCCACCGCCCGCTCGATGCGCTTCAGGTCACCTTCGTCCTCCGGGGTGACCAAGGTGAACGCCTGCCCGGTCAACTCCGCACGCGCCGTACGACCCACGCGGTGGATGTAGTCCTCGGGGACAGCCGGCACGTCGAAGTTCACGACGTGGCCGAGCGCCTCGACGTCGATGCCTCTGGCAGCGATGTCCGTGGCCACCAGAACCCGGAATTC
>JAYZBT010000243.1:0-4208 GCA_036338615.1 Gemmatimonadota bacterium
CTCGCCAATGGTCCCGAAGTGAAAAACTCGCTGCTCGAGACCAGTCGGCCGGGGTATCTCGCCGCCGTGAGCGCGAGCGCCTACTCCATGGTGAGCATGGTGCAGCGCTTCGGCCCGCTGATGAACGAGGGAGGTGCCCTCGTATCACTCTCGTATTTGGCCGCCGAGCGCGTCGTACCGGGCTACGGCGGCGGGATGAGTTCGGCGAAGTCTGCTTTGGAGGGTGATACCCGCACCCTCGCGTTCGAGGCGGGCCGGAAGTTCGGCATTCGCGTCAACACAATCAGCGCGGGACCGCTGGCCAGTCGAGCCGCCAAGGCGATCGGTACCATCGAGCGCATGGTCGACTACTACGCGGCCAACTCTCCGCTCCCCGCGGCCACCGCGGCTGCGGACGTCGGGCATGCCGCCGCCTTCCTCTGCTCGCCGCTCGCGTCGGGGATCACCGGAGAGACGCTGCATGTGGACAAGGGCTATTCCATCATGGGCCTGCCCGTGGATACACGGCTCGGCGCCGAGTAGCTCGGTGCGCCCCTTCTCCGCTCTTCCTTGAGCGATCGAGGCGATCCAAGGTTCGGATCGCTGCTGCCCGACATACGCGTACGGCCGCCTGCTTCAGCTTCTCAGGGGATGGCGGAGAGGCTGCGCGCGGTGGAGTCGCGAAACATCACCTATTTGGGGGAGCGCTGGCCGATCTTCTGGGAGGAGGCGCGTGGCGCCAACGTGCGGGACGCGGATGGGAATGTGTACATCGACCTGAGCAGCGCTTTCGGTGTGGCACTGTTGGGCCATGCACACCCTTCCGTCGTTTCTGCCGTGTGCGAACAAGCCGGGACGTTGATGCACGGTATGGGTGACGTGCACCCCTCGCGGTTGAAGCTGGACCTTCTGGAGCGGCTCTGTTCACTGGCTCCGTGGGACGAGGCTCGTGGCGTCCTGGCGAGCACGGGCTCCGAGGCAGTCGAGATCGCCTTGAAGACCGCCCACCTCGCGACAGGCCGGCCGGGGGTGCTCGCCTTCGAAGGAGGGTACCACGGGCTCACGCTCGGTTCGCTCGCCGTGACCGAGCGAGAGCACTTCCGGGCGCGCTTCACGGACCGCCTTTACGGGGGGGTGGTCTTTACGCCCTTTCCCAGCACCACGCCCTCGGTCGACGCCTCTGTGAATGCGGGGAGTGCTGCGGAGGCCTCGCTCCGCGAGCTTCGCAGTGCGCTCGCGCGCGGTGCCCCGAACGGGGATCGTATCGGGGCGGTGATCATCGAGCCGGTTCAGGGGCGAGCGGGCGCTCGGCTGGCTCCGGCTGGATTCATGGCCGACGTGTCCCGCATCGCGGCGGAGGCTGGTGCTCTCGTGATCGCGGACGAGGTACTCACGGGCCTCGGCCGCTGTGGCGGAATGCTGGCCTCCGCGTCCGTCGGCTTACAACCAGACATCGTCTGTGTTGGCAAGGTACTGGGTGGTGGCATGCCGATTTCGGCGTGCATTTCACGTAGCGGTGTGATGGACGCGTGGCCCGAGAGCCGGGGGGAGGCGATTCACACGAGTACGTTCCTCGGACACCCACTCGCGTGCGCGGCGGCTCTGGCGGTTCTGGAGACGCTCGAGAGCGAGGCTGTTGCGCAGCGGGCCCGGAGTCTCGGGTCCCACATACTCGATACTCTGCGCGCAGGACTGGCCTCGATGCGAGAGGTTGTCGATGTGCGGGGACTGGGGTTGTTGCTCGGCGTGGAGTTCGCTGGCGATGGCCGGGCCGTCGAAGTCTGCGAAGCAGCGCTCCGAGAGGGATTGATCGTCCTGCCGGCTGGCGAACGCGGCCACGTGCTCGAACTGACGCCGCCGGCGGCCCTTACTGACGCTCAGGCCGAGTACGCTTGCGACGCGCTCTGTCGCTTGATTCGACGGACGGCTTGAACTCATGACGAACGCGGGCTGGAAGGCAGTTCTCTTCGACCTGGACGGGACGCTCGCCGACACGATCGAGCTCATCCTGCGCAGCTTCCGACACACCATGCGGACGCACCTGGGCGAGGTCCCTCCCGACGAACGCTTTCTCGAGATCATTGGGATTCCGCTACCGACGCAGCTGCGAGGCTTCGCGCGTGACGAAGGCGAGGCGGAGCTCATGCGCCTGACCTATGTGGCCTACCAACGCGAGGTGCACGACGAGATGGTCGCTCCGTTTCCGAACGCGGCGTTGGTCTTGTCGGATCTGCGTCGAAGTGGCACCCGCCTAGCGGTCGTGACGAGCAATGACACGCGCGTGGCTCGTCGCACGCTCGAGGTGTGCGGACTGTGGGGCAGTGTCGACGCTGTCGTGTGCGCCGACGAGGTAGCGGAACCGAAGCCCCACCCGGAGTCGGTACACAAGGCGCTGGAATTGCTCGGCCTCGGCGGTCGGGTGGAGGAGACCTTGTTCGTCGGAGACTCGCCCTTCGATTTACGAGCAGGGAGAGCGGCCGGCACTTACACGGCGGCCGCCGTCTGGGGAGCCTTCAGTCGAGACGCACTCGCCGTCGAGAAACCGAATTTCTACCTGAGCGACCTTCTGGGCGTGCTGAAAACTTCGTCACCCAGACGCTGACTCCCAACGCCGTGTCGGCTACTTGGAGGTCGCGAAGTCGATTTGCTCGGCGAGTTCTAGATCCTTGTCGGAAATGCCGCCCACGTCTTGCGTTGACAGGGTCACGGTCACCGTCGAGGAGCGCACGGCGATGTCCGGATGGTGATCGTGCGAGTCGGCCAAAGTGGCGATTCGATTCACGAATACGATCGAGTCCCTGAAGGAACCGAAGCGGTAATTCTTGATCAGCTTGTTGGAGCGACGCCTCCACCCGCGTCGACTGCTCAGCCACCCACGAACCGACCCCGGGTTCAGCTTGCTCGCCATCGTTGCGACCCCCATACCACTTAATCCCTTATGGGAAGACATCCCGCCCTCACTACCTAAGACACCGACAGGCGCAGGGGCGTTGAGGGGTTGACGCTCCGAGCGACCCATTTGTAATTTTTGAGCCCTTCAGATACAGCGAAGGGATGATGCCCTCATCGTCTAGTGGCCTAGGATATCGCCCTCTCACGGCGGAGACCGGGGTTCGACTCCCCGTGGGGGTATTGCTGACGGTCCGAGCCACCGCTCGGGCCTCGAGCGTATAAAGACGGTCGCTTAGCTCAGCTGGTAGAGCGCCACGTTCACATCGTGGATGTCGCAGGTTCAAGTCCTGCAGCGACCATCAGCGCCTGGCCCATGCGGTCGGGCGCTTCGCGTTCCAGCCCCACAGTACGGCCGAATGAAGGCGCGATACCCGTGCCCGCGGCTCCTCCGACTGCGCCGACGCGAACAGAGTCACCCCGTCGTCGGACCCCCTGTGGACGGCAATCCGTCAAGGAAGCCCTCGATGGCGTCAGCGACCTCGCCTGGAGTGTCCTCCTGTATGTAGTGCTTGGCATCGAGGCGAACCAGTTGGCTGGCATTGAAGTCCTCGCGGAAGCGCTTCATGTACGCCTGTCCAAAGGCAAAGTCGTGAAGTCCCCACGTGAGGAGGATCGGCACATTGTGGAGCTCGTTTCGAACCTCGTCGGAGAGATCACCGAGCCAGAGGGTCGACTCGATGAGTTGGCGCGGGAATTCGGCCGCGCCGATGCGTCGTTTCGGGCTGGAGAGCGCCTCGCGATAGTGGTGCATGACCTCGTCGGCGACCGCATGCTTCACCGCCATCGGTATGATCTTTTCGACGAACATGTTGTGCTTGAGGATCTGTGACTGCAGCGGAGCCGAGGACATGATGTATGCGAAGGCCTTGGCTGCCACAGTGTCTATTGGCCAGTACCACGTGTTTCCCATGACCAGTGCCCGCAGGCGCGGGAGCTCGTCCAGAGCGACACGCAGCCCGATGGGGCCACCCCAGTCCTGGCCCATGATCGTCAGGCCCTCGAGCCCCAGGTGTCGGACCAATTCACCTACTACTCGGGCATGTTCAGCAGGTGTGTAGCCGTAGTCGTCGGGAGCTTCTGACAGCCCGAAGCCTGGGTAGTCGACGGCGATGCACCGGAAACGCTTCTTCAGGCGAATCACGATGCCTCTGTATAGGAAGCTCCACGTGGGGTTCCCGTGCAGAAAGAGGATCGGATCTCCGACGCCTTCGTCGATGTAGTGGACCGTGCCGGCGCTACTGTCGAACCACTTCGACTCGAACGGAAAGAGTCTCCGG
>JAYZBT010000244.1:0-3390 GCA_036338615.1 Gemmatimonadota bacterium
AGCCCCGTTACGATCACGAACGTCGTGGCTTTCTGACGCTCCGCTAGGAGCTCGATGAGGGCGGCGCCTCCGATTCCGGGGAGTCCCAGATCTGTCACGACAACGCCGAAATCCGTTCGGGACGCGGCGGAGAGCGCCTGACCCTCGTCTTCGGCCTCCTCGACGCGGTACCCCTCACTAGCGAGCAACCGAGCGATGTACTGCCGAAGATATTCGTCGTCCTCGACCAGAAGCACATCAACGGCCTGTCTTCGCTGTTTCGGTCGCATGGTCCAATTCTTCGGCGTCGGTCCCGGGATCGACGGATACTTCCGTCACGAGCCTGCGAGCATTGTAATAGCGTGCTCATCATGCACCAGGGTAGTGCTCGTGTTCGGCAGGGCGAACTCATTGGCCCACAGGCCGGAGAACTTTCTTCTGCGGGACAGCCAGCCGGTCGTCGCGGAGGGCCGCGGAAGGAAACTGAAGCGGCTTGCGTTGGTCCGCAGTTTGACTTCCGGGCCGTACAAGCAGCTTATGTGCATCTTGGCGCGCATGTCTGACGGCCACACCCAACGCCTGGAAACCGCCCTGGACGGCAGGTACCGCATCGAGGACATCAAGCACAAGCGCAAGGTCGCGCTGAAGATCCTGCGGCCCGCGCTCGCGGCGGTGATCGGCGCGGAACGCTTCCTCGCGGCGATCACGGCGGGGGTCGGTCGCATGACCGAGACGGGACTCAGCCTCGGCACCCCGCACTACATGAGCCCCGAGCAGGCGAGCGCGGACCGGGAGATCAGTGTGCGCAGTGACGTCTACAGTCTTGGCTGTGTGCTGTACGAGATGATCGCGGGTCAGCCCCCTCATACCGGGCCGAGCGCGCAGAGCATCCTGGTGCGCATCCCTGGCGAACACCGCCACTCCGCTAACGGAGCTGCGCCACACGGTCCCGCCGCACGTCTCCGCCGTAGTCGCGAAGTCGATCGAGAAGCTGCCCGCCGACCGTTTCGACAGCGCCCAAGCGTTCATCTCCGCGCTGGACGATGAGGGCTTCGTCTATGCGCCGGGGCTCGATGGTGGGCGTGCAGGAGGCGGCGGTGGGGCAGCTAAGCGGGTGGCGGCCCCGTGGCTGGCGGACCCGCGATCGAGAATTGCCGTGGCACTCGTGACCGTGTTGGCCGCGTTCACCCCTTCACCGGACAGAACGCTCTCCGGCGTTAGCTTTTCCGGTCCCCCAATAGTGTCCGAGATCACCACCGGCTCCACACCTCCCCATGTCCGACACGCAAACCAAGGACCGCCCCGCCGGCCCCGGAGCCGGCGCACGCACGGACCGCCTCCAGGAGTTCCTGGACGCCCCGCGACGGGCGCTCTGGATCATGGCGCTGCCGATGATCGCGGGTATGACGGTGCACACGATGTACATCGTCGCCGACACCGCGTTCATTGGCTCGCTCGGAACGGACGAGCTCGCAGCCGCCACGTTCGTCGCGCCGCTGTTCTTTTTGTTGATCGCGCTGACGATGGGGATCGGTACCGCGGTGACGGCATTGGTGGCCCAGTCCGTGGGCCGAGGCGACGCCCCGGGTGCCGATGCGGCTGCCGGCACAGCCATCAGCTCGGGCCTCTTCCTGGGCGTGCTATTCGGTGGCGTGGGGCTCCTGGGTGGCCGCTGGATGCTGGCGGCTCTGGGCGCGGAAGGTCGCGTCGTGGACTTGGGGTGGGAGTACTTCCAGGTGCTCGCGGCCTTCATGCCTTTGTTCTTTGTCTCCGCCGTCCTGCGCTCGATCCTCGCTGGAGAGGGAGACGCGAAGACACCCATGATCGTTCTGACGGTCTCGACACTGGCCAACATCGGACTGGACGCGCTCTTCATTCTGGTGCTCGACATGGGGCTTCGCGGGGCGGCGGTTGCGACGGTCTTGGCCGTCGTGATCTCGGTGTCGACGTTTTGTGTACTGCTGCTACGCCGGAAGTCCGCCTTCGTCCGGCTTCGCGTATCGGCGCTCGTTCCGGAGCGCGAAGTGCTGGTGAAGCTCTACGGCTTGGCGATCCCGATTGCTGCGAGCATGGTGGTCATGTCTGCCGGCACGATGCTGTTCAATCTGCTGCTTGCCGATTTCGGGTCCGTGGCGGTCGCGGCTTATGGCGCGGCCTCGAAGGTGGACATGATCGTGGTGCTGCCGATCTTCGGGCTCTCGGGAGCTGCGGTTACCGTCGTGGGCATGTTCGCCGGGGCAGGGCGGAGTGATCTGGTGCGCTCGACCGCGCTGTACACGTACCGGTGGGCGATTACGCTCGCGGCTGTCATCGGCGGCACGGCGTTCCTCACCTCGGGCAGCATCCTCCGCGTCTTCACGTCCGACCCAACCGCGCTCGAGATCGGTTCGACCTATCTGGCCTTCATGGTCTTCTCGTATCCGATGATGGCCGTGGGCATGACGACCGGGCGCCTGTTACAGGGGCTCGGACACGGCTTCCCGGCGCTCTTCATCACCACCCTACGCGTGTTGCTGGTCGGTGTACCGGTCGCGTGGCTCTCCGTGCGCAGCATCGGCATGTCGATCAACGGCGTGTGGATCGGCATCCTTGCCGGAGGTGTGTGCGCGACTATCTGTTCGGTACTGATGGTACGGCAGTTGATGTGGCGGTCCGACCCGACCCTGAAGGCGCTGGCCTCTCGGGCTTAGTTCCCCCCGTCGAGCCCCAAAAGCTCTCGGACGGGATCAGCCAGACGGGTCATGCCGGCCTCCTGCCCCAACTCGAACGCGGCTCCCGCGTCTGCTCCGTCCACCCAGAATGCCTTGAGTGCGAGCATGGCGCCCACTCGATTGCTGCTACCGCAGTAAAGCACGGTGGGCTCGTCACCCACGGTCTCCATGAGTGCTGCGAACGCCTCCACGTTCTCCCGAGTGAGTGCGTCGGCATTCTCGATCGGAAGGCGCATGAAGTCGAACCGCCCGTCAGCGGAGTGCTCCTCCTCCCAACCCGCTCCACGCTCGCTGCTCGGCCTCAGTGAGATGAAGTGCTGGTAGCCCGCTGCGGCGAGGCCGTCGAACTGCTCTTCGTCCGGCTGACCGGCCGTGACCAGATTCGGCAGCGGCATGCGTGCGTTCGCGACGCCGAGCGCGGTTGCGGCTTCGAGCGTGGCTTCGCCTTCCGAGACGACGAGCGCCTCTGTGTCACTTGGCGGCTCGGATCCGCACGCGACGCCAACGAAGAGGGCGGCCATCACGAGGGCTGAGCGCAGGGCGGGTCTGGTCACGGAAAAACTCCAAGAAAAATCTGAACGCAGGCACTCTGTTCGAGTCGAACATCTCGCAATCTACGCCGCCACGGCGAATTGACGAGGGTTCCATCCACGGACAAGGACGGAGCGGCCTCAAGGAACCGCTCTGAGGCCCACACTTC
>JAYZBT010000245.1:0-10457 GCA_036338615.1 Gemmatimonadota bacterium
GGTCCAGCACGCGTACGACGTCCAGGTACATCGCCGGAGTGAAGTGCGTCACGATGTGGCGTCGCACCTCCAGGCGCTGCGCGTAGCGGCGCACCACCAACTCGACCAGGTCCGCTCGCTCCACGAGCATCCGCGACCACAGCGCGTTCAACGCAGCCGTCCGCCCATGAAGGAGCGCATCCCTCAATCGGGTTTCGTACAGTCGCGCACGGTCGTCGGCCGCGCGTCCGGCTTCGACTCGCTCACGGTCCAAGGCCCGTTCCGGCGAAGCGACCTCCGCCGCGTGTTCTGTCACCGGGGAGGTCACAGCTCTTCGCTCGACCTCCCCGAGGGTCGCGGCTTCGGCCAGTTGCGTGAGGATCGCAAGCGTCCCGGACTCGAACTCGTCGGGTCCCTGCACCGCCTCGAGGTTTCCGGCCGCCCTCACGAGCATCGCTGCGTAGGAGACGCCCTCCTCCAGTGCCAGCCGTCGCACGAGCGACTCCACGTACGACCTCGGCTCAAACCCGGCTCCTCGGACCAGTACCACATACGCGAGCGCGTGCTCCCTCAGCTCACCGTCTAGCCGCGTCTGCGTCAGCGCGTCGCTCACGTCGATCCCCGTGATCACGTCGAGCCGCCCCAACAGCGCGCCCACGTATCGGCTCGCCTCACGGTTCAGGACCCGCAGAACGTCCATATACATCGCCGGCGTGAACTCCGCGACGATCCGGCGCCGTATCTCCAGCCGCTGCGCGTAGCGCCGCAAGACCAGCTCCACCAGATCCGGTCGCTCCACGAGCATGCGCGGCCACACTCCGCGCAGTGCCCCGATCTCGCCGCCCACGAACGCGGCGCTAAGGCGCGCCTCGTACAGCCGCGCCTTCGCTGCGGCATCCAGCCGCGGCTCGCCCCCCACCTCGCCCGGCGCTCGCCCCACTCCAGGCAACTCGGCGGGCGACTCCGCAGTCGGGGCGGCGGTCACGGACTCGGCCTCCTCGGCCCGACTTCGCGGCCGACGACGGGAGCGGCCCGATGGCGGCGGCCCCAACGTCCGTTCGGCTAGGCGGCGCAATTCGGCGGTGAGCCCCGTGCCGTCGCGACCGGGTGGTGGCAACACCTCTCCAAGCGCGGCGTGTGCAACCGCCGATGCGCCGCCCGGGGGCGACTCGCGCAAAATCAGGCCGAGCACGGTCTCCCAATACTCGTGCTCGAACCGGTCCCGCTCGTGCCACGTGAGCGCGCTCCGCCTCACGGCCGCCGTGAAGGCGTCGTGGAAGCTCGCCATCCGCTCGGCTCCCCCGATGGACAGGACCGTGAGCAGGTCGCGAAACGTGTCGTCAGCGAGCTGACGCACGAGCCTCCCCGTTGCCGATCGATCCGAGGCCAAGCGCCGGAGCATCTCGAGGAACCGGGCCGTATCGGTAGCGACGATCCGCCTCAAGACGGCGTCGAAGTCGCTCGACCCGAGCCTGCCGGCGCTCCAAGGCAAGCGCCCCGTCCGCAAGAAGTCCCCGAGCCAAGTGAGCTCATGAGTAGCGCGATCCACCGTCCAAGCACCGTCGTCGGCCTCGGGGCCGAGCGCTCCGAGTCGAGCCTGGAGCGCCGCCCTCAAGCTCGATCGGAATCGCTCTGGTAGCTCCCGTCTCCAATCGTCGTACGGAACGGTTCCGAGATCGACCTCGAGGCGGTCGATGACGGTGACCGAGTTCGCCGGTGCGACATCATCGAACACCGCCTCGGCCAGGGGGAGAACGCTCGACCTGAGCAGGTCGGTCAGCGCCAAGGAGCGCTCGACGTCGTCTTCGCCCCAGTCGAACGTGATATCGAAGACAGCTTCACCGATGAGGTGGTCGTCAGATGCCATGGCTCGTCTGTGTCTCCATGACGAAGCTCACCAGCTTGGCGGCCGGGTCGTCGACCGAGGGGGTGGGCCCCTCAGTCCCCCTCGGCCCCAGGTCCAGCAACCCCTGGAGCTCCCTACGCCTTTCTTTCAGCCAGGCATTAGCGAGGCCCTCCAGCGCCACCATCTCTTCAGGATCGAGCCAGAAGCATTGTGCGTGGACGTGCGCCGGACAACTGACCCGCACCGCTTCCTCGGCCTGGTGGCGAAAGCTAGGCCGGCGAGACCGACCGACCCAGTTCGGAAAGAAGACGCTCATCCGACACGCGTAGAAATCGTCCCACATGTGCTTCTCCGCCGCGCCGTCGGCGGGCCTGAGCAGGATATGCTCGAGCACGTGGAACCCTTCCCTCCCGGGTGGCTCAGCGCCAACCGCGGCAGAGCCGACCGAGGGGTTGCTCGTGAGAGAGCCGACATCCGTCTCTTCGATCCCGAGTTGGAACGCGACTCGTCGCTTGAAGCCCGTCGCGTCGCCGAAGTCGCGGGTGCGGTAATCGAGAGCACCCGCGCGATCTCGCGTGACTTCGACGATGCGCTCCAGGAATCGCGCCTTGTTCCGTACGTGTGGGTTCGCCGACCCATCGCCACCCTCGCTCTGTTCGAGCTCCCTCGACGAACCCGGGGTGAGGGACTCGCCGAACGCGGCCAACATATGATCCAGCAGGCGCCCCTTTCGATCCTCTACGTCGTCGAAGTGCGCGATCACGCGCGCGAGGTGCCCCTGTGGATCGCCGAGATAGGGCCCCGTCGGTGCCGACCCGGGGTCATCCTCGGATCTCTGGTCCCGAGTGACGGTCCCGCTGCCGAAGAGCTGACCAAACCCCGGAATCGTGTCCTCTCCGAGCGTCTGAAAGCGATAGGTGGAGTCGGCGCCAAAGGAGTCGCCGGTCGCCTTGGCGTGCTTCGTCGAGAACAGCTCCGGAAGATGGTCCAGGTTCGCCGCGAAATTCGCCATCACCTGCTCGAACAACAGCAAATACGCCTTGAGCCGGTAGGCACTGCGCCTCACGCTGTCCGGGGCGGAGCTGGGCACGCCCTCGGCGTTCACGCCGTAGATCGCGGGGAAATGCTCCTGGATGGAGTGGTACTTTGCAAGCTCCCGATACTCGCCTCGAGGAGCCCGGTAGAACGAATCCAACTCTTCGTAGGAGCGCCTTCGCCCCCGCCGATCGAGACGGGTCTTCCGGTACCTGGCCGGGAAGTCGGCCGGCTCCTCCAGCCGGCGCCCATCTCTCCACAGGCGCACGCGATCATCCCAGGTCTCGAGCGCGGCGGCGAAGCGAGACTTCGCTTCGGGCCCCTCCCCCTGGACAGGCCGCCTTCGAGGGTCGGCCAGGCGCGGGACGCTCCACCTCGTTGTGCCATCGCCCGGGATCCTCGCGTAACGTGGCACTGTATCGAGTGGCTGGGGCGGCGTTGACGGCGCGCCCGCTGCTCCACCCGATGCGTCCTGGCCGGGCGGCGGGACAGACCCCTCTGGACGCAGATACAGATCGCGGACGCGCGAGACGCCTTCCACGGCCTGCAGGCTCGACACGATGTCCGCGATGAAAATGTTCTCGTGATCGAAGCCACGAGCGTCGAGCAGCGCGACGCCGGTGTCACCGCTCGGGCCCTCGAAAATCTGGTCGAGCGTCATCCCGTCCCGCAGGGACCGAACGGGGTCGATGGGACGGGGGTGACCCGCGATGTACGCCTCGGCGACCTCGTAGACCTCTTGAAGTATGTCGACGACGGGCCGCGCACCGACGATGTCGATGTCGGCCAACAGGTGGTAGTCGATCTCCTCGGCGACGGTGAGGACGTGGACATCCTCGCAAAGATTGCGATTCTCGTGGAACACGCGGAGCGTTTCCGAAAGCGTTTCTCGAGTCCGTTCGTCGGCGCCCTCCAGCGTGCCCGACGCTGATGCGCCTTCGCGTACCATGATCTGGTAGAGCCCTGGGCCACCGGCCGCCGTTCCATCCCCCCCGCCCTCGCGCGGCCAGGGCCAAATCCATACGTCGTCGACGCTCTCGACCGCAGCGATGATCTTCCGCCGATAGTCGTCCGCCGTGGTAGGCCGGCATGGTAGGATTTCGTGCGGCAGGTGGAGCGCCTGTGCCTCGAAGTCGATGTGCCCATCCGTGCCCGTGAGGTAGTCCTCCACGTCGAAGCTAGTCCGGTAGATCAAGTCTGTGAGCCCGTAGCACAGATGTTCGAGGATCGTGATCCCGGGGTCGTGCAGGTTGTAGTCCGTCCAGGTCTCACCGGAGAATTCCTGGAGCAATCGGATGCCCTCCGCGCGTAGACTGTCGAAGTTCCCGTCGTCCGACGCTGTGGAACGCCTTGCGATGCCTGGGGCATCGCTCATTTGCGACCGAACCTCGACCACCAAGACGCGGTTTTCATCACGCCCCTGAGTGTGGTCGGCGGGCGTTTGACTAACCTCTTCCCTTGCCTAAAGGCTTTCTCCCCCTTGAGGAGCGTCGACATCTTGAGTGCGGTCGACCCGCCCTCGACTGCCGGCGGCCCGCCCTCGACTGCGGCCGGCCCGCCCTCGCCCGGCGGAAGATCGGGTCGCGCCTCAGAAGGCCACCAAACTTCCTCGGGAGGAGGCGCGCTCGTCAGGTCCCTCATCGTGGAATGCTGCCAAAGCTCGGTTACGTGATAGAGGATACGGATCGCGTTTCCGTGCTCGTCCTCACCGTAGTCCCGCCTGGATCTGATCTGCAGGAAGTAGTGCCTGTGCCGTGGGTCAGGGTCCTGTCCGGTTTTTGGGGCGAACCATCGGACCTCCAGTTTGTCCCGTCTCGACCGGTAGTACGCCTGCTGCACGCTGATCTTGTTCTTGTGGTTGAGGAAGTTGAAACCGAAGGGGTTGAAGTACCACCCGGGCGGGCTGTAGGCGTTCAGGGCCATGGCGCGGACCAACGAGTATTGGCCCTCACCAACTCTTCCTCCCACGCCGGCCAGGACCTCGAGGGCCTGACACCCCGTCAATTCCCCGGTGATGTTGTGCCACTTACCGTCCGCGAGGAGGGGAGGCGTCGGGTGCCCGGGTTCCGGTTTCTCTCCTCCGTCGGGCACACGATCCGGCATGATCCCCATGCGGCCTCTTGCCTTCACGAGACCTCCGACATCCAGCTCGCACTCCGGTTGGGTCACGTTGACCCCCACTCGACCGCCCGGCGCCAGGGAGAGCACCGCAAGAGGATCGGCTCGCGCTTCGTCGCCGCCGGCTGGCTCCGACCCGGGCTCGATACCTTCATCGTCGCCGCTCATGTGGGCAAACTGAAGAGAATCCCGGCCCGTGTCGAAACGGACCCGCCAGGGTGGTACCCCGAGGTCCACGCCTTCGCGGAAGAAGCTGAGCAGGCTCGACTCGCCTCCGCGCGTGAAGACTTGCAGGCCGTCCTCGGGCGTCTTGTTGAAACCCTCGTCCTCCATGTTCAGCGTGGAGTCGATCAGGTCGTGGAAGTGCTTCGCCTTGGGGAGGCAACCGGTATTGAAGTAATTCCGGAGCGTCTCCCTGCTCGTCAGCTTCTTCCGCTTCTCACTCACTCTTGGGCTCCAAGATGAAGTTCTGGCCGATCTCGAGCTCTCCGACCCCGGTGATCTTGGCCTTGGTCGTGACGACCTGCTCCGCCGCCACAATGAAGTGGCGTGCGCTTGGCAGGGCCAAGCTCCACGGGTACCTGCTCCGCACATCGTTCTCGGGAAGGGGACGACCAAACTCGTCCCTCGCGTGAAGCACGCTCGCGTGGATCGCGTCCCCGGAGTCCTCGTCCATAGTCTCGATTGCGGTATCCTTGAACGCGTGGGCGGTATCATGCTTTCGGAACCGATCTGAGACGCCTTCGTTCTCGGACACGTGCAACAACGAGAGATCGGTCACGAAGTCGACGAACGGGAGCCCGTGGATACAGGCCGCCACGTCCTTTTCGCGGACCACCCACCCGAACCGACCTCCGCGACCCTCGGCGTTCCACGGCCCGATGAAGTCGATCAAGGCCTGGTTCACTTGCTGCAGGTGCAGGCCAGCCTTGCCGCGCCCGGCCAGCTTCACCTGACACCGGACCTGTACGAGCTCGTACGTCGGGTTTCGCACGGTGATCCGGGCTGAAGGAGGCGCGATGCTTCGCACGGCCTCCTCGATCCGACGGAGCTCCGCCCCGCCGAGGAGTTGCATCCTCCAAGCCTCGGGCGACGGTTGGGACAGCCGCGGCACCGCCACGATCAGCACGCTCCCGGGTGCCACGTCCGGATAGCGCTCAACGTCGGTATTCGGGAAACACTTGACCTTGGACACGTCCGGGAACGCTTCGAGCACCAGGCGCTCGTAGTCCCACGGCGTGATCGCCCGGTTCTTGTGCCGCAGACGCTCACTGACCCGGGTGATGAGACGACCGTAGCTCTCGGATGGGCTGCCCCCGAAGGAGGACCCGACCTGCTTGACCTCACCCAGGCCGACGACCGGCGATACCACCCCCTGGATCGTCCCCGGTGGAAGCCCGGTGCTCTCGCTGGGTCTAGCGTTGCCCCGGTCTTCCCAGACGACCCGGATCCCCCCCGCCGAGACCGATTGCAGCCTGGTCGTGGCCGACTCCAGGTTCCGTGCGCCCACCGCGAGCCAGTACAGATCGCTGGGTAGCACGGTATTGTCCTGATTGATCGCACGCGGCACGTCGAGCGTGACCAACCCCGACCTCTGCAGTCCGTTGGTTGTGTCGTCGACGACCCACTCCGGATCCAGCACGTACCACCGGTTGGAGGCCAAGTAATACCAGCTCATACCGGACGTAGCGGTCGAGGTCGCCTGCGTGGCGCTCCGGACCATGTGCACCAGCAACGTAAGCCTCCCCGCCGGTTTGGTGCCGGAGAGGCCGACGAAGAGGTAGCCGTCGTGAAGGATCCTCTCTCCCTGGGCGTTCACCGCCTCCGGCCCACCAGGCATGAGCGAGAAGCGCTGATCGAACGACGCATCGGTCAGGTCATGCGCGCCGAAGGGGTAGTCGTGGAAGATCTTCTCACGCGCGCGATCGGCGAGACCTCCTTGAGCCGAGCCTAGCGTGATCACGCTTCGAGCCGTGTAGCTGAACGACAATCGATCGATGATCGGCGTATAAGGAGGACGGGGCTCGGGCTCGGGCCTCTTCCGCTTCGCATTGGCCTGCACCGCTCGCGTGAGCAGCGACGGGTATGATCGGTGCCCGAAGTCGGCAGGCGAGGGCTCGAGCGAAAGGCGAAACAGCCCGTCGCGGTCCTGCGGAGTGGCTCGGAAGTCCTCCTTCGAGATCGTCGGCGAAAGCGGCTTGAAGAAGTCGATGACCTCGAGGCTCACCCTCTGATTTCGTCGCAGTCGATCATCGCGCCCACCCTTCGAGAAGAGCGGGACCCACGTTCTACGATCTGGGTCGGTGGGGTGCCAGACGCGATCACGACTCACCGAGACCTCGGCCAGGAACGTGTCCTCCGAATAGTCATCGTCGTACCCTAGGTAATGGGTTCGCCATCCCCCCGCCTCTCTCGGGAGCTCTCCCCACTCGATATCGAGCCAGGCCCGTGTCAGCTTCTTCTTGGCCGCTTGGTAGCATCCGATGATCAAGGCCGAGTCCCTGGTCGGCGATGGTCCGAAGGGTTGGAACGACTTCGTCGGGTCCAGCGGCCCCTGCTTGTTGAAGGCGATGAGATCCGTAGCGCCAGTAACTTCGATGTCGATCTCGATGCGCCTCAGATCGAGAGATCGCAGGACCGAATACGGGTGAAAGAGTGCGTCGGCACCGACCCGGAACGTCATGACGGGTAGATCGGTGACGTACTCTGCACCATGCAGGTCCGGATCGTACGGCACGATCGGACCCGCCTCAGGTCCCAGTTCAAGCACCACCTGGAGCCCGACCCCGTCCTCCCGGGGTCCTATGAACTGCTGGGGCACCGCCTCCCAACCGGCGTTCCCGGTGAAGCTGACCCTGAGAGAGTGCCGGAACAGCTCGTAGAACAGGCCTCGGCGGTCTCTCTCGAAGAGCCTCGCGATTACGTCGGCCCGTCCCTCAGGGTCGTGGCCCAGGACCCTCGCCACGGTCGCGCGGATCGCGTCCGTGTCACTACCGTCCTCTGGGGCTCGGGAGAGCCACGGGGAGGCCGACATCAGCTCATTCGTGAAGATGCGCCCGAGCTCCGCGTACAGATCGTCCGGAGACTCGCAGGCGCCGAGCCGCTCGATCGCGATCTGGCGATCCGTGAGCGCCTCGGCCGTCGGCGCCCCCGCGTCCACATCGTCCTCACCCCCGTCCATGACAAACTCCAAGTTTCCGAGTTCGATGAGGAACTGGATTCTCCGCTTCCCTTCGGTGAGGTGCAGTAATGGGCTGGCCACCGCGAAGCCGACATCGGCCTCGGCGTCGCGTGCGGAAGCGTTGTCCGGGTCCGTCGAACCGAAAAGCGGAAGTTCCTCGACGCTCCCGGTATCGAACTGGTCGTGATCCACCTGTGCTGCCCTGATTCCAGTGACGAAGTCGCGCTCGCTTTCGGGCGAGACCAAGCGGTCCTTGTCGAAGAAGAGCGTCCGTAAGGACTCGACTCGGGCGTCCGTGACCAAGAAATCTTGCCCGGAAACGAAGACCAACTCGGCCTTGCGCTCGTCCCGACCGGCCGAGAACTCGGTGCCTCGCGGCACTAGCACCTCCGTCGTGCCCGGCGCCGGGGACAGGGCCAGATGCGCCCAATCAGGCACTCGCGCGCGTGGCTCGAAGCCCAACACATCGAAGTAGTAGAACTCCAGACGCCGCCGGGAGAACTCGTTGATTCGCTGCTGAGCCGTCGCGAAGAGTCGCAGAAACGCCAACGACAGGCCCAAGGCCGGATCGTGCGTCTTCGTGCTCAGGACCTCCTCGAGCATCCCGCGGCTCGCGGACTTCAGGTACGACATCGTACTCAAAAGCTGTCGGCCCACTTCAAAGAAACCAAAGTCGAACCGCCTGAGTAGTTCGTCAGGGTCCTCAGTCCGATCGGGCGGTCGGACCTCATGCCGAAACTCCCTGGAGAATGGGGCCCAGGGCGAACTGATCACCGATCTCCCGGCCTCATAGCGCGGGCCCGGATCGACGAAGAAGATCCAGGCCAACCGATCGGCGGCGAGGTCCGCAACCGTGCTCTCAGTCCTCCGGCTCAAGACCAGAATCCGTGGATCCGCGCTCTTCGAAAGGACACCCGACCAGTATCTGAGCCGCGCTGCCAGGCTCCGAACGTAGAGGGCCAGAGCATGCAAGTCCCCATTCGATCGGAGCTCGTGAAGCCGCGACAGATAGGCGGGGGCCGGGAAGCTCGCTAGCTCCGCGAGAACGAACGCCGGCTCCTCGACGTAGAGATCGGCCCAGCTTTCCACGGAGCTGGCCTCAGGATCGTATCGGATGTTGCTGGCAATCTCAGCGCTCATCGAGATCAGGTCCGCGAGGCTCATCTCGTCGACCGCGAAGTACCCCTCGCCGAGGGGGGCGGGGAAACGGTCCGGCTGCGCCGTGCCATCCCGAATCACGCCGGGCTCGGAGCCGCCTCCGGCGGCCAACGCAGTATCCTGACCGGCCTCAGCTTCCATGGGAGGCCCCACCGCTTCTGCCCTCCAGCAAATAGAAGGGGTAGACCATGTTGCTGCGGGTGTTGGTCGTGCGAATCGTGTATTCGAGATGGATCGCCAACTCGCCTGCGAGCTCGTCGACCACCACGACGTCGACGTGATTCAGCACGATTCGTGGCTCGTGGAACAAGACCGCCCTCTCGACAGCGCTCCTGATCTCAGTCACCGTCGCCGGGTCGGTTCCCTCGAACACCATCGCCTTCAGGCCGCACCCGTACGCGGGGTGCATGACGCGCTCACCTGGTACGGTCCCGAAGAGGACCATGAGCGCCTGGCGGATGTCCTCCTCCGCCGAGACCGTGCGGGCCCGCTTGTGGACGCGCTGGAACTCGGGCGGGAAACTCCATCCCGTGCCGAGAAAGGCCTTGTCCTTACTCACCCGACGCGTACCGTCAGCCGCCGATCTGCACGGTCGGCATACCCTGCGTGATGTTCCCGCCGTGCGCGGTCACGTCACCGAGGCGCGCGGCGGGCTTGCCGCCGATCATGTCGGTGGCCGAGCCCTGGGCCACCGAGTCGGGCGGGCCCACACAGACCGCCATGTCGCCGAGGACAGAGGCAGCCAGACCTCCGATCAGCACCGTGGGAATTCCAGGGCCCACGATCGGACCCCCGACATGGGGGATCGGCGGCACAGCTGGATCCTGCCCGGAGCAGACGTGCATGTCGGTGAGTCGTGCGGCAGGTGGCATATCGGATCCTTTTCAGGCGTCTTCAATTGTTGGCGGCCATCAGTTGATCATGACCAGGGCACCCTTGACGGTGGTCTGCCCCGAGGAGGACACCTCCGCGGTGGCGTTGCCCTTCCCCACGAACCCGACGTCGGCTTCGGCGTTCACGTTCAGGCCGGACAACTTCAGGTCGGCCTGCGAGCCGACTTCGATGCCGGTCGTCGCCGTGATGCTCACCTTGCCGGTGGCGCTCACGGTGATGTCCTTGGGGCTGTCGAGCTTGATCCCC
>JAYZBT010000246.1:0-3348 GCA_036338615.1 Gemmatimonadota bacterium
GAGGGGCGCCGAGACGGTCGACTACATGGTGTTCGATCCGGCCGGCGCACTGCTCGGGGTTGTGCCCCTGCCGCCTCTCGAGGTCTTGGAAATCGGCGACGACTACGTGGTGGGTGTCTATCGCGACGAGTTCGAGGTCCAGTACCTGGGCGTATTCGACCTCAGGAGGCCGGAACTCTAGACCCGGGCCAGGCTCGTTCCCGCTCGCCGCCGGCGCCCTCGCCGTTGCGGCTCGTGGCGTTCTCCTGGAGTGTTCGACCGGCTCCGACCGGTACGCGCACATAAGAGTTGCGGTTGGGCGGCGTCACCCCACTTATGAACTCGGGGTTCAAGCGCGCGATTAACCCCGCGGTTCCAACCCACTTCGCGTCCTGGATGCATCGATCCGTCCCGATCCGCATACTCGCAGGTTCCTTCCTATCTATAGGATGCCCCATACCCCTCTCGGGTTGCGAAGGCGCCACCCCGAGCCGAACGTGGGTTGGAGTCACGCTTCGTACGGGCGTGCCCACGGGGCTCTCGAGGAGGACTGCATTCAATGACTAAGAATCCGTTCGTGAGGTGCGTGCGTTTAGTCGGGGCGGGACTCGCTTCCGTACTCCTCGGCGCTCTGCCGGCCGTGGCCCAGGACCTCGAAGCGATGCGTCCGATTGCGGCGTTCAGCACCGTGTTCCTCGAGGAGATGACGTGGATGGAGGTCCGGGACGCGATCCGTGAGGGCACGACCACCGCCATCGTCGCGACCGGAGGCGTCGAACAGAACGGTCCGTACGTCGCGAGTGGCAAGCACAACTTCGTGCTGCAAGCGACCACGGAGGCGATCGCGCTGGAGCTCGGAAACGCTTTGGTCGCCCCAATCGTCAAGTTCGTGCCGGAAGGCAACATCGATCCGCCGTCCGGCCACATGCGTTTTCACGCGACGATCTCCGTGTCCCAAGCAACCTTCGTCGCCTTGCTCACGGATGTGGTGAGTAGCCTCGCTGTGCACGGCTTCACGGACATCGTGTTGATCGGGGACAGCGGGGGAAACCGACGTGGCATGCAGGCGGTCGCTCAGGCGCTGAACGGCCAGTGGAGCGGCTCACCCTCTCGAGTTCACTTCATTTCGGAATACTACAGCGAGGACATGTACAGCTGTGACTTCCTGAAGGAAGAGCTCGGGATCTTCCAGGAGCCGGACGAATGCGAGGCCACGCGCAACCAATACCACGACGACTACCACTACTCGTCGATCATCGCCACGACCGACCCGAACCGGATTCGGTCCGAGCAGCGCTTGGCGGCCGGCCTGTTCAGCATCAACGGGGTCGACCTCGCTCCGCTCGAGCAGACGATCGAGAATGGAAGGCGCCTGGTCCGGTACCGTGCCGAGATTACCGCGAGAGCCGTTCGCGCCGCGATTGCGAGGCGCTAGGCCCGGCGGCACTTTGGTCCCCCCGAAACTGCCCACAACCCCACTTACGACCCCGCGGTCGCTGACGGAGACGTGAACAATGCGAAGATCGCCCAGGACCCTGGCGCTGGCCCTATTACTGGTCCTCCCGCTTTTCTTGGCATCCTGTGCGGAGGCGGGCGACGGGGACGCATCAGTCGCAAGCGCCGCCGCGGGCGGTGTGCCCACCTTCACGGTCGACCCCTCGTGGCCGCTCGAGATGCCCAACAAGTGGATCATGGGCTCCGTGACGGCCGTCTTCGTGGATGCGCAGGATCACGTGTGGGTGACCCACCTCCCGGAGACGCTGACCGAGGAAGAGATCTCTGCCGTTCAGGATCCTCCGTGGGGCACATGCTGCGTACCTGCACCGGTCGTGATCGAGTTCGACCCCGCGGGCAATGTGGTTCAGGCTTGGGGCGATCCGGCGACGCAGGACGTCTCCGAATTTCCACGCAACGCACACGGCCTCTTCGTGGACCACAACGACTTCGTGTGGGTGGGCAGCTATCGGCATCACCGAGTCATGAAGTTCACGCGCAGCGGAGAGCTGGTGATGCAGCTGGGCGAGTACGACGTGAACGCGGGCAGCAACGACGAGGATCTGCTCGGCGGACCGGCGGGAATCTGGGTCGATCCCGCCACCAATGAAGTCTACATCGCGGACGGCTATCGGAATCGGCGCGTCATCGTCTACGACGCGGAAACGGGAGCGTATCTGCGTCATTGGGGCGCCTACGGCGAGATGCCGGATGACGACGTCAATCTCCGGGGCCGGGATCCGGCCGGGCCACCGCCCAGCCAGTTCTCGACTGTACACGGCCTCATGGGCTCGCGAGACGGCTTGATCTATGTGGCCGACCGCCGCGGCAATCGTATCCAGGTCTTCCAACACAGCGGCGAGTTCGTCACCGAGAAGATCATCGCCCCCGAGACGCTCGCCTCCGGCTCCGCCTTCGTGGTCGGGCTGTCCCCCGACGCCGATCAAGAGTGGCTCTACCTCGCGGACGGGACGAATCACAAGGTGTGGGTGCTTCGGCGCTCCGACCTGGAAGTGGTGGGTGAGTTCGGGCGAGGCGGCCGTCAGGTCGGGCAGTTCCTGCGTCCGCACGGCATGAGCGTGGACTCGCAGGGCAATATCTACGTGGGGGAGGCTTCCACGGGTCGGAGGGTGCAGAAGTTCACGGTCTCGGGCGGTTGAACCAAACCGGCCCACCCCGGGTTCCGGTGGCGTCATGAAAACAGATCAGAAGCAACTCTCGGCGGGGCGTGCGCTTCTGCTGCCCACGGCGTTCGCAGCGGGCCTCCTCGTCTTGGGCGCTTTGCGCTCGGAGCCAGTGATCACACGGGCCATGATCGCGGCGGCCGGCGTGCTCTTGCTTTGGGCGGTCGCCCTGTTCGCGAGGGCAAAGAGTACTTCGCGCGAGTTCGGGCTGAGCGTCGTGGCCAGAAAGCCCCACTACGTCCAGTGCACTGCGCAACTCATACTCTATGCCTACTGGGGCTATCACGTCCCGAGCATCCGGGCCTTCTATCCGCTCATCTTCGCTCAGCTCGTGTTCGCATACGGGTTCAGCAGCCTGTTGGCGTGGTCCCGACGCAACGACTTCGAGCTGGGGTTCGGCCCGTTCCCGATCATCCTCAGCATCAATCTGTTCCTGCTTTTCCGCCCTGAGTGGTTTCACTGGCAGTTTGTCATTATCGCGCTCGGGTACCTGGCGAAAGAATTCATCCGCTGGGAGAAAGGCGGCCGCTCGGCGCACATCTTCAACCCTTCGTCGTTTCCGCTCGCGGTGTTCTCCCTCGTGCTGATCCTGACCGGCACGACCGACACCACGCTCGGCATCGAGATCGCGACGACGTTGTTCAATCCGCCGCACATGCATGTGCTGATCTTCCTGGTCGCTCTGCCCGGC
>JAYZBT010000247.1:0-3782 GCA_036338615.1 Gemmatimonadota bacterium
CGCTTCGTATGTCGTGCGTTCACCCGCTTCGAGCGAAACTTCCTGGCGGTTGGAGCACTCGACGGGGGTCACCGAGAGAACCTGAGAGCCTGCCACGCCGCTAATGGTGGCCGTGATCGTCGCGGTGCCGGATGCGGCACCCGTGGCGAGGCCGGTGCTGCTCACGCTCGCCACGGAGGAATTGCTGCTCGACCAGCTCACCGTGGCGCCCGTCACGGTGCCGCCGTTCGTATCCGTGGCGCTCGCGGAGAACTGCTGTGTCGCGCCCACCAGAATGGATGCGCTCGCCGGTGAAACCGTGACCGACGCCACCGTGACCGTGCTACCGCCGCCGCCTCCGTTGCCGGGATCGACCGGGCCGTCGCCACCGCAGGCGGTGAGCAGCGCGAGCGCGAGGATTAGGTCGGGACGGCGAGTGCTCATGACGATCCAGGAGAAGAGTCGGTACGTCTCGGAGCTATACGAAAAAGTAGATCCTACGTTGCCGGATTCCAATCGACTCGTTGGCTATCCAGCCAGTAGTTCCGGCAACAACTCGCCGGCCGGTCCGAGCAGCGTGACCTCGGCTTGGCCGGTGAGCGGCGTGCGCTCCAGGTTCACCTCGACCAACGTGCCACCATTCTGCAGGGTCGCGAGCGGAACCGAGGCCGCTGGATGAACCACCGCGCTCGTCCCTACCACCAGACATAGATCCGCCTCGTGGGCCACTCGAAACGCGTGGGCCAACACCTCGCTCTCCAGTGCTTCCCCGAACCATACGACGTCCGGGCGCAGCATTCCCCCACACTCGGCGCAGCGGGGCAGCGCCCGGGGACTGCTGACATCGACCTCGGGCAGAGCGTGCGTGCGTGCATCGCACCCCGAGCACTTGTCTCGATCGATCGCCCCGTGGACTTCGATCGGGAGGGCAGGGGAGGGATCGCCGGTCCCCGCCGCCTCTTCGGCGGCACGCGTGTGGAGACCGTCCACGTTCTGCGTCACGATCGCCGTGGGCGTGCCAGCGAGCGCAAAACGGGCGAGAGCCAGGTGGCCGGCGTTCGGGATGCATGAGGCGACCAGCTCCCTGCGCCACGCGTACCACTCCCAAACCAACCGGGGATCGCGCGCGAACGCCTCCGGTGTGGCGAGCTCCTCGGGACGATAGGATCGCCAAAGGCCGCCTTCGCCTCTGAACGTGGGCACGCCCGACTCCGCGGAGATGCCGGCTCCGCTGAGCACTACGACGCGACCGGCTTCCGCGACCAGCCGGCGCGCGCGAGACATCTCCTGCGTCACGGGTGTTGCCTGATGGATGCCACCTCACGCCATCGCGATCAAGCGCGAAACGCCGCCCACGCGAGCAGGACCCAACCGGCGAGCAGCGCGAGGCCTCCGATCGGGGTCACTGCGCCGAGCCAGCGCTGTCCCGTCAGTACCAGCGCGTACAGGCTACCGGAGAAGATCACGATGCCCGCCACGAAGAGCCAACCGGCGACCTGGATCAACGGCGCCTCCCAGCGGGCGTACGCCCAGGCCACCGCGAGCAGCGCCAGCGCGTGGTACATCTGATAGCGGGCGCCGGTCTCGAAGATGTCGAGGTCCTCGGGGCTCAAGCTGTTCCTGAGGCCATGAGCGCCGAACGCGCCGAACGCGACGGAGAGCCCGGCGAGTACCGCGCCGAGAGCGAAGAAGAGGCGGTCGGTCGGCATGGTCAGTAAGCCAGGGCGTAGGCTTCGCGTCGTGGGTCGGCGGCCGCGGTGAGCGTGCCGGTCTCCGGGTCCCAGAAGATCATCTGCGCTCCCCCGAACGTTGCGGTCCATCCCTCGATCGCACGCAACTCGTGTCCGAGGGCGGTTAAGCTGGCCCGCACGTCGAGCCCGACGCGGTCCTCGATCGAGACGCCGAGGCCCTCGTATGACCGAAACCGCGGGGCCTCGATCGCCTGCTGAGGCGTCATGTCGAAGAGCAGCAGGTTGTGCACGATTTGCAGCAACGTCTGTGTCTGACTGTCGCCGCCCGGGGTTCCCACCGTGAATCCGAATCCGGTCCCGCGCAGCGCCATCATCGGCGTGAGCGTGTGATAGGGCCGCTTGTGGGGTGCCACCAGGTTCGGATGTCCCGGCTCCAGCGTATACAGCGCCCCACGGTTGTGTAGTAGCACCCCCGTCTGCGTGTCGAGCAGGCCCGAGCCGAAGCCCGCGAAGTTGCTCTGTATCCAGCTTACCGCGTTTCCGTACTGGTCGACCGCCGTCAGGTATACGGTGTCGCCTGAGTCGTCGGGGGCCTCGCCATCCGAATCCCCCACCGCGTCGCCGAAACCAGCCGACACGTCGTCCGCCGCATGCCCGGGCTGGACGAGGGCAGCGCGCGCACGCAGGTAGTCGGGGTCCATCATGCGCCCGACGGGCACGTTCGCTTTTTCCGGGTCGGCGACCCAGCGGTTCCGATCCGCAAAAGCGAGCTTCTTCAACTCGATCATCGTGTGGAGATAGGGCGCCGTATTGTGTCCCAGCGACTGGATCGGGTGGGCTTTTGCCATCTCCATGTAGGTCAGCTGCGCCACGCCTTGCGTATTCGGGGGCATGACCACGAAGGTGTAGCCGAGATAGTCGTTCCTCAGTGGCGTGACCCAGGTCGACTCGTGAGCCGCGAAGTCGGGGGCACGCAGGTGCCCGCCCTCTCCCTGGATAAATGCAGCGAGCTTGTGCGCGATGGGGCTGCGGTAGAACGCGTCCTTCCCGCCCTCGGCGATGCGAGCGATCGTCGTGCCCAGGGCCTTGTTCTTGAGCAGCGACCCTACCGGTGGCGCGGCGCCACCGGGCAGATAGAGGGCTCGGCCCGCCTCGTTCAGCGCGCCGCCCTGCTGCTCGAAGTCCATCGCCAAGCGCGTAGACACGGGGAATCCCTCGCTGGCGAAGTGGATCGCGGGAGCGAGCAGGTCAGCGAAGGGCTTGCTGCCGAAGCGCTCGTGTGCGTCGACCCAAGCGGCGACGGCGCCAGGAACGCTCACCGACCGTCCCCCTGTCTGCGGGACGGCGTCGAGCCCCTGGGAGCTGAAGAACGCGGGCGTCGCGAGCGCCCCCGAGCGACCGCTGCCGTTCAGAGCGGTGACCTCACCGGTCGCACCGTCGTAGAAGATGCCGAATGCGTCTCCACCGACCCCGTTCATGTGCGGCCGCACAACCGCGAGGACTCCAGCCATGGCGATGATGGCGTCGGTCGCGGTGCCGCCGTCCTGCAGGACGCGGAGCCCCGCTTGCGCCGCCAGCGGGTGGTCGGACGAGACCGCACCACGCGTACCCCGGACGTCCGGTCGGTTCTGAGGCGCATAAGAGGTCGCGCTCTCCATTTGCGCTCCGTCGCTCGCCGTGTCGGCCGGGCCGCAGGCCGTCAGCGCGAGTGTCGCTGAGGCGGCCAGAAACGGTGCCAGAAACGATGGAAGCGCTCGTGGTTTCATGTGGGGTCCAGGGGTTCGTGGGTCATTCACCGATGCACGTTGGCAGGGGCGTCCCCTACGCGCCAGTGCCAGTTGGTGGAGTCCCGCTAGCCCGGTTATCGTTGGGGCCGTTCCAGACTCACGCCGCCTTTTCCCCTCGGAGCCAGCGCCCATCGTGCACGTTGTAGCGCCCCCGGTCGACGGCCGATCCGAGGCGGGTTCGGTAACCCGGGTCGCGATCATCGTGGCGCTGTTGCACGGCCTGAACGACGCGTACGCCTCGTTTGTACCGCCGCTGTTGCCGCGCATCATGGACGACATGGGGCTCTCGATCGCGCTGGCGACGACGCTGGCGGTGACCTTCTCC
>JAYZBT010000248.1:0-10080 GCA_036338615.1 Gemmatimonadota bacterium
GGCAACCTTGGACAGCGGGAGCTGCGATCCGTCGTTTGCCGGCTCGAAGCACGCCTCACACTTTCACGGGGATGACCGGAAACCTACCCACAGCCCTTGGTGCCCGATGACTCGACTCCTGTTCGTGGCCGTCCTTCTCGCATCCGCCACCACCCCGCTTCTCGCCCAGGACGCTCATATCGAACGGGTTCGGCGAATACTCGCCGAGGTACCGCTCGTGGACGGCCACAACGACCTGCCTGGCGCGGTGCGCGAAGCATCGACCTCCGGCTTGGAGGGGGCCGTGGCCGGCTACGATCTGCGCTCGACAACGACGGGCGACACGGACCTGTATCGCCTTAGACAAGGCATGGTCGGCGCCCAGTTCTGGTCGGTCCACGTCAACGTGGAGGCTACGAATCCGGCGCGTGAACAGCTGGAGCAAATCGACATCGCGCACCGCATCATCGAGCGGTATCCGGACCATCTGGAACTCGCCACCTCGGCCTCGGAAATCATGCAGGCATTCGGCCGCGGTAAGATCGCCTCCCTGCTCGGGATCGAAGGCGGTCACGTGATCGAAAACTCACTGGGCGCGCTGCGCGCGTACTACGTGCTGGGCGTGCGCTACATGACCTTGGCGCACTTCACCAACACCGACTGGGCAGACTCCGCGACCGATGAGCCGGTGAACGACGGGCTCTCTGCGTTCGGGGAGGATGTCGTGCGAGAAATGAATCGGCTGGGCATGCTCGTGGATATCTCGCACGTCTCTCCCGCGACGATGAACGACGTGCTCGACGTGGCGGAAGCGCCGGTCATTTTCTCCCACTCTGGGGCCCGCGCCGTGACAGACCACGTACGCAACGTTCCGGACGGGGTCCTCGCGAGACTACCGGAGAACGGCGGGCTGGTGATGCAGGTGTTCTACCCGCCCTATGTGTCCGAAGAGTATCGGCTGTACGACGAGCGTTCGCAGCAAGCGGTCCAAGTCGACATCCAACGGCGTTTTGGGAACGACGCGGCACGGATCGAGCAGGAGTTGGAGAGGTGGCGCCAGGCGAACCCCGCTCCCGCGGCCACGATCTCGGATGTCGCCGACCACATCGAGCACATCAGAGATGTGGCAGGAATCGACCACGTCGGGCTCGGTAGCGACTTCGACGGCATCCCCACGTATGTCGACGGGCTGGAAGACGTCTCCACGTTCCCGGCATTACTCGTCGAGCTGTCACGCCGCGGATGGTCCGACGAGGATCTGCGCAAAGTGGCGGGCGAGAACTTGTTGCGGGTGATGCGCGACGCCGAAGCGGTGGCGAGCCGGCTACAGCGGGCCGAGCGTTGAGCAGAGTGCCAGGGGCGGACATGGCCGAACGGTCCTGCGGGCGGGACACCCGAAGAGGTAGAGCAACGTGGCTGGTCTTGATGAGCCTGCTCCTCGTGGGTTGTGGCGAACGGCCGCAGGATGGGCGGGTTGGTAGCGAGGGCGATGACCGTCCCCGGATCGCGATCGCCGGGATCGCAATCGAGTCATCGACGTTTTCTCCGGCCCAAACGACGATGGCCGGGTTCCGGGTCACACGAGGGGACGAGATCTTCGCCTCGTACCCCTTCCTCTCTGAGGGCTCTTCGGCTCGAGATCGAGCCACCTGGCTGCCGACTCTACGCGGACGGGCCACTCCTGGCGGCATCGTGACCCGCGAAGCCTACGAGTCCATGACCGAGGAGATTCTCGATCGCCTCGAAGCCGTGCTGCCCCTGGACGGGCTCTTCTTCGATATCCATGGCGCCATGAGCGTAGTGGGGCTGGACGATCCTGAGGGGGACCTTCTCGCCCGCATCCGGGAGGTCATCGGAACGGATGTCCTCGTTTCCACCTCGATGGACCTGCACGGTAACGTCTCGGAGCGGTTGGCCCAGGAGACAGATCTCATCACCTGCTATCGCATGGCCCCCCACGAAGACGCCATGGAGTCCAAGTATCGGGCCGTCGACAATCTTCTGGACCGACTGGAGGGCGGGATGGGCAAGCCACTGTTCAAGGCCTGGATTCCTGTGCCCATCCTCTTGCCGGGCGAGAAGACCAGCACACGCATCGAACCAGCGCAAAGCCTCTACGCCAGAATCGAGCCCATTACGCTGCGTGACGGCGTGACGGACGCGGCCATATGGATCGGCTACGCATGGGCGGACGAACCACGCAACCACGCCGTGGTCATGGCCTACGGCGACAACGAGGCGCAGGTGTCCCGGGCGGCCGAAGAGTTGGCGGAACACTTTTGGCGCGTTCGGCACGACTTCGACTTCGTGGCCCCAACCACCACGTTGGACACGGCGCTGGAGACGGCCGTGGCCAGTTCGGCGAAGCCCTTCATCATTAGCGACATGGGAGACAATCCCACCGCCGGCGGAGCCGGTGACGTCACCTGGACGCTGGCCCGGCTCCTCGAGCGACAGGAGTTTGCCACGCCGGAAGGCCCCTCGTTGATCTACGCTTCAATTCCGGGTCCGGCACTCGTCGAAGAAGCCGTCAGAGTCGGAGTCGGTGGTCAGGTCGACGGCGTGGCGGGTGCGATCGTGGACGACCGGTACGCTCCTCCGGTCCATTTGCGAGGCGTGGTCGACGCCATCGAGCACGGCGACCCAGCTGCGGAGACGGAGGTGGTCGTGCGGGTCGGCAGTATACGCGTCATCGTCACGAAGAACCGTAAGCCTTACCACTACGAATCGGACTTCACCAACCTGGGTCTCGACCCGAGGGCGGCTGATATCGTCGTCGTGAAGATCGGATACCTGGTGCCGGAGCTATACGATATGCGGGGTGATTGGCTGATGGCCCTGACGCCTGGCGGCGTGGACCAGGACCTCCAGCGCCTTCCGTATCAGCGGATCCAGCGGCCGATGTTCCCTTTGGACCCAGACATGGCCGATCCCGATCTAAACGCCAGGACGATCCCGATGGCCGGAATCCCGAGCGGTCAGTAGCGCGCTCGACTACCAGGATCCCACTCACTTGCCGCGGCCGGCCTCGCCGAACTCAATTACCATCACCCACGCGCGCCCGTCGAATCCGGAATCCCCACGATGATCCGTAAGATTGCACTACTCGCCGTTGCCGCACTGCTCCTCCAGCCGAGCAGCGCGCTCACCGCGCAGGAGGGCCGAGCCACCCCGCTACGGCAGTCCGACCTCACCCGGGCCAACGTCACGGTCAGCCCGCTGACGCTACGCGAGGCGTCTCGGAACGACCGTTGGTTGGGCCTCGGCGTGCGAGACATCCGGTGGGCGCCCGATGGTTCGGCGGTCTACTTCCGGTGGAATGCCGCCCCCTCCACGGACGACATCGAGGAGGGGGACCCCTGGTTCCGCACGAACCCCTCGGGCTCACGCGCCGGGGAGGTTTCCGCGGAAGAGGCAGCATTGATTCCCTCGACCGACATCCGTTGGAACGCGACAGGGAGCATGGCGGTGTGGGTCAGTGGCGGAGTCCTGCACCTATTCGACGGTACGGACAGCCGTGCCGTGGTCGCTCTCGAGCAACCGATCCGCGAGCCCCGCTTCACGGTGGACGGGAGTGTGATCGACTTCCAGGCCGGACAAACACTCTTCCGGTACCAAGCCAGCGATGGCACGATGGCAGTTCTGTCGCACCGAGTGACGCGAACCTCCCCGTCGAGCACCGACGCGGCTACCTGGCTGACCGAGCAGCAGCAGGAGCTCTTCGATCACGTACGATCTCAACAGAGCATTCGCGATCGAGTGTCGGCCGCCAGCCGCGCCGCGAACGTCTCAGCCCCGCAAGCGATTCCGGTGCCCGACGGGGTCCAGATCGACCAAGTCCAACTCTCTCCGGACGGCGTCTGGGTGACGTTCCGCGCCAGGACACCAGACCTCGACCGTCCAACCACAGCCTATGTGAACTACGTCGACGAGTCGGGTTATGCCGGCGTCGGCACAGCGCGGCCCAAGGTCGGAGAGCCTCGCGACATCGTCCGCTTGGGTGTGGTCGCCGTGGATCCCACCGTGCCCGTCGATAGCATTCAGGTACGCTGGATCGACGTGGCTGAGGCCGGCGACCAGACCACGATTCCAGGCCGGCCAGTGTGGAACCTGGAGGGCACCCGGGCCGTGTCCCAGTTCATCGGCGAGGACCACGAGGACCTCTGGATCGTCGAACTCGACCTCGACGCCGCCACGGCGAAGGTGCTCACACACGACCGCGACGAGGCCTGGATCGGCGGGCCACCCATTCAGGCCAACTACCTCCAACCCGGGCTCTTCGAGTGGCTGCCCGGAGACCGGTTCGTATTCGCCTCCGAGCGTTCGGGCTGGAGCCACCTCTACCGCCTGGATTCGGACGGAACGGTCTCACCCCTCACGGAGGGAGACTGGGAGGTCCGAGGAGCTCAGCTCACACGCGATCGCCGAAGCTGGCTCCTCCAGACAAGTCGCGAACATCCCTCCGAAGATCATCTGTACACCATGCCGGCGGCGGGCGGCAATCTCCAGCGTCTCACGGAAGCGCCTGGGCGCCACGAGGGCGTGTGGTCTCCCGACGGACACCGGTTGGCGGTGGTGAGCAGCACCAGCGTGGAGCTTCCCGACCTGTACTTGCAGGAGGCGCGCCCGGATGCAGAGCCACGACAGGTCACCTCGAGCGGCACAGACGCCTACTACGAACACCCCCTGGTCGAGCCCGAGATGGTGACCTTCGAGCACCCCGACGGCGGACCGCTCTGGGCCGCGCTCTTCCGTCCCGCCGAGCCCAATGCCGAGCGGTCGGCGATCATGCACATCCACGGCGGTGGGTACCGACAGTTCGCCCACCGCGGCTACAGCGTGTACGGGTACGCGACCCACCTGGGCTTCATCAACTACATGCTGCAACAGGGCTACACGGTGCTCGACTTCGACTACCGGGGCAGCGCGGGCTTCGGCCGCGACTACCGCACCGACATCTCCGAGTCCATGGGAATCAAGGACACCGACGGCGCCGTGGCAGGAGCCCAATGGCTCGCCGCGAACGCTGGAGTGGATCCCGACCGGATCGGGATCTACGGAGTGTCCTACGGGGGCTTCCTGACGTTGACGTCGCTCTTCCGCTATCCGGGCGTCTTCTCCGCGGGTGTCGCACGAGCGGCTGTGACGGATTGGGCCCACTACAGTGACGGCTGGACGAGCCGCATTCTCGGCGTGCCTCATGAGAACCCCGAAGCGTATCGGCGCTCCAGTCCCATCTACTATGCCGAGGGCCTCGAAGACGCCCTCCTGATCACACATGGCTTGGTCGACGACAATGTGCATTTCCAGGACGCCGCGCGCCTGATGCAGCGGCTGATCGAGCTGGAGAAGGACTTCGAGGTGATGGTCTATCCGGTCGAACCGCACACCATTCAGACGGAGGCCAGTCGCTACGACCTCTTCCGCAGGGAAGTTGCCTTTTTCGACGAGCACCTGAGGGGGATTCGCCGGTAGCGTCGCGTATCCGCCCTACGGCATCGAAGATCACGGCTCGCTCGATTCGGGCCTTGTAATCCGGTGAGCGCAACCGCTCGATGAGCACCGTCCGCGGGGAAGATGTGGTCGTTCTCGCCCCACACGATCAGCGTCGGCGGCTGATATTCACGGAAGTACGCCTGCCAGGCCGGGTACCGGCCGGGGTTGCTCCCGTAGTCGTAGAACAGCGCCAGCATGATCTCCTGGTTGCCATGTCGGTCCAGGAAGCGCCGGTCCACGTTCCACCCGTCTGGGCTGAGGCCCTCGGGATCGCGCGGCCCGTGCATGTACTGCCACTTGGTGGCGTCGATCTTCAGCAGTCCTCTCAGCGCATCACCCTTCTCGGCCGAACGGTCAGCCCAGTATGCCTTGATGGAATTCCAGAACTCGCGCAGCCCTTCCACGTAAGCGTTGCCGTTCTGTACGATGAGCGCTTCGACTTTCTCCGGATGCCGAACTGCGAGGCGGAAGCCCACCGGCGCGCCGTAGTCCATCACGTAGAGGCTATAGCTGTCGAGCTCCAGCTTATCGGTGAATACCTCGATGACGTCCGCCAGGCGATCGAACGTGTAGGCGGTCCCGCCAGCTCGAGCGTCGGCTCCATCCAGATCTTCGCCTCGCCACCCTCCACGTGCATCCGCCGTTCCTCGCGCGAGAAGAAGTAGAACCGAAGTCCTTTCGCCCCAAAGATGGTTGGGCTCATGCGGAAGACGCTAGGAGAGCCTCCTGGGCGGTCATATGGTCGAACGCGCCGCACGGCACAAACCGCTGGTTGTCCCCCACCGGGACCCCGACCTACCTTAGCATCCTTCGCCCCGCTGGGGCCGCAGGATCTCCCGTCCGCATAGGAGAAGAGCATGAGCGACGTCACGCTGCAGGTGAACGGCGAAACGCATACGCTCGACGTCGACCCCTCCGCTCGGTTGCTCTACGTCCTTCGCAACGACCTCGGGCTCAGAGGCCCACGGTTCGGATGCGGACTGGGGCAGTGTGGGGCATGTACCGTGCTCGTGGACGGAGTGGCGAGGCGGTCGTGCACACTCCGAGTCTCCAGGGTCGATGGCGAGGTCACGACGCTCGAGGGCCTGTCGGAGGACGGCGGGCTCCACCCCGTTCAGCAGGCTTGGATCGAAGAGCAAGTGCCGCAGTGCGGCTACTGCCAAAACGGACAGATCCTGACGGCCAAGGCGCTGTTGGACGAAAATCCGAATCCGACGGACCAGGAAATCCGCGAAGGAATGGATGTGGTGCTCTGTCGCTGCATGACGTACTACCGGATCCAAGCCGCCGTGCGGCACGCTGCGGACTCGATGGCGGAGGCTCCGTCGGGGTCGGACGCGTTGAACGGGGAGGCGACTCGATGAGCCACCTCTCCGAGATGCCAAAAGAAATCGCGGACGCGGTCGAGACACTGCATGGGACTACGTCTCGTCGGGACTTCCTCAAGAGCTCGGGCCTCTTCGTTCTGAGCTTCAGCGGTACGGGGATGCTGGACCCTCTGGGATTCGACGCGGGCGACCCGGGGCTGGCACCTGGGAACGGAACCGCCGCTCCCTATCCCGCGCCCGACTTCCGCCTCCTCGATTCATGGCTGGTCGTGCATGAGGACTCGACGGTGACCTTCTACGTCGGCAAAACCGACGGGGGCCAAGGCACCGGCACCGCGTTCCGTCAGATGATGTGCGACGAGTTGGACATCGCTTTCGAGAAGAGCACCCTGGTAATGGGCCGTACCGACATGACGGTCGATCAGGGCGGGTCCGGCGGGTCGGACGCGATCGAGCGCGACGGCTGGGCGGTGCGCCGTGTCGCCGCGGAGGCCCGCCGGGTTCTACTGGAGATGGCGTCCGGACAACTCGGTGTGCCCATGGACGAGCTCGCCGTCAGCGAAGGCGTGATCTCGATTCCGCGCGATCCGACACGCACGGTCACGTACGGAGATCTCGTGGGTGGCCGGCGCTTCGATGTCGTGCTGACGGGCAGCAACGTCAACGCCACCACGGGGGTGGCGAGCGTCAAATCGGTGCAGGACCTGAAGCTCGTCGGCCAGTCGGTGCCCAGGTACGACATCCCCGCCAAAGTGGATGGCTCGCTCGAGTGGGCTGTGGACGTCAGGCTTCCGGGCATGGTACACGCGCGCAACGTGCGGCCCCCGGTGGCGGGCGCGACGCTGATCGACATCGATGAATCGTCGGTCCGTGACCTGCCCGGATTCATCCGGGTCGTGAGCAAGGGCAACTACGTCGCGGTCGTCTGCGAGCGCGAAGAGCAGGCGATCGAGGCGGCGAATGTTCTGGAGCTGCAGTGGGAGAAACCTGCGACCGCACCCTTCCCCTCCTCCGAAGACCTCTTCCGCTACATGCGTGCTGCGACGCCGATGTCGGCTCCCACCCGAGGGAGGGGCCGCGCCGCCGCTCGTGAGCAGGGTACCCCCGAAGAAGCGCTGGCCGCTGCCGCAACGGTCGTCGAAGCGGAGTACGACGTCCCGTTCCAGGGACATACCGCCATTGGTCCCGCCCACGGCCTTGCCGATCCGTCGGATGGCCAGATGACCATCTACACCCACGACATGAAGCCGTACAGCCTCCGGACCGGCGTCGCGGAGTTCCTGGACATGCCGCCGGACCAGGTGCGCGTCATCTGGATGGACGGGCCTCAGTTGTACGGGCGCACGGCCGCTGACGACGCCGGTTTCGAGGCGGCGTTCCTGGCCAAGGAGATCGGCCGTCCCGTCCGGATCCAATGGATGAGGCACGAGGAGACCGCGTGGGATACCAAGGGCCCGGCATTCGCGTTCACCCTGCGCGGGGGGTTGGACGAGCGAGGCAACCTAATCGCATTGGACTACCGGGCCCGGGTCGCCGACTACGCCCACGTCGGATACAACCAGCCCGATACCGTGCTGATCGCCCAGCTCATGGGGATCAGGCCCGCGCGGCCCGCGTCGGGCGGCGCGTCCGCTCCCGCGGACATGTATGCCATCCCCAACCGACGCCAAGAGACCGTCGTCGTGCGCTTCCCTCGGGCCTTCGAGACACCGCTGCGTACCGGCAACCTGAGAGATCCCGGCGGTCCGCAGGTCACCTTCGCCGGCGAATCCTTCATCGACGAGCTCGCGGTGGCGGCCAACGCCGACCCGGTCGCGTTCCGGCTCGGGCTCCTTCGCGGTAGCACCGAAGAAGACGCGGTATTCATGCGGGCCCGATCCATCGCGGTGGTCGAGGCGGCGGCCGAGGCGTACGGCTGGGATACCAGGCCGTCACCCAAGCCCGTGGGCACCGGCCGCATTCTCACGGGCCGGGGGGTCGCTTATGCGTACCGCGCCCGGACCGCGATCGCGGAAATCGCCGAAGTGGAAGTGGATCGTGAGACCGGGCGCGTGTGGGTCCAACGCATTGTATGCGCCCACGACTGCGGGCTCGTGATCAACCCCGACGGACTGAGGAGCACCATCCAGGGGAACCTGCTGCACGGCCTCAGTCGCGCACTCTACGAGGAAATCCAGTTCGACACTGAGATGGTGACCAGCGTGGACTGGCGCACGCATCCCACGCTCCGGCACGTCGACGCGCCGGAGCGGATCGACATCGTCGTCGTGAACGGCGATCCCAACCCCGACAGAGCCGATCTACCGCCTTACGGAGCGGGTGAGCCCTCCCACCGTCCCGTGGCGGCCGCGGTCGCGAACGCGATCTACGACGCGACCGGGGTGAGGATGCGGCGCCTTCCGTTCCGGCCGGAACGGGTGTTGGCGGCGCTGGAGGCCGCGGGGGTTTAGGGCTCACTTACTGCCAAGGAGCGCCACTTGAGTACGCCCCACGAGAGCGCTCAGTCTCTGATGCGACTGTACGAGCTGCGGAGAGAGGAGAAGCTGCGGGAGGCCAGGGCTTGGGTTACGCGCTCCTTCAACCCGCGGTCAGCGGAAGAATTCGCAGCGGTGATCCCAACCGACGGATACACATACTGGCGAATGATGTCCAGCTACTGGGATATGGCCGCGTCGTTCGTGGTGCACGGAGCCATCGACCCGGAGATGTTTCGCAGTGTGAGTGGTGAGATGCTCGTGGTCTACTCCAAGGTGAACCACATGATCGACGACGTACGTGAGCGCGTCGGACAGCCGACCCTCCTGCAGCATGTGGAACAGGTCGCAGCCGACTGGCAGGGCGCCGACGAGCGCATGGCCCGAATGCGTGAGTACTTCTCGGGGCTCGCTGCCGCGGACGAGTAACACCGTCGGTGACACTGTGGGCGACAACGCCGACACGGACAACGGCGGCGGCGGCGTGAGCGACGTCGACGAGATCGCGACGGGGAACCGATCCGCTCGACCCGGACTCGGATGGCGACGGAGTCGATGACGGCGTGGACGCGTTCCCGGTCTCCAACCTCGACGCTACCGTCAACATCGATGGTTGCGATACTGGCGTCGTAAGCCAGTTGCTGCCGAACGGCGCAACGTTCAACGACTGGATCGGCGCGGCTGCAGAAAACCCCGAGCAGTTCACCAAGTCCGGCAAGAGTGCCAAATCCGGGAAGAACGCTAAGTCGGGCAAGAGTGCTAAGTCAGCCAAGAGCACCAAATCCGGCAAGAGCGCCAAGTCG
>JAYZBT010000249.1:0-13158 GCA_036338615.1 Gemmatimonadota bacterium
GCCAGGAAGACGATTGCCGCGCCCTGGAAGAGCGCGGTGCCTGCCCGGTACATCGAGGCGCCCAGCGGCAGCACGAGGTCGGCCACCGGGTCGGCTACGCCCAGGTTGCCCTTGGTCTCCTCGAGCGTCACCGGTAGCGCCGCGACCGTGCTCGTGGTCGAGAAGGCGATCGAAGCCGCGCCGAAGACGCTGGAAACGAACTTCAGCGGGCTGACGCCCCCGACGAAGCGCAGCAGCGGCAAGTAGACCACCCCGATGAAGATCGCCAGGCCGACGATCACGCTCACCACCAGGACCGCCAGGCTCACCACGAGATCCCAGCCCAACTCGGCGGTCACCGGCGCGGCCAGCCCAAACACGCCGATGGGGGCCGTCCAGAGGATCCACCAGACGAGTTTGATGAGCGCCTCGCTCACCGAGTCTGCGAGACCCACGAGCGTATCGCGGTGCTGCTGGCTCAACGTGCCCGTGGCCGCCGCGAAGAGCGCGGTGAATACGATCAGCGGCAAGAGTTGCCCGCTACTCGCCGCCGCGAACGGATTGCTGGGTATCAGGCTAACCAGGAAGTCCACAAACCCAGGAAGTTCCACGGCCTCCCGAGCGGCGACCGCGGGCGCGACCAGGTCCGGGGTGAAACGCAGCCCCCACCACATGGTCCCCATCCCGATGACAATCGCCGGGATCACCGTGATCCAGAAGAAGCCGAGCGTCAGGCCACTCAGCCTGCCCAGCTTCCGGGGGTCCCCCAGCTTGGCCACGCCGGTGAAGATCACCGCCATCACCAGTGGGATCACCACCATGCGGATGGCGTTCATGAAGACCGTGCCGAGCGGAGCAGACCCCGCCGCGATCGCGGTCAGCAACTCCGACCCGGTTGCCGCGGCCAGCAACCCGGTGCCGAGCCCGAGCAACAGGCCGAGCGCGATCAGGACATGGAGCACGGCGTCAGTCCGGTGGCAGCGACGAAGGAGTTACGGGCGCAGTCTACTGTTGTGCGACCGCGAACTCGAAGTCGTCCCGCACCACGTGTCCGTCAGCGCCGATCGCGCGCCACGCCACCGTGTACCCGCCCGCGGCGAGCGGACCCTCTATGGCGACGCTGAAGACTTTGCCGTCGTCCTCGTCCTGCGCGACGTCGCCCGCGGCGATCAGATCTCCGCCCGAGTCGACAACGCGTATCGACACGGAACTCGCCTCGGGCACCTCCGTGAACCAGAGGCGAACTTCGGGAGGCGACCCGATCGACGAGTCCGCCTCGGGCATGGACTTGCTGAGCGCGAAGTGCAGATCGGGGGTGGCGAACGGCAGGGATGTGGCGCCGATCGCGACGGCGAGCAGAGCGCCCAGTAGAGCTATGCGGTGCTTCATGCGGAGGTCCTCGGTTCGGACATGATAGACGCAAATCGCGATGTTCAACCCTTCGGGGCGACAGAAGGTTGCGCGCCAGCGAGTTGAATAATGCTCATGATACCGACCACCGGCCCGAGGGCAAGGAAGGCGAACGCCCAACGCCACTCGACGGCGTCGACCATCATCGGCACGGCTTGGATCGTGACCATGGTGAGCAGAAAGCCGGCCGACGTCTGAAGCATCAGGGCGGTCCCCACGGAGTCTGGCGGAGCGACCTCCGTGACCAGCGCGCTGAACTGCGCCGAGTCGGCGACCACGAAGAAGCCCCAGACCCAGGTCAGCAGGGCGAGCACGAGGAAGGGACCGTCGAACGCGAATCCCGCGACGACGCAGCAGACTCCGCTGGCCGTCATGGCGAGGTTCACCACGCGAGCACGACCGATCCGGTCCGCCATCACGCCGCCCCAAACGCAGCCGAGCCCACCAGCGGCGATCGCTCCGAAGGCGACCAGATCGATCAGGACGTGCGAGACTCCGGTCCCAGCCGACGCCAGCAAGAAAGCAGGAACCCAGGTCCACATGGCGTACAACTCCCACATGTGCCCCAGGTATCCGCCGGTGGCGAGCATCGTTTCCCGGTGCCGGAGCAGGCGCGACAGGCGCGTCCACTCGAAGGCGCGCCGCGGAAACGGGTACGGTCCCTCGCGGTAGGCCACCGCCACGAGCGAGGCCGCGACGAGCCCCGCGATCGAGGCGCCCGCGACGACGGCGGTCATACTTGGCCCGCCCATTGCCTTCAGCAGGTACGGCATAGCTTTTCCGACCGTGAGAGCCCCGACGACGGTCCCGACGGCGAGGCCGCGGCCCGAGCGAAACCAGGTGCAGATCATCTTCATGCCCGGCGGATACACGCCGGCCAGGAAGAACCCGGTGGCGAAGCGGGCAGCGAGCGCCGGCCCGTACCCGGGCACCAGCAGCAAGAGCGCGTTGGCGGCGGCTGCCAGCAGCGCCGAGGTAGCGAAGTAGGCGCGCGACGAGATTATGTCGGCCAGGTTCAACAAGGCCGCGACCGCGGTCCCCGCGACGAAGCCGAGTTGCACGATGGTCGTGAGCCACCCAACCTGAGCCGCGGTCAGCCCCCAGCGCTGCTGAAGCTCGGGGCCGAGCGCGGTCGCGGTCATCCAAGCCGACAACGACAGCATCATCGCCGCGGATAGCAGCGCGAGCGTCCGCCAGCGCTGTGGGTCAGCGTCAGCCGCGGGGTCGCGGTCGGCGCGTGTGGCCGGGGGGACCTCCATTACCGCCCCGTCCCGTCCCTCGCCACTAGCGGAGCAGCTGCTTCATGACGAAGAGCAGGTTCGCCGGCCTCTCGGCCAGACGGCGCATGTACCACGGGAACCAGGATGGGCCGTAGCTGAGCAGCACGCGCATGGCGTGTCCTCCTCGCGCCAGTCGGCCCTGTTGCGCGCGGTCGATGCCGTGCAGCATGGCGAACTCGTAGCTGCCCTTCTTCAGGTTGAACTCGTACGCCAGACGAGTCGTTTCCCCGACCATGCGTGGGTCGTGCGTTCCAATTACGGGTCGGCCCTTTCCTCCGTCGGTCCGCGCTCGCAAAAGCATCTTCGTGAGGCGAACGAAGTTCTGGTCGACGTCTCCCTTTTTCGGGTACGCCACGCTGTCCGACTCGTTGTACGCACCCTTCACGAGGCGGATGGAGGGATCGAGCGGCAACAGCTGTTCCAGGTCTCCCTTCGTGCGGTGCAGATACGACTGCAAGCAGAGCCCCACGTCCTTCTTCTCGGCGAGCGCGCTCGTGAAGAGCTCGAGCGTGGCGTCCACGTGCTTGGAATCCTCCATATCGATCCACACGGGAGCCGAGGCCGCGGCGATGAGCCGGTCCAGCCGCTCCTGCGTGCGATCCACACTGAAGTCGAGCCCCAGCTGCGTCGGCTTGATCGAGATCTCCACGTCGAGGCCGCGCTCGCTGATCGACTTCAACGCCCCGAGGTAGTGCTCGACCACCTCGTCCGCCTCTTCCTCGGAAGCCAGGTCCTCGCCGAGCAGTGTGGTCGTGCCCGTGATCGAACTGTCGGCGAGGCGGGCGGCCTCGTTCAGGGCTTCGTCCAGAGTCTCCCCGGCCAGAAAGCGCTTCGTGGCTCGCCGCACGAAGGCGTACTGCGGAAGGCGCTGCGCGAGCAGAGGGTTGGTGGAGGCCCAGAGCAGCGCATCACGAATCATGAAATCGGGGTCCTCTGCTTTCTTTGGTCAGGAGCTGACGAATCGGTACATGAGGCGGATGAGGCGATACGCTTCGTCCGCGTCCCGGGCCGTGTATGCGACGGTGAAGCCATCCACCTTGGCCATGCCCGGAATCGACTGAAGGATGTCTACGTGTGTGGTCGATGCAAAGCGCATGCGGATGCGGACGGGGGTACCGAGGTCCAAGGGTGCGAAATCGCCCCGCTCGAGTCGCGCGAGTGCTCGGCCCACGCCCTCGCGCAGCATTTCTCGCACTCGCTCGGGATGGATCAGGCGCGCCGACGCCGGCGTCTCCGCCGTCTTGGTCGTGACGGTCTCCGTGTGCAGCAGCGCGCCGAGCTCCGCCGTTGCGGCCGAGTCCCCCGCCGCCAGGATCACCGGAACGCCGTGGCCGCCGGCAAAGGCCGCGTTCATGCCTCCCTCACCCACTTCGACGTCGTTGAGCCACAGGCCTTTTACAGATCCAGTGCCGGTGTGCGCCAGGAAGCCATCCGGGTCGCCGGCCTTGGCGTGGTATCCGATGAAGATCACCCCGTCGAACGACGCGTCGAGCCCCTGTACCATGCCCAACGGCTTGATGGCGCCCTGGATGTAGACGACGCGCGCGTCGAGTTCCGTGTGCAACACGTTCTGGTGATCGCCGTGCGAGTCGTTCACGACGATCTGCGCCTCCGGATCACGGGAAAAGATCTCCGCGACGACGGCGTTCACCTCAGCCGTCATGAGCCGACGACTCAGGCCGTAGTCCTTGCCGTTCGTCGATGTCATAGCGCCAGTGCCGATGCCGCCGATGCCCTCCAGGTCGACCGATATGAAGATGCGCACCTGTTCCTGAGCACCGAGAACCGCCCCGTGGGTCAGGCCGATCAGCAGTGCCGCAGCCAGAGCCATCGCGGACCTCATCGGCCGACACCGAACGGCGTGTAGCCTGCCGCCAACAACGCATCCCTATACTGCGCGACCGAGCCGTCCACGACGGCCGCGATCTCGCTCACGATCGTGTCGGCGGCAGCGCCCGCCTGGTCCATCATGTGGCGCGTGTTCTCGGAGGGGCCGCCTGTCCCTCCCGTGATGCGCCCCATGGGCTGACCAACGGCGCTCGCCACGACGTCGCCGCCACACATGCCCTGGCACTCGGCGCCCGTGAAGAGCCTCTCGTCCAGCACACCGAGCTCCGTCCGGAGGGCCTCACCCTGCGCGCGCAGCGTTTCGCTCGCTTCCTCCAGCGTTTCGAGCACGGCCCCCACCGCCGTCATCAAGTCCGCGAGCCGCTCGCGCGCGTCGTCCACGCGCTGCTGGATTACCGACATCTCCAGCAAGGCATCTCTCTTGGCGATCAACTCGTCCATGCTCACGGTGGTTCGCGGGTCACTCATGACAGCGAGGCTGGTCGCCGAAGTCAGATCGCCCACGGTTACCGAGACCTGATACACCCCTGGGAAGACCGCGAGTTGCCTGGGGAACAAGGCCTCGTCGGAGTCCCCGGCCGGCCGCAGGTTCCAGACGAACCTGTTGGCGCCTTCGCTCGCATCTAGAGAGCGGGTGTAGACGAGGGCCCCCTCGTTATTGGTGATTTCGACACGCGCGCTGCCACTCTCGGCGGTCCAGAAGGTAAGGATCGCGCCGTTGGCGCGTGTCTCGGCCTGCTGCATGGTATGCCCGGTCGACCGGTAACCAATCGCCTCGGCGATGCTCATGTCGTACGCGGGAGGCGGGCCGAACACGTGCACCGTCGCTCCTTGGATCGACGGGTCCTCGGCGAGCTCGCGCAGCGGGCGGACGTCGTCGAGCACGATGAGCGCTCGCCCATGCGTTCCCAGAACCAGGTCGGCGTCCCGTGGGTGCACGACGAGATCGCGAATCGGGACCGCGGGCACGCCGGACTCGTATTTCTGCCAGGAGACCCCTCGATCGAGGCTTACTCGCAGCCCGAACTCGGTCCCCAGAAAGAGCAGATTCTCGTTCACGGGGTCCTCCTCGATGGCGTGCACGAAGCCATCGATGTCGGGCGTCGCCAGCGCCGTCCAGGTCGCGCCGTAGTCGTCGGTCACATACACGTGGGGCGTCCAGTCCCCGCGTCGGTGGTCCTCCGCAACCACATAAGCTCGACCCAGCGCGTGCTTGGAGGGCTGCACGTCGGGTACCCAGATGCCGTGCGGGAGGCCCACGATGTTGTCGCGCACGTTCTGCCAGTTGGCGCCACCGTCCCGCGTGATCTGGACGTTGCCGTCGTCCGTACCCACCCAGATCAGTCCGGCCTCCAGCGAGCTGGGAGCGATCGAGATGATGGTCGTGTGCATCTCCGCGCCCGATGCGTCGATCGTGAGTCCCCCGCTCACGTCCGCGCGCTGCTTGAGCGGGTCGTTCGTGCTCAGGTCCGGCGAGATGATTTGCCAGGTGCGGCCCTGATCGCTGCTCTTGTGAACGAACTGGCTGCCCAGGAAAATCGTGCCGGGATCGAGGGGATCCCACGTCAGGCCGGCATTCCAGTTGAAGCGGAGCTGGGTACCATCCGGGTGAACGGGTCGGATGCTGCGTCGCGCTCCGGTCTGCTTGTTGAAGTGCTGCAGATTGCCGCCCTGGGACATCGAATATCCGAAGTGCTCACTGTCGCCGCGGTCGGGCATCACGCTGAAGCCGTCCCCGCCGCCCACACGTCGCCAGTGGGCGTTCAGGATGCCCTTGTTTTCCCAGACGGTACTGGGCCCGTACCACGAACCATTGTCCTGGAGACCGCCGTAGATGTTGAACGGCGTCGCGTCGTCGACCGTGACATGGTAGAACTGCGCCACCGCCAGGTTTTCCACGAAGCGCCACGCGTCGCCTCGGTCGTAGGTGAGTGCGATGCCGCCGTCCTCACCCAGGATCATTCGACGCGGATCGTCGGGATCGATCCACAGCTCGTGCACGTCGCCGTGGATGATCCCGCTGGATACCACCGTGCTCCAATTTCGCCCCTGGTCCTCACTCACTTGAATCGAAGATTGCAAGCGATAGAGGCGGTTTTCGTTCTTAGGATCGATCCGCAGGTCGGCATAGTAGAACGGCCGTGGGTTCGCGCCCCGGCCGTCGTCGCTCGTGTTCCAAGTCCGGCCACCATCATCCGAGCGCAGTAACTCGGACCGAGTCGCCTCGACGATCGCGTAAACCACGTCCGGGTTCGAGGGAGACACCACCACCCCGATGCGGCCCAGTTCGCCCTCTGGCAATCCGTCGGCGGCGGACAAACGCGCCCAGCTGTCCCCGCCGTTGTGCGTCACGAAGAGGCCCGACCCCGGTCCGCCCGATGTGAGGTCCCACGGCGTGCGCCTGAACTCCCACATCGCGGCGAAGATCTTGTCCGGGTTCCTCGGATCCATGACCATGTCGGCAATGCCCGTGCGCTCGTTCTCGAAGAGCACGCGATCCCACGTGCGGCCGCCGTCGCGCGTGCGATACAGCCCGCGCTCTTGGCTATCCGACCACGCGGGCCCCATCACACCCACGTAGACGATGTCCGGGTCGGTCGGGTGCGTAATGATGCGGTGGATGCGCTCTGATCGTTCCAGCCTCATGGACCGCCAGGTCCGGCCGCCATCGATCGACTTGAAGAGGCCGCGACCCACGCCGGCGCTGTTGCGGGGATTCCCCTCACCCGTGCCGACCCACACGATGTCCGGATTCGGCTGGAAGACAGCGACCGCTCCGATGCCGAGCACATTCTGGTCGTCGAATACCGGGTTCCAGCTGATGCCGCCATCGTCGGACTTGAAGAGTCCGCCGGTGGCCGAGCCCACGTAGATGATGTTGCGGTCGCTGAGCACAACCTCGACGTCCGAGATGCGACCGCTCATGCCGGCCGGCCCGATCTCTCTCGCCCGCATGGATGCGAAGAGATCCGAAGGATTCTGGGCGGCCAATCGCGCGCCACAATCGGCACTCGACGGAACGGCTGTCAGCGCCAACACGATCATGGCTGAAATGCGACCGTACTTCATGCGACGACTCCTTTTGGCCTCGGATTGGCTCCACACCAGCCCAACACATAAACACACATCGGCGAGCAAGCTACCCGTTCAAGCCACTCAGTTCCCAACGAAACTCGGCAGCGAGAAGACCTCGATATTCGCCGCGAGCACCCGGTCGCGGAAGCGGGTGACTTCTCCCACGATCAATACGTTCACGTCGGACTCGAGCGCGTCGACCAGTTCGCCGAGCCGATCCAGGTCGAGTCGCTGCGCCTCGGTCGGTTGATCGTACGAACTGGACAAGCCCGCCACCGCTCTTCGGTAGGTGCGAGCCGGTCCGAGATCCACGACCGCGGCGAGGCGATCGAGCAGCGCGGCGGCGGCGGCCCGGAGATCGGACGCCGCATCCGAGGACATGCGGTCGAGATGTACTCGCACCCGTTCCACGCCGGCGGTGACATCATCGGCGGCCCGCTGAACAGACGCCAGGCGATGGCTGAACTGAGCGCCGCGAACCACCGCGTCGAGCCGCTGTCGCCTCATCGACATCGAAACGTCTACACGAGGGTCCGCCAATACGGTCAACTGCTGGCTCGACTCCATCGTGCCTACCCGCACCGTGACCGTGTACTCGCCCGGAAGAAGCTGAGGGGCGTCGAGCTCGAAGAAACCGCCATCCCAGTCGGCGGTCTTCGCGGCAGCGCCAGCGGCGCCGAGGCCGGCGTCCGGATGAACCCCGGGTACGTCCGTGCGCAGGTCCCAAGAGATACGATTCATACCTCGTGCGGCAGGTGCCTGAATCGTCCTCAGCGTTTCTCCGGCCGGTGTGGACACCGTGATCTCAGCCCCGTCCTCGTTCGGGAGCTGAAGCCAGTACGTGATCAGCGCCCCCTCCGGACGGCTCTCACCCCGGAACATCGCATCGCCGGCAAAGTGGTATCCGTCGACAGCCGCCGTGTAGTGCACGTAGGCGGTGGGCGTTTCGAACAAATGCACCGGCTCCTGCATCAGCAACGGGTTCTCGGCGATGGCCCGCAACGGCCGAATGTCGTCGAGAATCCAGATGGCGCGACCGTGGGTACCAATCAACAGGTCGTGATCACGCGGATGCACCACGAGGGACCGAACGGGCACCGTCGGGAAGCCATTGCTCCACTTGAACCAGCGCTCGCCGCGGTCCACGGAGACGAAGAGTCCGAACTCTCCGCCAGCGAAGAGCAGGTTGGGCGTCACCGGGTCCTCTTCGACGGTGTGCAGAAACCCGTCGATTCCGCGGTCCCGCCCGTCCACACCCTTGTTGCGCCCGAGATTGTCCCAGTCATCGCCGTAGTCGTCGGTGCGGTACAGGTAGCTCTCCCAGTTCCCACGTCGGTGGTCGTCGAATACGACGTATGCGGTGCCGCCGGCGTGCTTCGAGGGCTCGATGTGCGGGATCCACGTATCATCGGGCACCCCACCGATCTCGTCGGTCAGGTCTTCCCACGTGCCTCCACCGGCACGCGCGAGGTAGACCTTGCCGTCGTCACTACCCGTCCAGATGAGCTCAGGCTCCACCGGACTCGGCGCAATGGTCAACAGCGTCGTGTGGTTCTCCGCACCCGACGCGTCGATCGTGAGCCCACCACTCTCGGCCTGCCTCTGCTTGGATGCGTCGTTCGTGGTCAGGTCCGCGCTGATCACCTGCCACGTGTTGCCGCGGTCCTCGCTCTTGTGAACGAACTGGCTGCCGTAGTAGACGGTCCCTGGGGCGAAGGGGTCGAAGGCGAGGGGCGCGTTCCAGTTGAAGCGAAGCGCCGTTCCGTCCGGTGCCCACGGGCGAATGAATTTGCGTTCTCCGGTCCGCAGATCGAAGCGCACGAGGCGCCCCCCCTGAGACATGCCATAGCCGAGGTTGGGATCCCGTGGGTCGAGCAGGCTGTTGAAGCCGTCGCCGAACGCCACTTCCCGCCAAGAGTAGTTGCGGATGCCGCCAACCTGCCAGACGTCCGAAGGCCCCCGCCAGGATCCGTTGTCCTGCATGCCCCCGTATACGTTGTACGGAACCGCGTCGTCGACGCTGATGTGGTAAAACTGACCCACCGGCAAGTTGTCGAAGGCACGCCAGGTCTTCGCCTTGTCGCGCGTTTCCCACACCCCCCCGTCGGTGCCGACCAGGATGTGTCGCGCATCGTTGGGATCGATCCACATCGCGTGGAAGTCGGAGTGCACATCGACTTGTGCCTGGGCAAAAACGCGCCCCCCATCCTCCGAAATCCAGATTCGTGAGTTGAGGTTGTAGACCCTGAGTTCGCTGTCGGGGTCGACGAAGATGTCGCTGTAATAGAAGGGCCGATTGGCGACACCAGGCTCGTCGTTCACCGTCTGCCAGCTCCGCCCACCGTCGTCGGAACGGAGGAGAGCGCTCTCAGTCGCCTCCACGAGCGCGTATACCACGCTGGTCTCGCTCGCGGAGATCGCGAGACCGATGCGTCCGAGTTCCCCGGCCGGAAGGCCGTCGTCCTCGCCGTAGCGGGACCAGTTTTCGCCGCCGTCGTGACTGACGTACAGCCCGGAGCCAGGACCACCCGAAGTAAAGAACCACGGATCTCGGCGGAACTCCCACATCGCTGCAAACAGCTTCATGGGATTCGACGGGTCGATGATGAGGTCGCCGATCCCCGTGCGTTCGTCCACCCAGAGCACATGCTCCCAGCTGCGTCCACCATCCGTAGTCTTGTACACGCCCCGCTCTTCCCCGTCACTCCAGGCCGGCCCCATGACCCCGACCCATGCGATGTCGGAGTTGGTCGGGTGCAGGACGATGCGATGAATCCGCTCGGACTCCTCGAAGCCCAACAGCTGCCAGTGTTGGCCGCCATCCATCGTCTTGTAGAGCCCCGCGCCGACCCCGGCGCTGTTGCGCGGGTTCCCTTCGCCGGTGCCCACCCACACCACCTCTGGCGCATTCTGGTCGATCGCTATGGCCCCGATGCCGCTCACGCGCTGCTCGTCGAAGACGGGGGTCCAGGTCGTGCCCCCGTTGCTGGACTTCCACACACCGCCCGTTGCCGCTCCAACCCACAGCACGTTGGGGTCAGACGCCAGGCCGTCGATGGCGGCGATCCGGCCGCTCATTCCCGCCGGCCCGATGTTTCGGGCCGTCATCGCGGAGAACAGCGACGGGTCGAACTCCTGCGCCGAGCCCAATGCCGGCGGAGCCAGCGAGAGAGTGCCGACCACGCCGAGCGCGAGAATCCTGAGGTGGCGCATGAGAACTCCTGAATGGCCGTAGGTCGATGGGGCAGAAGGCCGCCCCCGCGCCGTCCAGGCACGGGGGCGGAAGAGGTACCGCGGCAGTCGGGGCGTCAACCCCGTAGCGTGCTACGCGAAGCGCGTCACCCCCCCCTGAAACGTCATTGGGAAGCTCACCCATGTCGAAACCGCCGTATCCCGATTCACCTGGCCGCGCACGCAGATTCTGGTCATTACGGGCCTTCACGACCCTAGGATCGCGACAGAAGCGCTGAGCGCGGGCGCGGAGCGCTGGGACGACACGGGGTACCCGGATCGACTGCGCCCGGGGCCGCAATCCCTCCCACGTCCCGCCTAGTGGCGGTGTGCGACGCCCTCGACGCCATGACGAGTGCCCGCGCCTACCGTCCGGCTCACAGTTGGGAGCACGCGATCGGCGAGAGGCCAAGCGTGGAGACCTCCGAGGCACCGGCGAACCCGTAGGGGTCAGAGCGGTCAGAACGAAAGCGTGATCGCCAGGTCCACGACCAGGTAGCGCATGCGTAGCAGCCCACCGTCGGGCAACCCTGTATTGATCACCGAAAAGGGGACGCCAGGATTGAGCGCAACCCGACTATTACGTCCCGATGTAGACGCCCAGACCCATCTCGGCGCCATAGCCCAAATCCGAGACTCCTTCCGCCTGATCCGCCGACAGCGTGATCCCGTCAGGAGTCTCTACGCTCGTTGTAATGCCACCGAGCCGGACCCAGGGGATGACGGAGCCCCGCGTCCGCAGGTCCCAGCGAAACCCCACCGCGAATCCGGTGGCGACGTACTGGGCAACACCGGCACAGCCAGCCTCCCCACATCCGAAGCGATTCTGACTGAAACCGACATACAGCGCGCGTCGGGTCTCGCCCGTGAGGACGAGGTCCAGGGCGAATGACGCTCCGGCGTCGGTGCCTTCGCCGGCCCGACTCCCGGTGGCGAACGACGCGAGCGGCGTAGACGCACCGGCTCGCACCTCTACGACCAGCGGAGCCGCCTGCGCTGCCAACATCGTGGAGCAGAACAGGCTCGTTGTCACCACGGGCGCGCCTGTCAGGGCCCTCGTGGGTCGCTGCGTCATGGTCGCTCCGGGTGCCCATTGGCGTTGAGTAGCCGAACTATGGCGCCGGCAGCTGCGCGGCGACAGAATGTGGGCCTCTCGCCACCTCTTTCCACCTCGTCAGCACTGGGCCCAGATGACCGAGCGTTTTCTCCGGACCGCCAAGCGCACGCACACGTTCTCCGAGTCGGTCATCCGCGAGATGACCCGTGTCGCGCGGCAATACGACGCCATCAACCTCGCGCAGGGGTTCCCCGACTTTCCCGCACCCGAGCTGCTCAAAGAGGCGGCTTGCGCGGCCATTCGAAACGATGTCAACCAGTACGCTATCACGTGGGGCACGGCCAGCCTCCGCCATGCGCTGGCGGAGAAGTACGGCAGGATGTACGACCTGGACGTCGACCCCGAGCGGGAAATCACCGTCACCTGCGGCGCGACGGAGGCGATGGCCGCGGTCATGCTCGCCGTCGTCGATCCCGGCGACGAAGTCATCGTCTTCGAGCCCTTCTACGAGAACTACGGCCCCGACGCGGTACTCTCCCAGGCGACGCCGGTTTTCCTCTCCCTGGACGCGCCAGAGTATCGGGTGGACCCTGAAAGGCTCTCGGCGCTGGTGACGCCGAGGACGCGCGCGATCGTTGTGAACACGCCCAACAACCCGACGGGACGTGTTCTGGACAGGGAGGAGATGCAGGCGATCGCGGATCTCTGCCGAGAGCACGACATCCTCGCGATCACCGACGAGATCTACGAGCACATCTACTACGAGGGCGAACATCACGTCCTCGCCACCTTCGAGGGGATGCGCGAGCGCACGATCACCGTGAGCGGGCTCTCCAAGACATTCAGCGTGACCGGCTGGCGCGTGGGCACCATCGTGGCACCGCCGACCCTCACAGAAGCGATCCGCAAGGTGCACGACTTCCTCACGGTGGGTGCTCCCGCTCCGCTGCAGGAGGCGTGCGCGGTGGGCATGCGCGACCTCGGCGCCGACTACTACTCCGAGATGGTCGCCGGATACGAGGAACGACGGGGCGTGCTCGTCTCGGCGCTACAGGGCGCGGGCTTCCGTTGTGCTGCCCCTCAGGGGGCCTACTACGTGCTCGCGGATTTCAGCGGCATCTCCGCTGAGGACGATACCACCTTCGCGCAACGCCTGACCAGCGAGGGCGGCGTGACGCCGGTTCCGGGCTCGAGCTTCTACAGCGTACCGGAGCGGGGTCGCTCGGTGGTGCGCTTCGCTTTCTGTAAGCGCGTCGAAACCTTGCGCGCCGCCGCGGA
>JAYZBT010000250.1:0-9759 GCA_036338615.1 Gemmatimonadota bacterium
GGATCGTCCTGGGACTCCCAAAACTTACCGCCGACGTGGTATTGGGTGCCTCCCGCCGCCGTCGCAAGCGGCGCCAGAGACCGCCAGATCGCCTTTTGGTGAGCCCGTTTTGGAACAGGACGGGCGCCGGACCCACAACGCATCGGCCTGATCTCAGAACTCCGGCGGCGGCGGGGTCCGCAACCACGCCAGGTTGAACAGGTAGTGGTTCTTGCTCGAGATGAGGTGGATGATGCCGTCGGGGGTCTGGGTGATGGCAAGGTAACCGAAGCTCTCGGCGCTGCTGCGGCTCATCGTGAAGATCATGCGATCGGTCGTCGCGAACTGTCTGCTCGGTCTGTCGTCGCTGATCAGACGTCGCGTCGGCCACGTCTCCCCTTCGTCGAACGACAACGCCGCGAACAGACCCGAGACGGGGCGCTCCAGACCGGTCGCGTCGGTGATCATCATGTCGACTCGATTCGGCTGCGTGCGTGCGCCGGAAAAAGAGACGAAGAGGAGGGGGCCCTCCCTGGTCCGGAACAGCACCGGACGCTGCATCCCGCGGAGAGCCTGGAACGGCGTCGCGCTGTAGCTCCAGTTTCTGCCCATGTCCGTCGACACGCTCTTCGGCGCCATGCCCTCGATGTTGTCCCCGCGTCCCATGGCCATCAGCCGTCCGTCCGTCAGTTGAACGACGCCGGCATGGATGCCCGCGATCGTGCCTCCCATCTCCGTCCAGGTCAGCCCCTCGTCTCGGCTCGTCAAAACCGTCGAGCCCGGGTTGGCGTCGGTGGCCAGAACGATGGAGCCGTCGGTGGCTCGAAAGACCGACTCGGCCGCCTGATGGCGCTGCTGGTGCTCGGGGCCGATCAGCCGCGCCTTGGACCAGGTTGCGCCGCAGTCGGTCGAGGTCCGCAAAACCATCGCCAGATTCCCGTTGTAGCCGTAGCCCGTCGACAAGCCCACGAAGTGGTAGAGCGTGCGGTCACCGTCGAACCAGAGTGCGGGCGCGTGATCATTCCGGTCCGGCACGTCCCAGAACGGCGACGCGGGCTCCCATTCCTCCTCACCGTGGCGGAGGCGACTGGCCACGAGCACCAGGTGTCGCCCTCGTTCCGACACCGTGCTATACCAGATCGCGAGCAGGTCGCCGTTCCAGCACTCGGCCAGGCCCGGGTCATGATTGTGGGACTCGAACATCTCGCCGTGGGTGTCGCGTGGGATCTTCATGTATACCCGCGGCCCGTTGAAGAACGGAACGCTCGCTTCGGGTCCTCGATCGAGGTCCGGCGGCGCGTCCTGACTGACGCCCCGCTGATTGAGCGGTGGTGGTGGCGCCGGCAGAGGCTCGGTGTCGGACATCGCACCGATGACCAGCCTGAACCCGATCAGACCGTGCGCGTTCTCCGGTAGTGTGCCCATCCGATTAGCCGATCGCAGATAGTATGGAGTCGTCGAGTGGCTCCCTCCACGCGTCACGCGGAAGTCACCGGCGACGCGCCCGACCGGGTCGGTCTGGTCACCGGCCTCGTAGGGGCCGTACCAGTCGAGGCACCACTCCTCCACGTTGCCGTGCACGTCGTGGAGCCCCCACGCGTTCGGCGACGCGGAGCCGACCTCGAGCGACACGTCGACACGCGGTGGGTAGCGACTCGCGACGTTGTTCTCGAGCGCCAACTCCGGGAGCGACGGGCCGGTGTGGAATCGCCCCGTGGTGCCGGCCCGGGCGGCGTACTCCCATTCCGCCTCGGTCGGGAGCCGGTACGGTCGGCCCTCCAGGTCGCTGAGCCACTCGGCGAAGCGGCTCGCCTCGTGCCAGCTGACGAAGACCACCGCCTCATCATTGTCTCGCGACAGGCCGTGCTTGCCCCGCAGCGAACGATGTGCGGGGTCGAACTGCTCGTACTGCGCGTTGGTGACCTCGAACGCGCCGATATGGAACGGCCGGCTGATGGCCACCCGATGACGAGGGTGTTCATCGAAGTCGCCCGCTCGCTGCCACTCTCGCTCCGTGAGCGCCTCCGTCAGGGAGTCCCCCTCGAAGCCCATCAGGAACGTCCCGGGCGCGACCCTCACGAAGCTCATGCCGAGAGAGTTGACATACACCTGTTCTTCCGGGAGCGTCTGCCCGGTGGCGCGGCCATCCGCCTCGGACGTGAAGGAGAGCACCATCCAGGCGGCAACAAGCGCTGTGATCGCGCGAAGGCTCGTCATCATATCCAGCCCCTACTCCAAGATCGACCTCACCACCCTGATCACCCCGTTGATCATCATGTCCTCGACCTCCGGAGACCATCCGACCGGCGAGGCGTACTGAATCTGAATCACCCGCGACTGGTAGGCGTCCCGACGCACGAGCTCGCGCGTCGGAATGTAGAGATTGTGCTCGCCCATGTAGCCGAACACCATGATCGGCATGTCGCGCCGAAACGCATCCTTGATACGCGCGCCGATGGGGGCGCACACCTCCCCCTGCATCGCCACGAGCGGCATCGGTCCGATCTTCGCGACGATGACCTCGTTGTAGACGCACGGCAGCACGTCGTGGATGCTGTAGTCGTACCTGTCGAGGAGCTCCGTATCGCTCCGGTGAATCAGGTACGTATCGTCGGTGCAGATCATCTCGGTCGTGGTCGTCGGAAACGGGAGGCCGTGCTCGTAATACCGCAGCAGCATCCGCACCCAGTTCGTGCTCCGATAAGGGTGCGGGTATGGTACGAAGCCCACATCGGGCGGGAACCCCTCGGCGAGCTCGAGCGTAGCCTCTCTGGAAATCGGTGGAGCCAGCGGCAGCGAGAGGACTTCTATCGTGCTCGTGATGGGGCCCGTGATGTCCTGCAGCTCTCCGTCCGCGATCTCCAGGACGGCTGTCGCGAGCTCGTGCCCCAGGCCTCTCGCGACCTCCTCCATGACCGCATCGACGGCCTCCGGTCCGGCGGCCCGCGCGTCGGTCGTCCGCTGGTCATAGTCGGCGGGCCGCACCGCGTACTGGTTACCGCCTGAGGCGTCGGCATACATGGCCTGCACACCCGGGATAGCTGCTTCGATCTCATCCATGGCGTAGCCAGGGTGCCCGGCGTCGATCTTCGAACGCGACGCCTGCGCCGGATGCGTGCCGTGGTTGAAGAGCAGCGCCACGGGCTGCTCGCCTTGCACCACTTTCAGGAGTTGGATCTCGTAGTCGGCGGGCGCATCGCCCCTGGTGGTGATGAAGTATCCGTCACCCCACCCGAAGAGCACGTCGACCGGCCCGCGCTCGTTGGCGATCGCTTCCTCGATGAGCTCGAACATCCGCTCGGCCAACCACTCCCCGTAGTCGAAGTTGTCCGGGTTGATCTGGATGGGCGCGTTGTGGTTGTGCGTCGCCAACAGGATGAGGCGTGACGGATCGATGCCGAGCTCATTCCTCGCGCGCTGGCGCAGGAGAGGCGTCGCGACGTCGAGGCAGTTCAGGTCGTACGTGATGAAGACCAGGCGGTTGGTTCCGTCGTTCAACACAAGGGCGCGAGCGTAGATGTCCTCCGCCGTCCCCTCCGACACCCGGCCATTCACCATCACCCGTGGCTCACTGTTCGTGATGACGGCCTTCGCCACTCCCGCCCTCATCTCCTGGGCGAGAGCCGACGGTGGTAGCACGACGAGCCCGGCCGCCAAGACTGCCAGCGCGGCCTGCCATCTGACACGACTGTTCATGATACGGTTCTCCTGTGTGGGCTATTGCTCGCGCTGCTGCAGGAAGGCGAGCAGATCGGCCAGGTCCTGGAACTCGAGCCCCTGCTCCAGCCCGTCCGGCATCAACGAAAGGCCGTCGGTGCGGATCTCACGGATGTCGCCGCGGCGGACGATGTCCGTTTCCCCCTGAGCCCGCATGAGCGTGATGCTCGTCGGCGTCTCTGATCTGAGGATACCGTTCAGAAGCTCCCCGTCCGTGGTCTCCACCACGTAGTTCGCATACTCAGGAGCGATCGCGCTGTGCGGGTCCAAGATGGATGTCAGGAGGTCCTCTTTTCCCTTGGCGAACGCCATACCGAGGTCGGGTCCTACCCGGTGCCCCTCCCCGCGCAAGAAGTGACACTGGGCGCACAGTGACTCGAAGTGCTGTTGCCCTCGTGACTCGTCTCCCCGCAGGCCGACCACCTCATCCAGATGCTGATCCACGATTTCACCGCGATTGCTGAACTCGTGATCGCCGAAGAACCCCGCGGCGCGGGTTGCTACGTCATCGGATGAGCGGCGAAGGAGTCGGCGGCGCTGCTCCAGATCCAGGTTGAGCTCACCGGAGTTGAGGTCTCCGCGCTCGAGTGCCGAGATCAGCAGCTCGTGGAAGGTCACCCGGCGCAGCAGCATGTCGAGCGCGATCGCCTTCACCTGGGGGCTGTAGCTTCTCCACCGGTCGAGGACCTCTGCTCCTGTCGCCTCGTCACCGAGGCGGGCCATCGCTTGGGCGGCCTCGATCTGAAGCTCGAGCGGCTGTCGAGACTCCATGACTCCGAGCAAGGTCTCACCAACCTGGGCATAGCTTCCCAAACCGAGGAGCTCCACCTCTTCGACGCGTTCGGAAACGGACAACGACGCGTCTAAGACACGGACGCGCGCCCGGGCCATCGCGCGGTCCTGAGCTTCCGTGTCCTGTATGCGGAGGCCCGCGGCCACCCGTAGTGCCCCTCGCACTACGGGAGTGGACCCGGAGTTGATGGCCTGCTCCAGTGCCACCCGCATCGGCGCCTCTACCCCCGAAGCCTCGCGTCCACGTCCGAGGCCGTCGGCCAGGCCATCGAGTAGCGCGGCGCGCCAGCCTGGGGCGAGCCGCGACCCGCCCGCCACACTCACCAGCGAGAAGACCGCCCCGGGACCGTCGCGAGCGCCCACCGCAGAGGCGAGACGCCTGATCACGTCGCGCCTCGCATCGGTGACCTCCCGCACGAACGGATCACCTGAGGCAAGCAGCGCCTCCAGCGCGACGCCGGGCTCCGCGGCCAGGCCTGCCAGGACCGCCTCGCCGGACCATCGATACTCCACGTCCTGACGGAGGATGCCCAGCAGCACCTCGTTCGCTCGGGGGCCCTCGATCCCGCCGACGGTGAGCGCAACCTGCAGCCGGACGCGCGCATCGGGATCCGAGTCCATCCGCAGGACGGCGTCTCGGAGCTCCGGCGACTCCAGGAGGTAGGGCTCGGCCATGCGAATGGCGTTCTCGCGCACGCCCGCATTCGCGTCCTCCAGCCCGGCCTGAACGAGCTCGGGGTCTAGTCGACCGAGCCCTTCCAGTGTCCAGAGTCCGTGCAGTCGGCCCAACGCGGAGTCACTCCCGAAATACATCCGCCTCAGCAATGGAACCGCTGATTCATCCTGGCGCTCGACGAGCAGACGTTGTGCGGTGTCGCGCCACCATTTGTTCGGATGCGCCAAGGCCTCTACCAAGGTCTCGACATCGGCACTCCCAAGCTCGGGGCGTACTCGCTCGAGCCCTTCACTGGGAACGACCCGGTAGATCCGGCCCTTGTCATCACCGGCCCTGACGTCGAGGCGCTGCTCCACCTGATCCGGTATCCACTCCGGATGCTCGATCACCGCGCGATGCATATCCACGACGTAGAGCCCACCGTCCGGTCCGACAGCCATCGTGACCGGTCTGAACCAGTTGTCGTCTCCCGCCAGAAACTCGACTCCCTCCTCTCCGCGGCTGGCTCGGAACGATGGGCCATCCGGTCGCACGACATCCTGATGGACGACGTTGACGACGACGTCGTTGACGAAGAACGCGCCGTCATACGCGGGGGGCAGGACACCTCCGCCGTAGTAGGCGATGCCCGAAGATCCGGAAAAGCGACCGGCCTGTTCCGGGTGATTGACCCTCGTCTCGGGTGCGGAGATCTGATACAGCAACGCCGACGCCTCGTGGTCGGAGATCTGTTCTCGCGTGGTCTCGACGAGCAAATCCGGGCTGCGCGTCAGATACTCGGGGCGGAAGACCATATGCTGGATGTGGCTCACGTTGTGGGTCCCGAACATGTGACCCCACGCGTCGACCGCGATGCCATGGCCCCCCGTGGTCTCGTACGATGATCGCAGCTCGCCGGTGCCCGGACGGAACCGAAAATCCATCCCTCTGATGGACACGTCCTGGTCGGGCGAGGCGACCGCATGCGCCGAACCGTTGTTGCCGCCGTTGGCACCGTACACCCAGTTGTCCAGTCCCCAGGTCAGCCCGTTGATGTTGTGCTGGGTATTCGCGACGGGAAACCCGGCAAAGAGAACCTCTTCGACGTCCGCGACGCCGTCTCCATCGGTGTCCTCCAAGAACACGACGTCCGGTGGACGGGTGACGAGGATTCCCCCACGCCAGGGCAGCGCCCACGTCGGAAACTGCAGCCCGTCGGCAAAGACCGTCGCGGTCTCGTAGAAGCCGTCACCATCCAGGTCGTCGAGCAATTTCACGCGACCCAGGGGCGTCGGCTCACCCACGGGCTGCGTCGGGTAGTCGCGCATCTCGACGACGTACATACGGCCATCAGCGTCGAAGGTAAGCGCGACCGGATCGACGATCTGGGGCTCGCGAGCCACGAGCTCGAGCTTCAGGTCGTCCGGGACTCTGGCGGTCGCGATGAAGTCTTCCGGCTCGCGCGACGAGGTCGAGTCTGCGGGCCCGCACCCGTAAAGGAGGAGGAGCATCGCGACGGGGACACGGGTCAGAGCCGACATGCCTACGGCTTCCACGTCCCCCTGGCCACCGCCGGGACGAAGCTCTCCAAGTCGTCCGGCGGAAAGTCCAGGCTCCTGCCCAGCTCGGCGCTCATGTACGCGGTCATCAGCTGCTCGACGACCTCTACGCCGGCGTCGAAGGTCAGGAGCGGGGGTTCGCCCCTGAGAAACGCGCGCGCGAAGTGACGATTCTCGGCCTGATACCCGTACTCGGCCACCTCGTCGGCCACCACGGGCATCAGCCCGATCTCGGAGTTCTGTTTCTCGACCAGGTCTTCCCCCGCCCTGCCCTGCACCTCGCGGCTGAAGAACAGCTTCAGCCCACCGTCCAAAGTGTTGAGGGACATCGAATACTCCGGTCCGAGTAGCTCCATCGTCAGGCGCAGCCCGGCACCGACGTAGCTCCAGGACGTGCTGGCTTCGCCAAGCACCCGGGCCCCATCGTCCGTCTCGTATTCGACTGTCGCGGAGGCGAAGTCCTCGGCTGGGCGAGCGTGGTAGTCGACTTCCTCCCCTATGTCTTGCCGGAGGCGCTCGCTATACGTCGGCCGCGTCCACTTGAGCGACGCGATATGCGCGGTCACGCGTCGGGGCCGAAGCGAGGCCCGTGGCGCTTGGGGATCCGTCAACAGGTGGCGCACTACCTCGATGGAATGACACATCATGTCATTCAGCACGCCGCCGCCCTGCAGGTCACCGCGCCAGAACCACGGCGTATGAGGGCCGCTGTGCTCCTCGGCCGCGCGAGCGAGGTAAGGCCGACCGGTCAGCGAGGCTCCTCGCCTCCAGACGATCTCCCGGCCGCGGCTGATGGCCGGAGCAAAGACCTGGTTCTCGAGATAGCCATGATTCAGCCCCGCCTGCTCGACCATGGCCCGCACTTGCTTCGCCTCGGCCACGTTGCGGGCGAGCGGCTTCTCGCACGCGATGCCCAGGAGAGTTCCGCGTCCGCTCATCACGGCTTCGCAGATCTCTCGAACGTTGTCCACGCGCGTGTGGTTCGGCCCACACAGCCAGATCGCTTCGACGGAGGGGTCCGCCACCATGTCGGCGATCGACGAAAAGGCTTTAGCGTCCCCGACTTCCAGGCTGCGGGCGAGGGCCGCGGCCTCCCCGGCACGCTCACGGTTCGGGCTCCAGATGCCTCGAACATCGGCATCGCGCACGCCGACGAGCGACTGGATGTGAAAGCGCGTGACGAACCCGCTCCCGACGAAGCCAATACCCAGTCGTCGCGAGGTCATCGTGAGATCTTGTCGGCCAGGTAATAGAGGTTGATGAGCGCACGATCGACCAGTCGCTCGCCGGCGCCCACCTCGACTCGGGTGGATGAGGCGGCACCGTACCCCCCCTCGGTCGTCGCCTGAATGGTCGGGAAATAACCGAGTGCGCCGTTGGTGTAGCCGACGAAGAAGGTGTGCTCGAACTGGCTGCGCGCCTTGAGCGCCAAGCCGTGCTCGACGAAGAACTCTCCCGGGAACGTCGCGAGCGCGATGTCAGTGCCGATGAGCACGGTGTTGATCTCGGCCGACATGTCTCGCTCGATGCGCTCGACGTCGCTGCGTGAGGCGAGCCGAATCACCTCGGTTTGAAACGAAACGGCAGGGGCGGCTTCGAGGCGCGTGATCGACTCCGACACCCTGATCACCTCATCCGCGACGGCCCTACCCATCGCTTCGACTTGGTCGAACGCGCCTTCATCAAGCGGGGTCTTGTCCCAGAAGGGGTTGATGTCTCCCGCGGCCCCTTGCAGGAACATCGCCTGGCCGCCCAGCTCTGCCTCAACCATGCGCATGAACGCGCCCGGGTAGTCGGCGGAGATGTCGAGGTTTTCCGGTCCCAGCACGACGGGGTGGCACTGAAAACTCACCAGCGTCGCGAGTGGCTGGCCGTCGAGCTGCTCGACGCGCATGACGCCGAGCTGGTAGTCCACCGGACTCGTCGGGATGCGGTCCCGATTCTCCCAGAGCATCTCGGCCGCACCGTCCGCACGAATCAGGCGGCGGTTGTGGCCTTCCCGAACCTCACCCCAGCCCACACCGACGCGCACGGAAACCATGCGCTCGTCTGCCTCGATGACGGCTTGGGCGATCTTCTCTTCGGCGTCACGAATCCACGAGCTCGCCGCCGACGGGAAGTCGGGAGTCGCTCGGGGCCCCGAGTGCGTATGCGAGGCCACCAGGAGCACATGTTCGATATCGGTTCGTTGCCCGACGATGGCCTTGATTCGTGCAACGCTCTCGGTCGAGACGGAGCCGAGATCAAGGGTGACAATGGCGAGCTTTTGGCGCTGGTCGGTCAGCACGATCGCCTTCGCGAACAGAGCGTCGTGCACGCCCTGGGACACGTTGGTACCCCGTGCGCCGTACCCGTACATCGGCCCCCCGAGGGGCGGAGTGACATCGGCTCTCGCCACACCGGCGCTCAACTGAGCGTGAGCGAGCTGCGGGGCAACGAGCGCCACCAGGATCAGACAGCTGACGAAGCGGATCATGGCTGCCTCTCTAGAAGGGTGATCGGAAAGGGGAGCGGGCCGTGCCACCCCAACCCACAAACGAGTAAGATCCTGTCATGCTTGGTGTTCGGCACATGGCGGTTGCGCGGTTGATGCTGCGTCTCTCCTCGTCACCGTAGCTCGGCTGATCAGACGAGGTCAACATCCGGTGCGAGACCCGGGGGGCGCAAGCGGCACCCCTGTCAGATGACGGCGCAACGGAGTTTGGCATTGCCGAGGGACCGAATGGCTCGGCTCGTCTGGACAGACACCGGGGGGGCAGACCCCTTCAGTCGTCGAACGGGTCGTCAGGCGGTCAACGTGAGCGACAAGCCATGCGCATGACAGCCTCTTCACACCGAGGCCGAGCCAATCCCCGTGTTCGTATTCGACCAGTCGATGCCCCACGAGTTCGACCACTGAAGAGGCTGGTCCCGCTGCCCTCCCCGACCAGCGCCCCGGTATACAGCGGGTACCCTGACGGGTCCCCCGACGGAGCGAGCATCGCGTATTTCGCCGAGGTGGACGGTGATACCACCGACACCGAGATCGAAGCGACATTAGCGAAGGTTGGAAGCTAC
>JAYZBT010000251.1:0-9650 GCA_036338615.1 Gemmatimonadota bacterium
AATACGAGGGAGTCTTCCGGCGCCCAGCCGAGTATGCAAATAGGGTACCATTGGTGACAGCGGTCCGCCGCCGGAGCGGCCGAGCCGGAGACGGGGAACGTATGAGTCGTCGCTTTCTTGCGGGCCGTGGGGAGAGGGTGTCACGTTGAATCCAGTTGGAGGAAGGGGGAGTGAGCCCACTGCTGGAAGTCGCAGATCCATCCTAGCTTTCTGATCCGTCGATGCTGCCCGTGAACCAACCACTCATCCGACTGCTCGTCGCGCTGACTGCCACCACTTTGGAAACGAGTTTTACGATGGCCGACGGTGGACGACGATACTGAAGTACACATGGGTAGAATGAGGGGGCGCGGTTCATGATGCACGGATGAAGCTCGAGGGCATTGGAGTGCTCGACCTGACTCAGTTCCTGCCGGGCCCTTTTCTTACACAGATGATGGCCGATCACGGCGCAGAGGTCATCAAGGTCGAGCATCCGCTGCATCCCGAGCCGACGCGCTCGATCGGAAGCCAGCGCGACGGGACCAGCGTCTATTTCGCGGCGACGCAGCGGGGGAAGAGGAGCCTGACCCTCGACCTCAAAGCGAGTCGGGGTCGCGCGATCTTCATGCGGCTTGCCGCGAGCAGCGATGTAGTAGTAGAGTCGTTTCGCCCCGGGGTGGTGCGCCGTCTCGGGGTCGATTACGAGGCCGTGCGCGAGGTCAAGGAAGACATCGTCTACGCGTCCATCTCCGCCTTTGGCCAGGGAGGCCCGCTGAAGGACCGCGCGGCTCATGATCTCGCTGTTTCCGCCATGAGCGGGGTGCTGGCAGTCAATCGGGACGCGAGCGGCCGGCCGGTGATTCCGGGCCTCCTGGCAGCGGACATGCTGTCGGCTACGCTCTCGCTGGGGGCCGTCGCGATGGCGCTTCTGCGGCGTGAGCGCACGGGGGAGGGCGACTATGTCGATCTCGCGATGATGGACAGCCTGCTGGCTGCGTCGGCCAACCACGTGGGTCCGGTGTTCGGCGAAGGTAGAGCGCCTCGCAGCGGCGGCGAGCGGTTGCTCGGTGGAGCGGCCATGTATCAGATCTACGAGACCGCCGACGGGGAGTACGTTGTCTTGGCGGGCACCGAGACCAAGTTTGCCCGGAATCTGTTCCGCGCGCTCGATCGCGAAGATCTGGTGGAGATCTGCGGGCGGCCGCCGGGGCCCGAGCAAGGAAGCGCGGTGGAGTTTCTGCGTGAGTTGTTCAAGACGCGTACCCAGGTCCAGTGGGTGGAGTGGTTCCAGGGCCTCGACGTGCCCTTCGCCCCGATGAACGATCTACGGAAGGGATTCGACCATCCACAGACTAGTGCGCGGGAGATGCTGATCGAGGACGATGTAGGACACGAGCACATCGGCGTACCGATCAAGTTCGCCCGCGAACCGGCGATGCCGCGCTTGCGCGCGCCGGCGCATGGAGAGCATACCGATGTAATCCTTCAGGAGCTCGGGTATGAGCCGTCGCACATCACAGACCTACGCGAGGCTGGGGTCGTATGATGACGGCTGGCCGATTCTGCGCATCACTGGTGCTGGTAGTAGCGCTCTTGCTGCTCCCCTCGACCTCGACGGCCCAAACCGTCGTTGTCCGGGTGAGCGGGCCGGCTTCCGCCCCGGTGGTGGGTGCGCTGGCCTACTTGGTCGATCCCTCCGGCGCGACGGTACGAAACGCTCTGACCGACGAGCGAGGGAGGGCGCTCTTCGTGCGCATCCCGGCGGCGGCGTACACGGTGCGCATCGAGATGATCGGCATGGCGATCCACGAGAGCGAACCCTTCGAGGTCGCGGCTGGCATGTCGGTCGCCCAGGACGTCCGGCTCGAGTCGAGCGCGATCCAACTCGACGGCATGGAGGTGAACGTGGAGGGTGGACGTTGTATGCTCGAGCCGGAAGGGGGGCTCGCGGTCGCCCTCGTCTGGGATGAGGCTCGCAAGGCGCTGAGCGCGGCGGCCTTTACCGATGAGCGGGGCGCGTACCGGTACGAGACCATGATCTACAATCGCCAACTCGACGGCGACCTCACAATCCTCAGCGAAGAAGAGACCCGGAACGAGGGGTACATGCGAACGCCCGTCGACAGCCGCCCCGCCGAAGATCTCGTAAGAAACGGATTCGTCCAGGCCGATGGGGAGGACCGGATCTACTACGCGCCGAACGCGGCTGCTCTCCTATCGGACGTATTCCTCGATACCCACTGTTTCCGTCTGGCTGAGGACGAGGCGGCGACGGAAGGCATGATCGGGCTCGAGTTCGAGCCGGTGGGCGATGACAAGAGCGTGGTGGATATCGCCGGGACCCTGTGGATCGACCGGGAGAGCGCCGAACTGCGTTGGCTCGACTTCAACTACGAGCACCTCCATCGGGACATCTCGTCGCGGAACGTCGGCGGCCAAGTGCGCTTCAGGCGCATGCCGAGCGGCACGTGGATCATTCCCGAGTGGTGGATACGCATGCCGGTTGTCGGCGAGGACACGGATGAAAAGGGTAGGCCGCGGCGGTTCGTGATCGGCTTTCATTTGACCGGTGGTCTCGTGCTCGAGGTTCGAGAGGCCGGGGGCCGTAGCCTCGGTCAGCGAGTCCAGACCGGTGGGGTCGAGGGCATAGTCGTCGACAGCATCGGCTTGCCGCGGCGGGGAGTGCGCGCGCGTGTTGTCGGCTCCAACCAGCAGGTCTTCACGACGTCGGAGGGCCGCTACAGCATCACCGGGCTCAATCCGGGTCGGTACCAGGTAGGCTTCGTGGATCCGGACCTCGAGGCGTACGGCTTCGTGCCCGAAACGGTCGCCCGGGACGTAATCCGCGGTGAGATGACCACGCTCGATTTTCACCTTCCGGCGGTCGGAGACATTCTGTTCGACGCGTGCAGGGACCAGCCGCGGCCCGAACACTCAGCGGTGCTGGCGGGGACGGTGCGTGACGCTCGCTCCCGCCCCCTGGTCGGGGCGACCGTGCGCGTGCGCTGGACGGAGTACCGCGTCAGTCCGGTGGGCGGCGCCACTCGCTTCGAGGGCAACACGCTCGGCAGCGACGCTACGTCGGACGCCCGAGGCTTCTACCTGTTCTGCAGCGTCCCGAGGGACGTGTTGCTCGACGTTCAAGGTCTGATCGGAGACCAGGAGTCCGAGTTCTACCCGGTACGAATCGACCTGGACCGGGGGGCCGTGCTCCAGGCCATCGAGATCGAACGCGGCGGGACCCGTTAGATCCTGGCGGACTAGTTTCCGTTCAAGCGCACGAATTTCTGGATGCGGTGGCCGGTCTGTACCTCACCCGTGTACAGATTGCCGTTGGAATCGAAGGCCATGTAGTGGAGCCAGTCGAACTGGCCCGCTTGGCGCCCACCCGTGCCCCAGGAGTACACGGGCTCGAGTGTCGCCCGGTCGAGGGCCCATACCTTGTTGTTCGTGCCGTCGGGCACATATAGAAAACGCTGCTCGGGGTCGAGTGGGTCGAGTTCTGCACCCCAGGTGGATCCCGGCCCGAATGTCTGCGGGGCGAGCACGTTTTCCATGACGTACGTCCCGTCCTTTTCGAAGACCTGGAAGCGGTTGCTGGGCCGATCGCTCACGTAGACGCGCCCGTCCGTGGAGAGGGCAAGTCCGTGCACGGGCGTGCGCCACGTGGTGCTCGCTGGTGCGTCCGGATCCCATGGGCCCGGGTTCTCGTCGATCGGAGGCTCGCCATAAGCGCCCCAGTGCCGTAGGTAGTCGCCCGTTTCCGCATCGAAGACGATCAATCGGCGGTTTCCGTAGCCGTCCGCCACGTAGAGCTCGTTCGTGGCGGGGTCCACCTCCATAGTGGCGGTTCGGTTGACCGAGTTCACGTCGTTGCTGCCCTGGCTCACGCCGACGTCGCCGATCTTCCACACAAGCTCGCCGTCAGCCGTGAACTTCATGAGGTGGTGATCGTCGCCACCGTTGCCGGCGACGTACACGAAACCCTGGTGATCCACGTGGATCCCGTGCTCACTGTTGAACCACTGGTACTCGCCGTCGGGATCGTCGCCGCCCCAGGAATGGACCACGTTGCCATCTGGGTCGAACGCCAACACCGGCGGTGCCGTCGTGCAGCACAGCGACTGCAGCGGATCGTGGCCCCAGGCCTGGTCTCGCGTGCTCGTGGTCGGCGTGGATCCGGCGTTGGTTGCCTGAACGGTCCAAGGCCTGTGGATGATCCAGAGATTGTCGTCGGGGCCGACCGTGGTCCCGGCGACCTGCCCGATGATCCAGTTGTTCGGAAGCGGCTTGGGCCAGAAGGGGTCGACCGCGAACTGTGCCACGCCCTCTGGCACATTTGCTCCTGACGCGTCGGCTGGCATGGACATGCTCTGCATGGATGCAGAGGACGTGGCTGCGTCCTCCATCGCGCATGCCGTTGTGGCGAGGACCAGGATCGTTAGTGCGAAGACCGCGCGAATCCAACCTTGGGATCGGCTCATTGCTTGTCACCAGCGCCAGAGGAACCTTCCAGCCAACCGGGAAAGAATACGGTGCTGCATGAGCACATGCCAATCGTGCGGCTTGACTCGCCTCATGCTGGAGGGCCTCTCTTCGGCATGAAGAAGCACAGCGAACCGGACGGGTGGCGTATTCTGCTCGCGGAGGACAACGACGAGTACGCTTTGCTGATCGAGATGGCGTTGGACCGCGCCAGCTCGATCCCCGTCGAGTTCCACCGAGCGTGAGACGGCGACGAGGCGGTCACCATGATGGAGGAGATCCTTCCGAGCTTTCTCCTGCTCGACCTCAAGATGCCCGGCAAGAGCGGCCACGAGGTCTTGCAGCCGATCAAGGAGAACCGCGACCTGCGGCAGATCCCCGTCGCCGTCTTGACCTCCTCCACGCTCGACGCCGACATGGCGGAGAGCTACGGCTTGGGCAGCAACCACTTCATCACCAAGTCTGAAGACCCGGCCGAGTTGGAACGCCAGCTGCGCAGGCTACTCAAGCACATGTTGCCGTTGTCCGGCCGCAGGGGCGCGAATCGATTGGAGGCGACGGGGGCCGCGGGCACCCACCGCATGAGCGTAATCCGTCAGCTCATCCGCTGGGTCGCGGTCCTCGCCGTGCTCGGCGGTCTTGTCGCGTTCGCGCAGTTCGTTGGGCTGTTCTAGTGGCCTCTAGCCGCAACGAAGCGCTATGTCACCACAGGGCGGGTAGCAAGCGTTCGCGGCCCGGCGCCAACTGCACGTCGAACGTCTTGAGTGTCATGTTCACGAAGTTGTAGTAACCGACGAGACCGGCCAGCTCCATCACGCCCTGTTCTCCAAACAATTCCAGCGCGCGGCTGAACGTGGAGGACGTCACCTTCTCTTCGCTCACCACTTCGCGCACGAAGGCTACGATTGTGCGCTCGTGATTGCCGAGTCCGGGTATCTCTCCCACGGTCTCCAGATCGGCGCGGCGTTTCACGAGTTCGATGATCTCCGCCTCCAGACCCGCGCGCTCCGCGAGCGGCTGATGAGACGTCCACTCGTACTGGCTTCGCACCTCTCTCGCCGTCGCCAGGATGACCAACTCCGTGAGGCGTTGGTCCTTCTCGGTCCCGAAGCGGAGGTAGCTGCTGGCCGGGAAGATGTGCTCCGCCATGAGTGGGCTGTAGACCCACATCGCGAGCGGCCCGCGAAGACCGGAGGCGTACCGGCTGTCGGGATGCACGATGACATCGTAGGCGCGCGCGCCGTCGGGCCCGAGCTCGTCCCTCCGCGGCAACGGAAGACGCGCCCAGGAGTCCTCCGTGATGTCGTCCGGGATGTCCTCGGCCGTCACGAACGTGGAGGGGGGGGTGGTCTCGGTCATCTGGGTCGACTCCGCGGCTTCGTCGGCCGAACAGGCCGAGCACACCACGAGCGACAACCCCGTGAGCAATCGCATGGCGCCGCGGCATCGCATGTCGAGCCTCCTTCTTCGGATAGGATGTTGGCTAGGCTGGGGCTCATCGGCCGATCTGCGTCCAGCGATCCAAGGGGGCGATTCTGTCGGCCTCGCCCCCCGGCACCCAGAGAACGAGCGCCTTCACCGGCACGTTGCTCAGCACGCGGTGCAAGACCTCGTCAGCGGGCCTCACTACGCCGACCATGCCCGGTTCGATCCGGTGCAGCTCGCCATTCACGACATGGCCCAGCACGCCCTCGACCACGTAGAAGATCTCCATCGCGCCGTGGCGGTGTCCGTTGGTCGGATTCGCTCCTACAGGGAACGTGATCTCCGCCACTTCGATCTCCACGCCCCCCAGGTTGCTGGCGTCGAGCAGCATTTTGATCGAGGTGCCGCTTCCAAGGCCCAGAACGCGGGTCCCTGAACTGGCACGCGCGTATCCATCGCTCTGCTGCGCCTCTGCCTCCGGCGCCCAGGCGAGCGTCAGGAGCCCGACTCCAAGAACCGCCAGCGCCCCTCGTCCCGCTCGAATCATCGTGTCCCCCCCGTTTGCGGATCACCTGAAAGGACGTTCACGATGAACGCAGACAGGGCGGCGGGCAAGAAATGGACTGGGGGCGGCGTTTCCCTCCGCCTACTGCAGGTTGGCGATCACCTCATTGAGCAGAGCCTGCAAGGACCTGAGGAAATCCGGGAGCGCCTTTGTCGTCGCCTCCAGATGCGCCTGCTTTTGCTGGATATCGATGATCATCAAATCTTTGAGCTTGGTCCGTCCCGTGATGTTTCTCAGGACGGTCCCACTGGCGCTCATCGCCTCCGCCTCATCGTTCACGACGAGGACCTCCGTCTTGGTGATCAGGTCGCCGAACGCGTCACGAACCGTGTACGAGAACGTGACCTCGGCGGGGTACGTGGTTTTCGTGCTCTCGGCCAGCTTTACGGCGTACTCGGACGACTTGTCGATCCTGGCCATCTCGGTCTTCTTGCTTGCCAGCTCCTCGGCGAGGTCGCGCGCCATGGCTTTGGCGCCGCCCTTGGTCAGGGTCAGGACGTCCGTGCTGGCCTTGAGCACCAGATCCGTATCGCCCGTCACGGAGGTCCAGGCAAGAGCGTCTCCCGCTGTGGCGACGGCTCGCCGGAGCTGCTCGCCCTGTCGAACCCCGAGATGGCCTTCCTGGGCCAATTGAGCGACGGCCAGCGACGCCAATTCGCGTGACACCTGGTCCAACTCGGGGGCGATGGTCAGCATGGCCTTCAGGGTCAGCGCTTTCTGGGTCTTCTTGCGGGGCATGCCGGGTGCTCCGTGGTCACGGCGGTTCGTAGGCACTCACAGGATAATCACGCTAACGAACCCCGTGAACGGAAGGGCGGGGAGGGGCTCGGGCTCGACGGCCTCGTCGCGGTGTCGACATACTCCGTATCGGTGGCGTTGATCCAGTTCACGCGGCTAGGAGCGAAGATCGATGGAAATTCGGGACAAAGTCGTGGTGGTGACGGGCGCCGCGAGCGGCATCGGGCAGGCCTTGGCGAGGCGTTTCCAAGCGGAGGGAGCCAGACGGATCGTCGCCGTGGACCTCGACGAAGCGGGTGCCCAAGTGACCGCCGACGAGTTAGGTGGCGTGGCCATGCGGGCGGACGTAGGCGTGGAGGCGGACGTAGCGACGGTGATCGAGCGCACGGAGGCGGAGGTAGGCCCCATCGACCTGTTCTGCTCCAACGCGGGACTCGCGCTCGGGGCCGACCTCGTGGCTCCCAACCATGAGTGGCAAAGGAGCTGGGACGTCAACGTCATGTCACACGTGTACGCGGCGCGCCACCTGGTGCCGCGCATGGTCGCACGCAGTGGCGGGCACTTTCTCATCACCGCGTCCGCGGCCGGGCTGCTCAATCAAATCGGACTGGCAGCGTATGGGGTGACGAAGCACGCGGCCGTGGGCTTCGGCGAATGGCTCGCGATAACCCATGGACACGAGGGCATCGGGGTCTCGCTTCTGTGTCCGGAGGCGGTGCGGACGGCCATGACCGCCAATTCCAGCACCGCCACGGTGGCCGCCGCCGGCGATGGCATGATGGAGCCCGAGGTTCTGGCCGGCTTCGTCATCGAAGGACTGTCGGAGCAGCGTTTCTTGATTTTACCGCACCCGGAAGTTCTCACCTACCTGCGTCGCAAGACCGACGACTACGATCGCTGGATCGGCGGCATGAATCGCCTCATGAGACGCCTGACCGGCACCGATTCTTGACGGTGAGTCGCCTCTGAATTCAAAGGGCCCCCGGACTCGAGGGGTCCGGGGGCCCGATGTCCGTCTAGGTCCCGATTACTGGCGTGTGGCGCTCGATGTCACCTGGACGAAGGCGGCACGACTCCGTTGATCCGCATGTAGGTGACCAGGTTTCCGTAGTGCTCGTAGTTGTGCGCCGAGTTGAACGCGAGCACCGCGGACTTGGCCATTGGATTGCCGAAGAAGCTGACCATCTCGCCGCCCTGGGCATCGCTCATGCCGCGGTATACGCCGGTGCAGTACTCGAAGCCACCTGCGAGGGCTGCGACGATCTGGGCTTTGGTGGTGGCGGTCTCCTCGAAGTTCTCGCTGTTGGGGTTGCTCTCGCCGGCGGCGGTTGAGCAGAAGGTGTATTGGGCGCCGGCGATGTGGGCCAGGATCTGGCCCATCGACCGCACTTCCTCGGTTGGGCGGAACGAGAACAGCCCCTCGTCGAGGGTCTCCGCCGTAGCCATGATGTAGGTGGTCGTGACGTCGTTCAGGCCTTCGAGCGACTGAACGACTGGCCCCTGCTGGGCAGCAGCTACGATCGGACAACTGAGGGTGAGGGCTAGGGTGAGAGCGAATAGGCGCGTCGTCATGATGTTCTCCAAGGATGCTCGCGCCCGGTGCGCGGGTCGCATTGGGCCGAAAGCAGAGGCAACGTCGGGCGAACCTACGTCTCTTTCAAGACAGTCGGCTAGCGATGGTGGATTTCCGGGTGGGAAAATAGGTTGGCTGCCATGGACGAACTCCCGGCGTTCTTGCGGCGCAACCCGGCGTTGCTGTACGGCCGGATCACGGTACTTGGCGCGTTCGGCATCTACGTCTCGATGCCCATTTTGTTGCGTCCGGAATCAACGCTCGATTGGATCGACCTGGCGATCAACCTTCTCCTATTCGTCCCTTACACGCTGATCACGGTGGGTGGCGGATTGTTGACGAGCTTCTCTGCCGTGTTCTCGTACCGCCTGGACGAAAACGGTCGGTTCGCGAGGTTCGCTCGCACCATTCTGAGGGGCTTCGGTCTTGGGGCCTCATGCTACCGGACTTCGTCGCGTTGAGCCCTCTTGGACTCTTGGTCGAGGTCTTCAAGAGGAAGTACGAGCAACCAGCGATCTCCCCGGCCAGCGTAACACGAGCGGACGAGGATCAAGAGTGATTTGTCGTAGGCGTTGGGTGTGAAGCGGTGCTTGCGCCACCGCCGAGCGCTCGGAGCATGTGGGTTCCTGAGGTCGATGAGCACACAGCGACCGAGTCGGCGCTGCCCACGTCTATAGCAAACAAGGAAATCGACATGTCGAAGAGATGGTCGCGGCTGGCGGTGATTCTCGCTGCAGCGGGAAGCCTGTGGTCCGGTGAAGCGGCGGCCCAGCGTGGCGGTTTTCGCTTGGCGCCCCTGCTGATGGAGACCGATGCCTTCGAGGACGGTGGCATCATCCCGCTCAAATACGCCGGACGTGGCGATAACGTGCAGCCCGGATT
>JAYZBT010000252.1:0-5208 GCA_036338615.1 Gemmatimonadota bacterium
TCGACAACGGCAGCCTGCTTTCCACGGGCGGTTTTGAATCGCATACGACGCAGGGCATCACTGATCTCGCCGCGATCGCGCGCGGCGCGGGCATCGAGCACGTTTCTGCTGTCGATTCGCCGATGGACTTCGGCGAGGCCGTGATGGAGGCGCTCGAGCGCGATGACCTGAGTGTCATCGTCGCGAAGGTGAAGGCCGTCGGGCCCGACAACTACGGGATGGACCTGGCGCTACCGGAGAACGCCTTCCGCTTCAAACGATGCGTGCATGAGCGGAAAGCGCGGCGCTAAGAGGCTTCATCAGTCCGCTCGGCGATTGCCACCATCATGTCGATCCCGAGATTCGGGCGGCCATCACGCGCCTGGTATCACGCCTGGGGCGATCGTTCACGGCACGCGTAGAGACCTCGGGCGGAAGTTGCTGTGTGGTTGGCTGACAGGAGCGAGCGAAGAGCAGCTCCTCTTTTTGTTGGCAATCTAGTTGTGGAACACAACTAACAGAGAGGACCAGATCATGACGACACAAGCGAAGACAGAGGTGAAGCAAGCGGTACGGGAGCGTTACTCGCGAGCGGCGGAAGGCAACGGGTGCTGCGGTCCCTCGTGCTGTGACCCCGATACCACATCGGAAGCGACGTCGGATGCGACGTCGAGAGCGGACGAAATCAGCCAGGAGATCGGCTATTCGGAAGACGAGCTGGCCGACTTACCCGAGGAAGCCAACCTGGGGCTCGGGTGCGGAAACCCGACCGCAATCGCCTCGCTACGAGAGGGGCAGACCGTTCTCGACCTGGGATCGGGCGCCGGCATCGACTGTTTTCTGGCCGCGAGTCAGGTCGGGCCGACGGGGCGCGTCATCGGGGTCGACATGACACCCCAGATGATCGACAAAGCACGCGCCAATGCCGCCAACGGCAGCTACGACAACGTGGAGTTCCGCCTCGGGGAGATCGAGGCGCTACCGGTCGCGGACGGGACGGTCGATGTGATCATCTCGAATTGCGTGCTCAACCTCAGCCCGCAGAAGGACAGGGTCCTCGCCGAAGCTTGGCGTGTGCTGAAGCCGGGAGGACGTGTGGTGGTTTCGGACATGGTCTCCGAAGTGCCCGTGCCAGAGGTCTTGGCCGGCAACGTGGAGGCGGTGGCCGCATGCCTTCCGACCTTCCGCGATCACTACCTCCAACAGTTCAGGGACGCAGGATTCGACGACGTTCGCATCACTTCGGAGAAGCCGTATCCCACGAGCTTCATCCTCGGTGACCCCGGAGTGCAGGACTACATGGATGGGCACGCAGCCCATGCAGCGGAGTTGACCGAGTTCGCGGGGTCCATTTCGGGCGCGCACTTCGAGGCCACGAAGGCGTAGGGTCTCAGCCGAAGCGAGTCGGAATCGTGGGGCGGTCGGTATCCTCGATCCGCCACCGCCCCACCCTCTGTACCGATAAGCCCGCCTCCGTCCAGGAACTCGGGACGCGCGACACTGGCCTGCCCGTGGATCACCACGCTTCCCTTCACGACCGACAGGGTGATGAGCCGAGTCACGCTCGAACGCAGCACTGAGGAGAGGGAGTTGGATGTCGAGGACTTTCTGCCGACCACGAGTGTTTCTCCCTCGTTCTTCCCGACTGCCGGGCTACGGATTCTGCACGGACGCGGACTCGGAAGATACGATCGTGCGGAAGCCCCAGCTGTCGCGGTCGTCAATGAGGCGTTCGTGCAGCAGTACTGGCCCGACGAGCCGAGCGTGCTCGGACTCCAGTTCTGGTGTGGTGACCTAGGGGACGGGCATCCGGTCGAGGTGGTGGGCGTGGTGGGAGCTACATCCGCGCCAGATACGTGATCTTCATCACCATCCCGCGATCGGAGAGACTCCACACCCTCCGGTCGTCTCCACGGTTCTCCGTGAACACGAGAAAGAAGTCGCTCCCGGGCCGATGGATGAAGTTGAAGCGCACGTTGGTGGAGAACGTCTTCTCGAAGCTGTTGTACTGCAGCAACACGTTGGTGGAGAGCCTGGTCGAGTGGGAGTAGGTGGCGCGCAGCGTGCTGATGTCGGCGTTGAAGGCCCCGTCGGGCACGTCGACCTGATTGCGCGTATATCCGGCTGTGAGCGAGACCTGAGGCGAGGGCGCGATCGTTAGAGTTCCGCCCACGCTCACGAGCGTGCCACCGTAGAACCTCGATATCAGGGCCGTCGACCCGAGGATCGCTACCCGACTGGAGCTCGAGAAGGCAAACCAGCCGCCGTGGTCCGCGCGGTATCGCCCGGCCGGCACGGAAACCGAGTCCGAGAGCTCGAATCCCTCGTCCAAGAGGGTCTCGGACCCGTTGAAGAAGCCGGTGAACTGGTCCCCGGACTCCCAGACGGTGCCGATCCCCACGCCGCCGATCCAGTCCTGCAGGCGCCCGTCCGAGACCGTGCTGCCGTAGCCTCCTCCGAGAAAGATCGAGACGTCGCGGATCCCGAGCAGCGACGACGGCCTCCACTTGGGGCCGGCGTACAAATCGGTACGTCGAAGGTCCCTGCGGGTGATGAAGCCGGCGCCGGCCTCCGCGTTGGGGCTCAGTGCGTAGTGGTTGAAGAACGAAGTCCAATTCTCCCCCTCGTAGGAGTACCCGACGTTGTACGAGTACCCGTACACGTCGCCCCCCTCCGAGAACGACTCGGCGAGGTAGGCATCCCAAACCCAGGCTTCGCCGATCACGAACTGTCCGTCGACTCCGGCGGTGGTCATCCACTCGGCCGAGTTACGGCGGTCTACGACCATTGCACCGACGTAGTTGCTTTCGCCGACATCTCGCTTCACGCGCGCCACGGAAAAGTTCTCTCGCGGAACACCGAAGGCCTCGTCGGTCACGACGTTGAGTAGCCCCACCGTCTGACTCCCGATGCGGCCCGTGAGACGGGCGCCCCCGAGGATTGGCACCTCGCCGGCCTCCGAGATGCCGATGTTTCGACTGAAGAACATGCGATACGGCGGCGGCGCCATCGGGTCAGCCACGAGTCCGAAGTCGAAGATGCCTGAGTTCTCGAGAAAGAAGTCTCGCTTCTCCGGAAAAAACAGATCGAAGCGGGTGAGATTCACCTGCGCATCGTCCACCTCGACCTGCGCGAAATCGGTGTTCACGGTCAGGTCGAGTACCAAGCCCGGCCTGAGCTCCGTCTTGATGTCCATTCCGATCTCTCGCTGGGTGGACGATACGATCGCACCAGCAGCGCTGTGCTCCTGGCGCCGCCCCACGAGCACGAAGGGCTTCGTCTCGATATCCAACCCTTGTTGCGGCAGGTCGACGAGCCCCGTGAGATGGCCCGCGCGACTCACGCGGCGAAGACCACCCCCCTCGCGCTCCCAGGACTGCCAGAGTGTCTCCTCGTTCTTCCTTCGGATGATGCGGAAGACGTTGATGCCCCACGGCTCGTCCCCGACCGCCTCGGGGTAACGCAGCGTCCGCCACGGGATCGCGAATTCGGCGCTCCACCCGTCGCGCGTCCGGGCACTCTTTACTTCCCAAACACCGCGCCAGTCGATGTTGAGTTCGCTGCCCTCATCCGTGATCAGCGCCTCGAACTCGGCACCGTTCGGGTTGGTCGCGAAGATCACGCCGCTCCGGTGGTCATGGAACGGGTCAAGCAGAATCGCGATGGCGTCGTCGCCCGCAAACTGAATGCCCGCCCCGAAGAAGAGCGGCTCGATCAGCTTGTCCCTTTGTAGGATCCGCGCCACGATCTCATCGGGTTCCGAGTCATGCGCCACGATGCCGATGTACAGGGTCGCGTTGTCGTAGGCGATTCGTACTTCGGTTTGCTCGGTCGCGGCGGTGCCCTGCTCGGGCTCGCGCTGAATGAATCCACCGAGAGCGACCGTCCGGGACCACACGTCTTCGGTCAGCAGGCCGTCCAATCGCACGGATTCCCCAAGGTCCGCGCGCATTCGGTACGCGTCGACTTGATCGGTCTGCGCAGTTGCAAGTACGGGCAGAGTAAGCAGGCACAACAGGGTCTGCACCAGAATCGCGGACTTGATGGGGGGTCGGGTCAGCGCGGCGGACTCGGCGCGTGAACTGAGCATCGGAGGAGAATCGTAGTTGGGAGTGCCAAGAGTATCGGCAAGGAGTATGGGCAGAGCCGGGCCCGAGGTGTATCCCCCGACTATCCCCAGATGTCGAAGAAGTCGACTCCCTCCGACACGCCCCCGGGGCTCGCCGGAGCCAGGTAGCCCATCAGGAGCCTGGTCGCCTCACTGACCAGGACCGAACGAGACAGGCGCGTCCCGCTCGCGGGGTCTTCCGCATCAACGACACCGAGTACCGCCATGAGGCCGAGTCGGACTGCGAGCTCTGGCCTGAGGTGGTCGATTTCGTCGGCTCGGGTCATCAAGAGCTCGGCGATGCCATCGACCAGATGACGGCGGAACGCCTGGTACGCCTCCTCATTGCCGCCCGCGGCCCGATCCAAGGCGCGCAAGAAGGACGAGCGCGAGCGTTGAGCCTCCAGCAACAAGCCGACGGACCCTGCAGCGAGTTCGGGTAGGTCCAGTTCGGACCAGTTCCGGGAGGCCAGCGCTTCAGTCCATCGATCGAGCGCTTCCTGCCAGACCCGTTCACCGAGGTAGTCGAGCAGGTCCTCCTTGCTCTTGAATCGTGCATAGAAGGACCCGACCGAGGAGTCAGCGCGTTCAACGACGGCTTGAACGGTGAGTCCGGCCGGCCCCAGTTGCTCCAAAAGGTCGAGCGATGCGCGCACGATTCGCTCGAGGGTACGGCGCGAGCGCGCCTGTTTGGGCGGGTTGAGATTGGCCGGAGCGGTGGTTATGGGGTCCATGCGTCACTGTAATAGAACAGAATTTTGATTCTATATATGCCGTAACGCGCACTCGTGCAACACATCAGGCAGAGGCGCCTGATTCCACTCGGCGCTTTCGTCAGTCCCCGGGGTGTCCGTCGGGGACGGTCCGTGGATGTGAACGCTGACGGCTCACTGACGGGGGGGAGGTAGGGTTGGGCGGCCGGTTCCAAGCAAACTCCCAGCCGATGTGATCAACATGCCCACTCCTCTAATTCCGCCGCTCCAACTGTTAGCGCCTCCCTACGCCTCCCTCCTTTCGCTCCAGGGTGGTAAGAAGCAACTCAAACAGGTCGGCATCTCTCATGAGCTGTTCCGGAGCGCCATCTACAAGCACCTCGGAGAGGTGCGACGCTCAATGCTTCA
>JAYZBT010000253.1:0-16916 GCA_036338615.1 Gemmatimonadota bacterium
TGACCTCCGCGACACCGAAACGACGGGCGATCGTCTCGGCCTTGAGAGAGTCCGTATCCGCGAGAGCGACGAGCTCGACGTCCTCGCGTTCCGCGAGAATCGGGACGTGCACGATCTGACTGATCGCCCCTGTCCCGACCACGGCCAAGCGAATGGGGGGTGATGCGTCCGTCACCGGCCGCGTTCCTCTCCTGGTGCGTTCTCACCGATCATGAACTGGGCTCCGAATCGCACGTGGAAGTACTGGAGATCACCGAGCACCTCGTACCGCCCCTGGCCGTTGAGACGGAAGCGATCCATTACCGGATACTCGAGGCCGGCGTGGAGGTTGAAGCCCGCGGTCACCGAATCCAGCAGATCCTCGACGAAGGTCCCGTTGATGGCACTTCCGTTGCCGTTCATGACGTGCGCGACCACACCGAGTCCACCAAATGTGAGGAAGTTTAAGGGTATACTCCACATGACGTGTGCGTCGAGGCCGACCGCAACGTCGCTCCATTCGATCGTGCCCAGATCGACCGTCGGGGTCGGTCCACCCGCCTGGGCCTGCACCAGTCCAGCGACGCGGTCCTCCAACTCTTCGACCTCTTCAGCTCTGAAGGGTGACTTCCAGTAGGTCACGCTCGGAACGATGCGTAGCCCCGGCCCCAAGTACCCCAGGTCGAGGCGCATTCCGTAGCTCTGCGTGCGTTCGACGCGGGAGGGGTACAAGTAGCCCCATGCGACGCCCACGCCGCGTAGGGACAGGTGCTCGTAGTCGAAGTCTGCGATGTCCTGGCCCTCCGCGGCACGCGGGGCCGCGGCGAGCACCCCCAGTGCCACCACCGCCAACACCCCAGACCACATCTTAGGCCGCATCTTCATCTCGAAATTACCTGCGCGCCAGCCGGCGGCGTGAAAGTGAACCAATCGTCGCTCAGTGCGACGGGCCGCAAATCCACGCGCTCCAGCGTGACGGTGCGCACCGTACCGCTCTCGTCCTCGATGCGTACCTGGCGTAAAACCGGCTCCGCCTGGTCGATCCAGATCACGGCGGCTTGGTACGAAGATCGAGTTCGCGGGACCAGCCGCAGGCGGTGGGTCGCCCGTCCGACCACTTCGTCCACGTCCTCGTAGGTGACTTCGTACTTGGAGGCCGGATCTTCCAGGAACTCCTTGTGGAAGTCGTAGCCGCCGCCCCCGGTCGCCATAGCAAACCTGAGCACTTGCTTGGGGTCCAGGCTCGGGTAGTAGAGCCAGACCCACTCCCCGTCGACCACGACGAGGTCGCCTTCCGGATCGGAGAATCGCATGGCGAACTTGTTCGGACGGGCCTGACACATCTGCCCGGTGCCGGTCCGCTCGTCGCCGAGGAGCGGGACCGAGAGATGTTGGGTGAAGTCCGCGCAGAACTGGGTGACGCTCTCGTAACGCGCGGCCGTGCTCTGGAGCAGTTCGAGCGGCGAGACCGTCTGCGCGCGGGTCCAGCCCGGACCCGCGGCGGGGGCGGCCAGAGCGAGCGCGGACGGCCCTGCGACTCGACGGCGCATCATCAGGCGCCCCCCCGCATGAAATCTTCCAGCTCGTCCAAGGTCATGAGAACCTCGCGCCCCTTCGACCCGTCGGACGCTCCGATCACACCGGCATCGAACAGCTGATCCACGATGCGGGCCGCCCGGCCGTACCCTACGCTCAAGCGTCGCTGAAGCAACGACGTCGAACCGGTCCTGTTCTGGATGCACACTTCTGCGGCGGCCTGGAAGAGCTCGTCCCAGTCTCCGACGATCTCATCCTCGTCCTCAGCGTCATCGAGCTCCCTCCCCTTCATTTCGACCAAGATGTCCGTCTCGACACTGGTCTCCGGGATCTCTCCCTCTCCCTGGCGACGCTCGATGAGCTCGGTATACCACCCCATCAGGCGCTCCGTATCCTCGGTCGGGAGGTAGGCGCCCTGGATGCGTACCGGGTCGCTTTCGCCGGGCGGCAGGAAGAGCATGTCTCCGTTGCCGAGCAGCGCATCTGCGCCGTTCTGGTCGAGGATGGTACGTGAATCGGTCTTGGAGGCCACTCGAAACGCGATGCGCGTCGGGAAGTTCGCCTTGATGAGACCGGTGATGACGTTCACGGACGGACGCTGGGTGGCGACGATGAGGTGGATGCCGATCGCTCGCGCCTTCTGGGCGAGCTGGGTGAGCGGTTTTTCGACCTCGCTCTGCACGGTCATCATGAGGTCCGCGAGCTCGTCCAGCACGACGACGATGAACGGCAGGATTCCATCGTCGTAGATCCACCGATTCTCATCGCCCTCGGGGCCCTTCGGCTCCGAGCGTTTCACAATGACCCCATCCCGGACCTTCTTGTTGAACTCGCCGATCGAACGCACATAGTTCGCCTTGAGCAGGCCATATCGGCGTTCCATCTCGAGGACCGCCCACTTCAGTACACCGGCGGCCTCCCGTGGGTCGGTCACCACGTTGTGTCGCAGGTGGGGGAGCCGCGAGTACACCGAGAGCTCGACCATCTTGGGGTCGATCATCAAGAGGCGGAGCGTCTCGGGGGTGTGCCGATAGACCAGGCTCGTGACGATCGTATTCAGGCAGACCGACTTGCCGGCTCCGGTGGCGCCCGCGATGAGCACGTGCGGCATCTTCTCGAGATTCGCCACGTAGGGCCGGCCGTTCAAGTCCTTCCCCAAGGCGAGCGGGAGCTCTCCCTTGGCGCTCCTGAACTCAGGTGACTCGAGGATGTTGCGTAGGTTGACGATCTCGGGGCGCGGATTTGGAATCTCGACACCGACCGCCCCGCGACCCGGAATCGGTGCGACGATGCGCACGCTCTTCGCCTTCATCGCGAGCGCGAGGTCGGCGTCCAGGTTCGCGATCCGATTCACCTTCACGCCCGCGGACGGTATCACCTCGAACTGCGTGACCATGGGACCGGTCGTGCGGCGTCCCAGCGTGCACTCGACGTTGAACGTCTTGAGCTTGTCGATCAGCACTCGGCCGAGCTCGTCGAGCTGCCGATCCATGCTGGCGTCGTCGCGCACGTCCGGTTCGGAGAGCAAGGCCATCGGCGGGACTTCATGCTCGATGTCGGTCTCGGCGTTGGGGTCGTCCAGATCGTCCGCCCCATCCTCCGCCCCTGCGTCGCCCTCCTCGCCGAGGTCCGTAGCCTGCAAAGACGACTCGTCGGCGATGTGCGACTCCCCGGCCTCGGGCCCATCTTCCGAAGCGACTTCCGACTCGACTTCGGGGGCCCGCTCTTCTTCGGACTCGGGCTCCGACTCCATCCATTCCGGCTCGAGGCCGGCCAGCGCTTCGGCCCGCTCCGCCTCTGCGGCACGCTCCTCAGCGGCACGCTCCTCTTCAGCGCGTGCGGCCGCGGCCTGCGACCGCGCCTCCGCCAGCTCCTTGCTCTTGTCGGCGAGCACTTTGGCGGTGCGGCCAGCGGCTTCGCCACCCGCGACTACGCCCCTTCCCACCGACCGCAGCGGATTCCACCCGAGCGTGCCCACGGAAAGGGCGACGACGGCAAACCCCAGAATGAGCAGAGTCCCGATGACCCCCACGAGATCGACGAGCGGGCTGCCGATGTTCGCGCCCAGCCACCCCCCGGCTTCCTCGGGCCTATCCAGTAGAACCCACGTCGCGATCGGGCTCAGGAATAACAGGCCGCCGCAAAAGACCGACATCCGAAGCGTCCAATGCTGGGACAGCCACCCACCGACGCGGAGGCCACCGAAGCCGAGCAGGGCGGGCACGATGAACGCAGAGGCGCCGAGAAACGCCCTCAGGATCGTGCCGACGAACGCCCCCACGGGACCCACCATGTTGCCCCCCGGGAACAACTCTCCTCCACGCTCGCCGACGAGCGTCACGGGAAGCAGAGCCAAGAGGACGAACAGCGCGAGGGCGATGATCCCCACCCCGAGAATCTCCTGTTTCTGCTCCCGATTCAGCATATCGGCGTTATCGAGCTCCTGACAGTGTGATGGCCCGATCGAGCATCACCGGTACGATGTCGTGCCGGTCCACCTCTCCGCAAAGATCCAGGTCGTCGCCGAGCCCGACCTCGGCCAGCGCTCGGCCCGCGCTCGTACCGTCCAAGAACGCCCGGTCCGGGCTGAGCCCCTTCGCGAGCGCACTCGCGGCGCGGGCCGCGTCGTTGAACTCGCACAGCCCTTCTCCATCTTCGACGATCCGGTTCACCAAGTGCCCCGCACACAGCGCATCGTCGACCGCGAATTGGTCAGCCCGACCTGCGCAGAGCACCGTCAACGCTTCGTCGCTCGCGCCAGCCCGCGCGACCGCGCCCAAGTTGGTGAACGCGCAGACCAGCACCCTCTGGGCCTCGGCGTCCAGTGATAGAGCCCGCGTGCCATTGCTGGTACTCATGACCAGCTTCTTCCCGGCGACGATCTCCTCCACGAATTCCGCGGGCGAGTTCCCAAGATCGAATCCGTCGACCTTCAGGCCCGTTTGTTCGCCACACAGCAGCGTGTCTTCGCGGCCCAAGGAGGCCGCGAGCCTCGCGGCGTCCCCGGCCGAGGTGGTCGGGTACACACCACCAGCACCGTTCGCCAACGCTTCGACGATCGTGGTCGTCGCGCGTAGGACATCGATCACGACCGCCGTCGATTCGGCGAGAGCCGCGGGATCGACCTCCGGCAGCGTGAAGTGCACGTCGATTCTCATGCGTCGGCTTCGTCCTCGGCTATCATGCGCGCAACGAATCCCGTATCTACGTCTCCCTCTACGAACGCTTCGTCATCGAGAATTCGCCGGAGGAACGGAAGCGTGGTCGGGATTCCCTCGATGATGAACTGATCCAGCACGTGCCGTGCTCGGATGATCGTCTCCGCGCGCGTCGGCCCGCTGACGATCAGCTTGGTGATCAGCGAGTCATAGTGCCCTGGCACCTTGTAGCCCGTATAAACGTGCGTGTCGAGCCGCACACCAGGCCCGCCAGGCGGATGGAACGTCTCGATCGTGCCGGGGCCCGGTACAAAGTTGCGCGACGGGTCCTCGGCGTTGATGCGGAATTCGATAGCGTGTCCGCGGTGCTGGAAGTCCGTGCCATTCATGGGGAAGGCCAGCGGCTCCCCGGCGGCGACACGAATCTGCTCCTTCACGAGATCGAACCCCGTCGTCACCTCGGTCACCGGATGCTCGACCTGGATTCGCGTATTCATCTCCATGAAGTAGAACGACCCGTCCTGGTCCAGGAGAAACTCGATCGTGCCTGCTCCTATGTAGTCGATCGCGCGCGCCGCGCGCACCGCCGCCTCGCCCATGCGCTCGCGCAGGTCGGGCGTGAGCGCGGGGGACGGCGCCTCCTCGAGCAGCTTTTGGTGCCGGCGCTGGATCGAGCATTCGCGTTCGCCGAGATGTATGACCTTGCCGTGCGCATCGCCGAAGATCTGAAACTCAACGTGGCGAGGCTTGAGGATGCAGCGCTCCAGGTAAACTTCCGGGTTGCCGAACGCCAGCGCTGCTTCGTTCTGCGCCGCGAGCAGTTGCTTCTCGAAGGAATCCGCGTCCTCGGCGATCCGCATGCCCTTACCGCCACCACCGGCGGATGCCTTGACCATGATGGGGAAGCCGATCTCTTCGGCGACCGCTTTCGCCTCTGCTATGTCCTCGATGATACCCTCGGAACCCGGGACAGTAGGCACGCCGCACGCCATCATCGTCTTGCGCGCCGTCGCCTTGTCGCCCATCGAGCTGATCTGGTCCGGGGTAGGCCCGATGAATGTCAAATCGGAACGAGCACAGATCTCACTGAACTCGGCGTTTTCAGACAGGAATCCGTACCCGGGGTGGATCGCTTCCGCGCCCGTGACCTCTGCTGCCGCGATGATGCGAGGGATGTTGAGATAGCTGTCCGCGGCCGGCGCCTTGCCGATGCACACGTCTTCATCCGCGAACCGCACGTGCAGTGACTCACGGTCCGCCTCCGAATACACGGAGACCGTCTTCACGCCCAGTTCGTGACACGCCCGGATAATGCGCAGCGCAATCTCGCCGCGGTTGGCGATCAGGACCTTTTTGAACACGAGAGTCTCTCGCTTTTGACTCAGGTGGGGTCGATGCGGAACAGCACCTGCCCAAACTCCACGGGCTGGGCGTTCTCGACGCAAATCTCGACGATGGCCCCCTTCACCTCCACCTCGCACTCGAGCTCGTTCATGAGCTTCATAGCCTCGATAATGCAGAGTGTGTCGCCGGGGCCGACCCTCGTGCCCTCTTCGACGTATGGCGGCGCGTCCGGCGCTGGACCGCGGTAGAACGTACCCACCATGGGCGACTCGATTTCGACCAAGTGGCTGGCGGGCGACGACGCCTCTGATGGCGGCGCGGCTACCTCCGGCCCGGGCGCAGGAACTACCACCGCGGAGTGCTGGCTGGTCTTCCCCAGCTTCACCCGCGTCCCGCCCCGCTCGATCTCGAGCGAGTCGAGGCTGCTTTCGTCGAGGGCCTTGATCAGCCTCTCGAGGAAGTCGAGATCCATCATGCGTTCACCCTGGACATGTACTTGTCCTCGCGACGGTCGATTCTCAGCACGTCCCCCTCTTCAACGAAAAGTGGGACCTGGATCTCGGCACCCGTCTCGAGAACTGCAAGCTTCGTGGCCCCTTGAGCGGTGTCGCCCTTGAATCCCGGGTCGGTCTTCGTGACCAGGAGCTCAACGAAGTTCGGGAGCTCGACGCTGATCACGCTGTCGTCGTGCACGAGCCCCTCGCACTCCATGTTCTCTTTGAGGTACTTGAGCTGATCCTCGCCGAGTAGATCGCCCGCAATCGGAATCATGTCGAAGGTGTTGGCGTCCATGAAATAGTACAGGTCGCCGTCCGCATAGCTGTAGTTGACGGGCCGCCGCTCGAGCCGAACGGAGTTGACCTTTTCACCCGACCGATACGTTCTGTCGACGACGGCGCCGGTGAGCACGTTCTTGAGCTTGGTGCGCACAAAGGCGCCACCCTTCCCCGGTTTCACGTGCTGGAAGTACGCGATCGCCCAAAGACCTCCATCGATCTCGAGAACCATCCCGTTGCGGAAATCCGCAGTGCTCGCCATAGGACCTCGTGTTCTGGAATCAGGTGTTCGTAGGGGCGCGCTAGCCACGCGAACGGGCTACCAAGCCCCGGAGCCCAAGAAGATAGCTCTGCACGCCGAAGCCAAGAACCACACCCGACGCGACGGGCGCTAGATAGGAGTGCCGGCGAAATCGCTCCCGACCTGCGGTGTTCGAGAGATGAACCTCGACGAATGGTCGTTCCACGCCGGTGAGGGCATCCCGTAATGCGATGGAGGTATGCGTGTACGCGCCGGGATTGATCAAGAAACCCTCGACGCGCGACGCCGCGTCCTCGATGAAGTCGAGCAACTCCCCTTCGTGATTCGACTGGAACGTCTCGAGCTCGACGCCCAGTTCCAGGGCCAACTCGGCGAGCATTCGATTCACGTCGTCCAGCGTGTCGGTGCCGTACACTTCCGGCTCCCTACGCCCGAGTAAACGGAGGTTGGGACCGTGGATCACCCCAATTTTCAGGACTCGTCGGAGTCCGGCTCTCGCACGTAGCCGAGCAGATCGCCGAAGAAGTTTCCGATGGATGGCTCGTCGGTCTCGTCGGACTGCTCCTCGAGATCATCGTCGGCCCACGCGAACGGCGTATCGACCTCGTGCTCTTCGTCGCCGCTCTGCGCGAGGTCTCGGGCAAGGGTCTCAATGTCGTCATCGTCGACCTCGTCCGCGACGGGTTCGTCCCCGGCCTTCAACACACTCAGGCGCAACCTTGTTTCCGTATCGTATGGGTCCTTTCGGAGCAGGTGCTCGTATACCTCGATCGCGCGATCGACCAGCCCCTGCGTCACGTAAAGCTCGGCCATCGTGCGCGTGTGGATCTGCAGGGGGGATTCGTCCGGCGCGGCATCGACGATGTCGGGGTCCTCTGCTTCAGCAGCTTCCGGTTCGGCCGCCTCGACGGCATGGAAGTAGTCGCGGTCAGGGTCTTCGGTGATTTCTTCGGCTTCGGGCTTCTGCGTCGCGACGTCGGCCGCTTCGGGCTCGTCGGGGGCCAGAGCACCGAGGTCTGCTGTTTCCTCTTCAGCTGCTTCAGGCTCGTCGGGGGCCAGGGCACCGAAGTCCGCTATTTCCTCTTCAGTTGGTTCCGGCTCGTCGGGTGCCAGCGCGCCGAAGTCCGCCACTTCCTCTTCGGCCGCTTCCGGCTCGTCGGGTGCCAGCGCGGCGAAGTCCACCACTTCTTCGTCGACCGCCTCAGGCTCGTCGGGTGCCAATGCGTCGAAGTCGACCGCGTCCTCCTCGACGGCCTCGGGCTCTCCTGCTGCTACCGTAGCGACGTCGGCGCCATCGCCGTCACCGGCCGCGGCCTTTTCCCCTAACTCAACGTCTCCGGCCGGGGGATCGCCTGACGTTTCGTCGAAGACGGGGAGATCGTCAGCGACCGGCTCGGGCTCGAGCGCCGCGAGCTGGAGTCGGACCCTGGCTGCGTCGGCGTCCTCCCCTACTTCGTCGAGGGCTGCCGCCAGCGAACCGAGGGCATCGACGTTCTCGGGATCGAGATCGAGCGCACGCCGGGCGGAAATCTCGGCCTCGGAAAAGAGGCCCTGCTCCAGGTACAGTCGGGTGGCTACGACGTGTCCGGGAGAGAAGTCGGGATGCCGATCCAGGCCGTCACCCAGCAGCTCGAACGCCTGCTTCGGGTCACCGTCCCGCCGATAAGCGTCGGCTAACTGCGCAAAGCCGCGGCCGTCCGGGTCACGGTCAGACCAGAACAGAGATCGCAGGATTCGGATTTCCCCTTCGAGGGATTCAGTCACCAAGACTCCGAACACGGGAACGGATGGGGGACGGATCGGGGTAGTTCTCTTGGTCCGAAGATACGGAGTCGCCGGAAATGGTGTCAACGAAGGAAAACCGGCCGGCTCGTGTCACGTATTGAGGTATCGCTGTCGGGCGCTCGCAACTCCGTTGAGAGCGGGTCCCGCAGCCGTTACTTTTATGGTTTCCTTTTATGTTATGCATTCTTGAGCCCTTCATTGGGTCGTAGGGAGAGACGCCGTAAATGATGCGTCAAATGCGGGACCTGACGAAGCCGATCATGATTCTGGTGGCGATCTCGTTCACGGGTCTCATGGTGTTCACGTGGGGCATGGATATCACCGGTCAGAGTTCCGGTGGCACGGGCGAAATCGGCCGCGTCAACGGCGAATCGGTGATGTACGACGCGTATATGGCCTCATACCGGAACCTCTACGACCAGATCCAGCGATCGCAGGAACTGCCCGTCACATCTCAGCAGAACAAAGAGATCGAAGACGCGGCGTTCGATGAGGTGGTGAACCAGCTTCTCATCCGGCAGGAGCTGCGCCGACGCGGTATCGGGGTCACGGATCAGGAGATCAGCCGGGCTGCCCAATTGAGCCCGCCCGCCGACCTTCGACCCCAATTCACGTCGGTGGAGACAGGGCAGTTCGATATGACGGGGTATCAGACCTTCCTCGCCACGCTTCCGCCCGACCAGCTCATGTTGCTGGAGGCGTACTACAGGGACGTGATCCCGCGCGGCAAGCTGCTTCGGCAGGTCTCCAGCGGTATCTACCTATCCGACGCCGAACTCTGGCAACAATTCCGCGATCAGAACGAGCAGGTCAACGTCCGCTTCGTGGCCATGGACCCTGCCACGCGCTACGAGGACACCGACTTCGAAATCTCGGACGCCGACGTCGAAGCGTATTACCGAGCCAACCAGGAAGAGTTCGAGGTCCCGGCACGCGCGTCGGTCAAGGTGGTCGTCCTCGATAAGACGCCGACCGTGGCCGACTCCACCGCTGCTGGCGAGACGGCAACGGCCCTGCGACAGGAGATCCTGGATGGCGCCGACTTCGCGGAGGTGGCTCAGCGGGAGTCCACGGATGAGGCCTCGGCTGAACTCGGGGGCGACCTCGGCGTTTTCCCCAAGGGCCGCATGGTGGGCGCCTTCGACAGCACGGTCTTCGAGGCGCCGCTCAACACCGTACTCGAGCCAGTCCGCACCGCGTTCGGCTACCATGTCATCGAGGTTCAGGACCGCTGGGGCGCAGACAGTGTTCAGGCTCGTCATGTACTGATCGGGTTCGATCGTACGGACGAGAGCGAGATCGCGCTCCTCGTGATGGCCGATTCGCTCGAGGATATGGGCGAGTCGATGCCGTTGGCGGAGGCCGCGGCGGGTGTTGGGCTCGAGGTCGTGACGGTCGACCTCGCCGAGAACTTCCCCTTCGTGGGCGGAGCGGGGCAGATCTCGGAAGGCGCGGACTGGGCGTTCCTGGAGGGAGAGCCCGGTGATGTGAGTCCGGTCTTCGAAACCGAGCAGGCTTTCTACGCGCTCGAACTCATCAGCACCACGCCCGAGGACGTGCTAGAGTTGGAGGTCGCCCGTGTCGCGATCGAGTCGACGCTCCGCTTCGAGCGAAAAATGGATCAGGCCACGGTCGACGGTCAGGCCATGTTGGATCGCATCCGCGCGGGAGAAGACTTCGCTCAGGTCGCCGAAGACGTCGGCCTGCAGCTCGCGGAGCCGTCTCCGTTTACGCGTAACGACTTCGTACCCGTGATGGGGCGCCAGAATGCGGCGATCGGAGCCTCGTTCGGGCTTAGGCCCGGCCAGATCAGTGACGTAGTCTCGACGCTCGCGAACGCGTTCATCATTGAGCAGGTGAGCTACGCGGAAGCAGACTCGGCGGCTTGGCTCGGGCAGACGCTCCAGCAGCGACAGACGCAGGCGGCGATCATCCAGCAGACGCGCCTCCAGCTGTGGATCGCCGCGCTTCGGGCGGCCGCGAGGATCGTCGACCGCCGTGACATCGTGCTCGCTCCGGTCGATGACACCGGCATCCAGATGCCGTCGTTGTTCTAGAAGCCGCAGGACGCACGACGGCAGCCACACGACAGGAGAAGGGGCCGGGGCGCAGTAGCGTCCCGGCCCCTTTTTTCCCTCGGAGCGGTGGCTGTCTCAGCCGAGGCTCAGTCGTCGTCGCTCAGGCTGCGAGGCTCACCACCCGAGTCACCCTCGTCGTCGCTCAGGCTGCGAGGCTCGCCGTCGGCGGCGTCCCCGTCATCCTTGATACCGGCGGGAATCGGCGGAGGCGACGACTGATGAATTTGGCGATCGGGAGACTTGAACTCGTGCTCGATCTCCCGCACAGAGCTCTTGAATTCCCGAATACCCTTCCCCAGGGACGACCCGATCTCCGGTAGCCGCTTGGCACCGAAGAGCAGCAAGATCATCAGGAAGATGAAGATCATCTCCCACATTCCAACACCTAGTCCCATCTCTCAAATCCTCCAGCGGGTGCGAGCCCCGCATTCCATGTCCATCCGGTTCGGTCCCTACTCATTGCGACACTCAGATCCATGAACGCACGATCAGTGCGACGATCGAGATCCCAACCAAGGTCAACACATTCAGGGTAACAGAGATCGGGCCCAAGGTGAACGCTACCGCCACGAGATCGACTGAGAGCGGCCCGATCGAAGCATCCACTGCCGTCACCAGAAAGTCCCTGGCGGCGCTCTCCGGGAGGAACAAGTCGCACAGCTTGGTGAGCAGCCCCCCAAAAAACAATCCCAACACCAACGTCCACGTGAGGCGAACCAGGCCCCGCCGTCGCGTGTCGTCAACGAGCATACCCGCGCCTCATCGTCTGCGATCCACGGCGTAGGAAACCGCTTCGCTCAGCGCGTCCAACGCGGATCCCGATGACAGACCCGTCAACGACTCGTGAGCGAGCCCGGCATAGTGGTCGGCTCGGCCCTTCGCGTACTCGAGTCCACCTCGGTCGCCGACGATCCCGATGACCAACTGGATCTCCTCGTCGGTTGGGGCGACCCGGGTGAAAAAGGACCGGATCTCGCGTTCTTCCGCCTCGGTGGCGTTCGATAGCGCCCCTATGAGCGGCAGAGTGACCTTGCGTTCCCTGAGATCCTGTCCGGATGGCTTACCGGTGACGGCCTCGGAACCCGTGTAGTCGAGCAGATCGTCCGCAACCTGAAACGCCATCCCGAGATTGTGCCCGAAGCGTGCCAATTGTGCCCTGTTGCCCGCATAGCCGGCAAGAGAACCCATCTCACACGCCGCGGACATGAGCGAAGCCGTCTTGGCGGCGATGAGTCGGTAGTAGTCCTGTTCGCTGAAGTCGATGGCATCGTACGACGTGAGCTGCCGCATCTCACCCACGGACATTTCGTTGGCGGCTCGAGCCAATACCGCGAGCGCGTCCAGGCTACCCCGCTCGGCGAGCTCCGTGACGGCACGAGAATACAGATAGTCGCCCATGATCACGGCGACCTGATGGGTCCACAGGGCGTTCACCGTCGGCAACCCACGACGCAGCACCGAGTGGTCGACCGCGTCGTCGTGCACCAATGTCGCGAGGTGGACGAGCTCTACGACGGCGGCCAGCGTGCGAGCGTCGTGGTCCGGCTCCCCATGTACGCGGCTGGCGAGCAGGAGGAGTGTGGAACGGAACAGCTTGCCCTGGAGAAAGAGCAGGTGCTGGTTGACCTCTTCGATGAGGTCGAAGTCTGAAAGCACGATGCGCCGCAACTCGGACCCGACCTGATCCAGTTCCTCCCGCACGGGCGCCTGGATGGCGGAGAGCGTCGGCACACCGGTCTGCACGGCCTGACTCACGCTGATGTCGGGGGAGGGCTGCATGCGCGGCTAGCGCAAGGCACGAAGCCGGACGGTAACGTCGGCGAAGTTGATATCCAGGGAGAACACCTTGTCATAAAGCTCCAGCGCCCGGTTGGTATTGCCCAACATCTCGTGCGCGCGAGCGAGGTAATAGTAGATGCCGAGCAGCTCGTCTTCGATCTCGAAGTCGACATCGAGGGCCCGCTCAAGAGCGTTCACCGTCGCCTCGGGCTTGCCGATCTCCATGAACGTGATGCCCAACAACTCGTACGTGGGTAGGTGGTCCCCCGAAGCTCGCAATGCGAGCTGGAATTCGCTGATCGCTTCGTCGAATAGACCCATCTCTTTGTAGGCGGTGCCCAGGTCGTGGTGCGCCCGCACATCGTCTGCGTCGATGCTCTCGGACACCTTGCTCTTGAACTGAGAGAGCATTTGGGCGAAGTCCGCCTCCTCGTCTCCCGACGGCTCCTCATACGCAACGGTGAACCGTGTGGACTTCTCCCCTCCGTCGTCATCGTCGCCGAAGATCATCGCACCGAGGTCCACATAGTCCTCGCTTGCGGCCACTTCACGCACTGGCTGTGAGGCCGGGCCGGCTCTCAGCGCGGCGGCGGCGATCTCGTTTGCCGGATCCGCCTCCAAAACCTGCTGGTAGGCGGCCTGCGCTCTGGCCTTCTCGCCGGATTCATCGAGCGTCTGTGCCAGCCCCAGGAACGCCTCCGCTAGTACCGTGTCCTCACCGGTCCCGTAAGCCAACTCGACCATGCGCTGTCGGAGCGACACGTCACTCGGGCTTGCGGCAACCTGCTGTCGCACGTCGTCGATCGTCAGCGACTCGTCGGCTGCCCTCTCGGTGACCGCGTCTTCCTCGGCCTCCTGAACTGCTTCTGATGCGTCTGCCGGGACGGGGTCACCTTCCTCGGCGTCGTCACCCATGTCGAACGTGGGAAGCGAGTCACCTTCCTCGGCGTCGTCACCCATGTCGAAGCCAGGAAGCTCACCGCCATCCTCGCCCTCGGCGTCGGTGTCGTCCCCGTCCGAGCTGCCGACCTCGATGTCGAAACCGCTCAGGTCGACGTCCTCCTCCTCGGGCTCATCCGAGTCACCCGACGCGATCTCCGAGAAATGGTCCGTGAGGTCGTCCGAGTCGGACTGGCCGCCACTATCGAGCTCGGCGCTCGGCGTCGCTACGAGTCCGCCCAGGTCCGCCTCCGGATCCAACTCGCGGATCTTAGCCTCGACCGCGCCTGCCTGATCGGCGTGCCCTCTCGCCATCAGGTGCCTGTGTGCCCCCGTGAGCTGCTCCAAGGCCTCGTCCGCCCGGTCGTTCGACGCCATCTGATCGGCGACCATAATGCGGATGTCGACATCGTCGGGAGCCAGGTCGCAGAACTCGACCAGCGCGCGGAAGGACTCGTCGAGATCACCGGCCTGCTGCATGCGCTCGGCATAGGTCAGGAAGTTCGCCCGCGCGTCCGGCAGAAAGCCTTGCTCCGCGCGGATCTGGCCCATCGTGAGGTCCGTCGCGTGCCGATCGGGCACGTTGCGAATGATCTTCTTGCAGACCGCGATCGCGTTGTTGGGGAGAAAGGCCTCCATGTAGAGGTCGACCGACTGTTCGTAGTGTTCGACCGCCGCGTCGAGTTGGCCGACGCGCACGTAGAGGTCCCCCACCCGGTTGTACAGTCCGATATCCGGTTGCTCTTCCGCGGCCAGCTTATCGATCGCCTTTCTATATTGATCCAGAGCCTTCTGCCACTCTTCCTTCTGCTCGTGGCTTCGTGCCTGTTCTTTGAGCGTCTCGATGCTCATATAGTGTCGTCCGAAGTCGGCGTTCCGGCGTTCAGGCGGCCGTGCACGTGTGTACTCACTCGGTGCGATAAAAAGCGGGCTGAATCCAAGTCAAGAATGTGTAATCTGTCCCCCACTGCCGGAAGCACAAGGGCATCTGGCATCATTCCAATCACCTGGGTTTCAACGACTTCCCCGCCCCGGGCGCGTGCCGCCTGTTCGATGGTTGAGAAGACGGAGAGTGGGGATGTCCCGTCCGGATCTTCGAGGTTCATCGAGATCTGGACCCGGTCTTGCTCGGCCAGATGGAGTCCCAACGCCCTCAGTCCCACGAAACCACCGTCTCGCTCCCGGATTTCCGAAGCGATATCGCGGGCTTGGCCAAGAGTGATTCCGCGTAGGAAGACGTTCCATGCAAGCAGGATCTGCCGGGCACCCACGCAGGTTACGCCGGCGGACGGGTGCGCGTTGCTTGCTGCCACAGGAGCATCAGGACGATGGTCGTCGGAGAATCCGCCTGCCATTCTTTCGAATCCGCCTCTGCGCAACTCGGCCAAGCCACGACCCACTGGGTCCGAAGCCTCTCCGTAGAGAAACACCGGCACTCCGAGCTCGGCGATCGCTTTCGCGGCGCGCTCTGCGGCGGCGACCGCGTCCGCCATGGGCAGTCCGTTGAGCGGGACGAACGGGAGAACGTCCAAGGCACCTACGCGCGGGTGGATTCCCGTGTGCTCGCGAAGATCGATATGATCACGCGCGAACTCCGCGGCGGCGATCGAGGCACGCACCACTAGCTCCGGGTCTCCGATGTAGGTGACCACGCAGCGATGATGGTCCGGATCCGCGGACCAGTCGAGCACTTCCACACCCCACGCCGCGATCGTGTCCACGAGCGCGCGCACCTTCGCTATGTCGCGTCCCTCGGAGAAATTCGGTACCGCCTCGAGCACTTTGACCATGCCGCCAAGCTAACAAGAAGCGAGGCCCGGGCGCTCCGCACGCCCGAGCCTCCTCACTGCCCAACCCATCCCCTCACCCCATCCGTCGCTCCATCAACGACCCACCGATTCCACCAGGTCGGGATTCCCTGCCTGGACCTGATAGGCCCAGTCGAAGATCATGAGCGCATCGTCGTCCTGGTCGTATCCGAGCAGATCAGGGCGAATCACGCCGAAGTGATCTTGGCCGTCGTTTCCGACGACGCGTAGCACGTAGCTCGTCTGCGTCTGCAGCGCCACGTCCTGGGTGACGTACCCGGACGTGGGAGCCGCGGTCACGTCCACGCACCCTGCGTCGGCGGCAACGTCACACTTGAGCGACGTAGTCTGGAAACCCACCGGGTAGATCGCGGACTGTGGGCCCAGAATGAGCCACCACCCCTGATCGTCGACCTCGAGGCGGAAGTGCCGGTCGAAGGACGTTCCGCTCAGGATCGGATTCGTGCTTTCGTCCTCGGAGAAGCGGAAGCCAGAGACAGAGGGCTGACCGAAGTGGTCGTAGAGCCACTCACCGTGGAAATCCGGCCGCGGCGTTCCCTGCGATGTCGAGCTCGCGGAACTCTCGTGCCCGTCGGTGTCGACTGCCGTAGCGAAGTACGAGGAGGTCTCGCCATTGCGGGCAAGCAGGTCGAGGAAGCCCTCCGAGTCGGTCTCCCCGAGCAGGAACTCGACGCCGTTCCCCTCGTCCAGGTAGACCTTGTAGTGCGAGAAGTCGTCCGCCACTCGCGACCCATCCCCCCACGCGAGGTAGTTCGCGTCGTCGAGCGCGATGACGCGGAACGAGTTGGGAGCCGGCGGCCCGACCGCGGACGGCACGAACACCTCGACCGAGTAGTCGCTCGCCGTCTCGAAGCCGGTGTCGGGGTCCAGGGCCGAGACGTAGTACTCGTACGTCTGCCCCTCGAGCACGTTGGCGTCCTCATAGGCGCACAGCCCCCCGGCGCAACTCGTAACCTCGGCGATCAAGAAGTAGTCCGCGTCCGTGATGCGGCGCGAGTAGACGCGAAACGACTCGCCATTCCAATCCGGGGCAAGCTCCCATGTCACGGTCACCACCCCCGCGTAATAGCTCGCAGCCACATCCCGCGGAGCCGCCGGCTCATCAAAACCGAATATGTACTCATCGTCGCAGCCCGCGAGGGCCACCATCATCATCAAAGATCCCACCGCCACACGTCTCATCGTCCACTCTCCGTTCGACTCAGGCGAACCACGGTCCCCAGGCAGTCCCACCGTCCAAGTGTCGCGATCCAAGAATGCATCACCCGTGCCGGAAGCCCAAGTCGTTGTAATAAAACAACTTAGACATAATCACTACACCAGAAACGTCCTCCCCAGAGGACACCCTTCCCGGACCACGACACAGCCAACACAGCCGCTAGACCCAGCCAGGCAAATGTGTCGCAGAGCCCCAACGCAGCCCGCCCCTACTAGCCGCAAGAGCACCGTCA
>JAYZBT010000254.1:0-5903 GCA_036338615.1 Gemmatimonadota bacterium
GCCCCAGTGGGGAAGACGAAGCGCCGCAGGGCTTTACGGCTCCGCGGCGCTTCCTTTGTGTGGCTAGGGAGGTGTGGCGCCCACGCGCGGATTCTGACGCAGGTAGTCGTCGACCGCTTCACGTGCGTAGCTCGACAGCGGCGAGATGCTCAACACTCGTCGTGATCTCACACCGCGATCCGACACGGAACGCCGACTTGGTCGAGGCCATGCGTGTGGGGGGCGTGGACGTTGCCTTGCGCCACGGCGCGGTGCGGTGCGGATCTCGCCCCAGGTCTACAATACGCCCGGCGACATCGACCGAGCTCTCGAGATTCTCGACTCCTTTGCGGATTGATTGCGCGTCTTGCACGGATGGGTCATCCGTCGCCCGCCCCCAACCGACGCAGGATCAACGCGATCTCCGGACGTGTGCCCCTGAGCCCATTCGTACCTTGGATCGTCTGATCGGTCTCGGCCAGCTCCAAGGGCGTCTGGCCCCGCGCGTTCGCCATGTTGAGGTTGGCGCCGCGAGCGGCGAGGAACTCCACTACGGAAGGGAAGTTCTTGCGCACCGCGTCGTGGAGCGCGGTATCCCCCCTCCGGTCGGCCGCGTTGATGTCCACTCCAAAGTCGAGAATGATGTGCGCGAGCTCGAGCGTTATCCGCTCTTCGGCCGTTGCGTCAGGAGGCTCATTACCGATGCGGTCCCGGCGACCCTCCAGCGACGAGCCCGGCATGCCCATCGCCGCCTGCAGCGTCGTGGTGCCGCGCTGCGACATCACGAACGGGTCTGCTCCGTGCTCGGCGAGGATGCGGACGGCTTCCGGCTCGCCGTACTTCGCAGCCAGCCAGAACGCGGTGGTGCCGATCAGCTGATGTCGAATGCTGAAATCCGCGCTGAAGCGCCTACCCGGCGTCCCATGTTCGACGGGTGCGTCCACTTCGGCGCCGTGCTCGAGCAACGCCTCGACCAAGGCGACCTGGCCTCGAAGGACCGCCGCGTGAAGCGCTGAATAGCCAGCCTCAGCGGCGTGGGGATCCGCCCCCTGCTCGAGCAAGTAGATCCCGAACGCCCCGTGCCCGCTGTGTGCCGCGATCACGAGCGCGCTGGTGCCCGTCGCCGTGGCGTCGTCGATGTCGGCACCGGCTCCGACGAGTACGCGCGCTGTCTCCACGTCCCCGCTGCGCGCCGCGAAGATCAGCGCGGTCGAGCCCCCGCGCGCCATCCTGAAGTTGCCGGTCGGGTTGGTATTGCCCGCCGTGTTCTCCAGTTGGTACGTCACCTTGGAGCGCGCGTGAAGGTCCGCACCATGTGCGATCAGTACGCGAGCGACATCCGCATGACGCTGCGCGACCGCCCACATCAGTGCCGTCTGACCACCCTCGAACTCACTCGCGTTCACTTCGGCGCCGTAAGCGAGAAGCCGTTCCACGGTGGGTACGCTGCCCGACCGGGCCGCGGTCATCAATGGCGTTTCCCCCATTCGGAGCGAGACGTCGGGGTCGCCACCGGCCTCGAGCAGCCGCTGGACCATCGCCTGGCTGCCGTTGATGGTCGCGAGCCACAGGGCCGTCGCTCCTAGTTCGTTCGCCGCATTGACGTCCGCGCCTGCGTCCAGGAGCAAGGTTGCGGCATCCAAGTCGTCCCGATGCGCCGCCCAGTGCAGCGCGGTCGCGCCGTCGCCCTGAGCGGCGCGAGCGTCGGCTCCCCCGGCGAGGAGCGTGCGCGCCTCTTCGATGTCACCCGCTCGCACCGCATCGATCACGGCCAGGGCACTTTGTGCGTAGACGCCTCCCGACCCGATTAGAGCCGAGGCGAGCGTAGCGATGACTGCAACCGTGAGGCGACGTCTCTTACCCATCATGGGGAATGCTACGACGCTCGGTCCCGCATTGACAACCGAACGGGCGACGGACCAAACTGGGAGGGGCCAAGCGACCTGTCGGCTTGGCGACATTGTGGGGCTGATCGTTGATGTCTCGATACTCGTGGAAGCCGTTCGTCTTCGGAACGGTGATGCTCGTAGCCGTGGCGCTCGCGTGCGCGCCGCAGGCGGCTCGGGGACCCGCTCAGCCTACCAGCCAGGCCGGCCTCATGCAGGCGACGGTCGGCGAGTACTGTGTCACCTGCCACAACGACCGCCTCCGTAGGGCTGGTCTTTCCCTGGAGGGTCTCGATCTCGCACGTGTCGACCAGCACGCGGCGATCGGAGAGCGCGTCGCCGAACAGCTACGCACGCGGGCGATGCCACCTGCTGGTCGACCACGTCCAGCCGACGAGACGTACGACGCCTTGGCGGAGTGGCTCGAAGGGGAAATCGATCGCTTTGCCGCCGCCAATCCGAACCCGGGCCGTACCGAGGCCTTTCACCGCCTGAACCGCGCCGAATACGCCAATGCGGTTCGGGATCTGCTGGCGGTCGATGTGGACGTATACGAGCTCCTGCCCGCGGACGACATCGACGAGCACGGCTTCGACAACATGGCCGACGTGTTGACGGTCTCGCCAGCCCTCATGGAGCGCTACCTGTCCGCCGCGAGGAAAACCGCACGATTCGTGGTGGGGGAGACCCCCCTGGCACCGTCAGCGGAGACGTACCACGTGCCCATCCTGCTCATTCAGAACGACCGGATGGGCGACGACCTCCCATTCGGCTCAAGGGGCGGGATCGGAATCCGGCATCACTTCCCGGTCGGAGGGGAGTACGATCTGTCGATCCGGCTGCATCGGAACTACGTGAACTACGTGCGCGGGATGGGAACGGCGCATGAGCTCGAGGTTCGCCTCGACGGCGCGCTGGTACGGACGTTCACATTCGGCGGTGAGGAACCGGACGTCTTGCAGGCACCAGTGAGCTACGGCGGAAACCAGTTCGGCGACCCGGAGTGGGAAGAGTATATGCTCTTCGCGGACGCCAACCTGCGAGTACGTTTTCCGGCCGAGGCGGGCCCACACGTCGTCGCCGTTTCGTTCGTTCGGAAGTTCACCGAGCCGGAGGGCGTGCTTCAGCCCCGCCAGAGCGTGTTCGCCGCGGCGGTGAACGAACTGCGGGACGGCAATGCAGCGGTGGAGCACGTCGCGATCACAGGACCGTACGCGAGCATCGGCCGTGGCGACACGCCTAGCCGGCGCGCAGTGTTCACCTGCGAGCCTGCGAGCAGCGCAGCCGCTGATGAAGAAGCGTGCGCTCGCGAGATCCTGGCGTCGCTCGCACGGTACGCGTACCGGCGCCCAGTGGACGAGGCGGATCTCGGCACGCTCATGGACTTCTACCGAGCCGGGCGCGGCGACGGCAGCTTCGACGCCGGCGTCCAGCTCGCCCTCGAACGGTTGCTCATCTCCCCCGACTTCCTGTTCCGCATGGAACAGGACCCGAGAGACGTCCCGCCGGGGACAGTTTATGAGTTGAGCGATCTCGAGCTCGCCTCACGGCTGTCGTTCTTCCTTTGGAGCAGCATCCCGGACGACGAACTGCTCGATGCCGCTGAGCGAGGTGTGCTCAAAGATCCCGACGTGCTCGAACGGCACACACTTCGCATGCTGGCCGATTCCCGCGCGACGGCCCTGGTGCGCAACTTTGCCGGTCAGTGGCTGTACCTGCGCAACCTGCGTAGCGTGGTGCCCGACGCCGTCATCTTCCCGGAGTTCGACGAGAACCTGCGCGACGCGTTCCTGGCCGAGACCGAACTCTTCGTGGAGAGCTTGATCCGCGACGACCGCAGCGTGCTGGATCTGCTCGCCGCGGACTACACCTTTGCCAACGAGCGCCTCGCCGCGCACTACGGCATTCCCGGCGTGTACGGCAGCCACTTCCGCCGCGTCCCCCTGGAAGGAGATCTCGCGGAGCAGCGGGGCGGCATCCTGGGCCACGGGAGCCTGCTCACGGTCACTTCCTACGCCAACCGCACGTCGCCTGTGCTGCGCGGGAAGTGGGTGCTCACGAACATCCTCGGCACGCCGCCCCGGCCCCCACCCGCCGATGTGCCGGATCTTCCGGACCGCGGTGAGGGGGGCAAGGCCGCCACGATTCGTGATCGCCTACAGATGCACCGAGAGAACCCAGCCTGCGCCGGCTGTCACGCGCCCATGGATCCACTGGGGTTGGCGCTCGAGAACTACGACGCGATCGGCAAGTGGCGAACGACGGGTGAGGCCGACCTACCCATCGACGCCTCGGGTCACCTGCCCAACGGCACCAGCTTCGAGGGTCCCGCCGGCCTCAGGACACTGATGCTCGAGCGCCAGGACCAGTTCATCGGGACCCTGACCCAAAAGCTGCTGGCCTATGCGCTCGGGCGTGGGCCTGAGTACTACGACCGACCGGCAGTGCGGGCCATCACACGCCTGGCCGCGTCGCAGAATCACAGTTGGTCGTCTATCATTGTGGGCGTGGTACAGAGCACGCCGTTCCGTATGCGGAGGTCGAGGCCATGATCATCACCAAGAAGGCAATCCCTCGCCGTACGATGCTCCGCGGTCTCGGGGCTTGCGTAGCGCTACCGCTGCTCGACGGGATGGTCCCCGCGCTCACTGCGCTCAGCCGCACACCCGCGGCCCCGGTGCGTCGACTGGGTGTGGTCTACGTGCCGAATGGAATGATGATGGACCACTGGACCCCTCAGATCGAGGGCGCCGGCTTCGACTTCCCGACGATCCTCCAACCGCTCGAACGCTTCCGCGATTCGGTGCAAGTCCTCTCCGGCATGCACGGTGTTGACGCAGAGGGGCCGCACGCGCGTGCTTCCACGCGCTTCCTGACCGGCGTAGCGTCGAAACGCGACGACGGGTCGAACCTGCGCGCCGGCATCTCGATGGATCAACTCGCCGGACGAGTACTCGGTCGCGAGACACCCCTGGCCACGCTCGAGCTCGCGATCGACGGGCGTGACTTCGCGGGCTCGTGTGACGAGGGCTTCAGTTGCGCGTATACGAACACCATCGCCTGGGCGAACGAGACGACTCCGCTCCCGATGGAGAACAACCCACGCGTCGTCTTCGAACGCCTCTTCGGCGACAGCGGCACCACCGACCCGGACGTTCGACGGGCGCGGATGAAGAAGGACGCGAGCCTCCTGGACTCCGTCACCGACAGGGTGCGCGCGCTGTCTCGGGCGTTGGGCGCGGACGACCGCACCAAGCTCAGCCAATACCTCGAAGCGGTCCGCGACATCGAGCGGCGCATCCAGCTCGCCGAGTCCCGGGACGAACTCGACCTGCCGGTCTTCGACCGACCGGCCGGCATCCCCGGCACGTTCGGAGAGCACTCCAGACTGATGTTCGACCTCTTGGCGCTAGCGTACGAAACCGACTTGACGCGAGTGGCCACGTTTATGATGGGACGCGAGATCACCGGCCGTACGTACGCCGAGATCGGCGTGCCGGATGCGCATCATCCGATCTCCCATCATCAGAGGGATCCGGTCAAGCTCGAGAAGCTGAGGAAGATCAACCTGTATCACGTGGAGCTCTTCGGCGAGTTCATCGAGCGTCTAGCACAAACCCCCGATGGCGATGGCATGCTGCTCGACAACTCGATGATCGTCTACGGGGCTGGCATGGCGGACAGCAATGCGCACTACTCGGGCAACCTGCCCATCCTGCTCGCGGGCGGCGGCGCTGGGACGGGAGGGAGTCACCTTCGATACCCCGAGGACACGCCGCTGGCGAACCTGCATCTGAGTCTCCTGGACAAGATGGGCGTCCCCATCGAGTCCCTCGGGGACTCGAGCGGTCGACTGCCGCTGGAGACGCTCAGCGGATTGTAGAAGTAGGAGGCCGAACTGACGTGAAGGCCCGAGGCTGGCTTGCTACGGCGTGGTGTAGGTCACTAGTCGTCCTCGTCGGTCTGGTCACCGCTTGCGGCCCCGCGTCCCCGGGTCCCGCCGGCCCAGAGGACCAACCGAAAACGATACGGTTCCTC
>JAYZBT010000255.1:0-4603 GCA_036338615.1 Gemmatimonadota bacterium
TAGAAGACACCCTGTTCCAGCACGTTGCCCATCTCGAAGTACGGCCGCAGTTGTGAAGCATCGAAGTCGAATCGCGCCTTGCGGACCTTCTCGGTGTAATAAGCCCAGTCCCATGACTCGAGCTGGAAGTCCCCGGAATCCGAGTCGATCAGCGCCTGAAGGTCGGATGCCTCTCGCCTGGCGTTGGCCACCGCGGGCGGGGCCAACGAAGCCAGTCGCTCATTCACGGCCTGGGGCGTGAGGGCGGTTTGATCCTCGAGGATGTAGGTCGCGTGGTCGGGGTAGCCCAGCATCTGGGCGCGCTCGGCCCTGAGCCGTACCACGCGCGTAAGGACCTCGCGGTTGTCGAATTCACCGCCGCGGCTCCCGCGGGAAAGGGACGTCTCGTGGAGGCGTTGCCTGAGCGCTCGGTTCTCCAGCGAAGCGAGCGCCGGTTGTCCACTCGTGTTCAGGAGGGGAAGCACATATCCGCCGTCGAGGCCCCGTGCATCGGCGGCCTCGGCCGCCGATGCGATCTCACCATCGGACAGGCCCGCGAGTTCAGCCTGGGTCTCTACCGCCACGATCCTGTCGTTGACCTCGTTCAGGACGTTTTGGCTATAAGTCGTCGTGAGCTCCGCCAGCGCTCCATTCAGCGTCTTGAGGCGTTCTTTGTCCTCATCGGACAGCTGTGCGCCGGCTCGCACGAAGTCGATATGATAGCGTTCGACAAGCCGCATGGACTCGGGGTTGAGCCCGAGATCTGCTCGCCTGCCGTATACCGACTCGATGCGATCGAAGAGGGCCCGGTTCAAGAGGATCTCGTCGTTGTGAGCGGCGAGCTCGCTGGCGATGTCCGCGCGAAGCGCCTCCATCGTCTCGTTCGTGTTGGTCGAGACGAGATTGAAGAACACGGTTGAGACGCGAGTCAGCAGCTGCCCGGAGCGCTCCAGTGCGACGATCACATTCTCCAGCGTGGGCTCGTCCGTACGGTTGGCGATGGCGACCACCTCGTCGCGTTGCTCCGCCATTCCTCGCTCGAAGGCCGGCGCGAAGTGCTGGTCTTCGATCTGGTCGAAGGCCGGCATCTTCAGCAGCAACGTGCTTTCGGAAAACAAGGGGTTGTCGTCGCTACCCACGGCACTGGGCTCGGAATCGGACGGCGCGCACGCGCCGACGAAAAGGATCGTACCAACCGCAAACGCTAGAGTCGAGCGGGATGCCATGCGCGAACTGCCTGAACAGAGGGAGCGAAACGTATCGAGACAATACCATCCGACCGGAACGAAGCGCGATACCCCTCGGTTCCCCCTGTCCTCTCCTCGCTGGCCTCAGTCCGCTCCGGGCCGCGTAGTCAATCGATCCATCAAAACCACAGCACGCTTGGTCTGGACCGCAAGCGCCGGCAAGTCGATCCACTCGTCGACCGTGTGATCGTTGCCGCCGCCGGGCCCGAGTCCGTCGATCGCGACGTCGATGAACCCGGCGGTGAAGGATACGTCCGCGGCCCCAGCGTTACGCGGATCGACGGCGGTCACCGCGCCGTACCCGAGGTCCTGGCTCTCCAAGACGACGAAGCGCATCGTGGCTCGCGCGCAGGGTCATCAGGCACGAGACACCGGCGCCTACCGGGGTTCCCGGAGCCAGCGTGGCTTCTGCGCGGTAGATTGATGTCTGCCGTTGATCCCGACTATGCGGAGGACTCTTGCATGAAGACCAGGTGCTTCCTACTCGCGACGCTGGCGACGCTCTTCACCGGCGGCAGCCTCGAGGCTCAGACGTTTCCGACCGACGATCCCGTGATTCAGCACATGTGGAACGAAGGCATGGGGGAATCATCCCAGGTGTTCGACCTCGCGCAGGCGCTGCTCGACTCGATCGGGCCCCGTCTGGTGGGCTCGCCCGGCTTCGAAGCCGCGGCGGATTGGGCCCTTGCCAACTACGCCGCCTGGGGCATCGAGGCAGAGAAGCAACAATACGGAACCTGGCGTGGATGGAAGCGCGGCTATTCGCACATCGACCTGATCTCGCCACGCGTGCGCACGCTCAGCGGGATGATGCTCGCTTGGAGCCCGGGAGTCGACGAAGCGGTCGAGGCCGACGTCGTTCTGCTACCGGAGTTCTCGAGCCCGGCGCAATTCGCGGCGTGGCTCCCCAGCGTCGACGGCAAGATGGTCGCCGTATCGTTCCCGCAGCCGACGTGCCGCGCACCGGAATCGTGGGAGCCGTGGGCGACCGCCGAGTCTTACGCCCAGATGGCGGCGGAGCGTGCCGCCGCCCAGACCGCGTGGAATCGTTCGGTCCGCTCGCTCGGCGGAGGCCTCGAGGCCCGCCTGGAGGCGGCCGGCGCCGTCGCGCTCTTCACGTCACGATGGTCCGCTGGATGGGGCGCGGACAAGATCTTCTCCGCGAACACCACCGAGATCCCCAGCATCCATCTGAGTTGCGAGGACTACGGTCTCGTCGCTCGGCTCGCATCGCGCGGCCAGTCCCCCCGGATTCGGCTTGACGTGCGATCAGAAGAGCTCGGGGACATGCCCGCGTTCAACGTCGTGGGACGAATTCCCGGAACCGAGCTGCCTGACGAGTACGTGCTACTCGGCGCCCACATGGACTCCTGGGACGGCGCCTCGGGCGCGACCGACAACGGAAGCGGCACCATCATGATGATGGAGGCGATGCGCATCCTGAAGGCGGCGTATCCGAACCCGCGCCGTACGATTCTGGTCGGGCACTGGGACGCCGAGGAGCGGGGTCTGATCGGGTCCACGGCGTTCGCAGCCGACAACCCGGAGGTCGTGGAAGGTCTCCAGACCGCCTTCAATCAGGACAACGGCACCTGGCGTATCGACTACATCCGCATGATGGGCTTCACGGGCGCCGGCGCCCACTTCGCCCGGTGGTTCTCCGCGATCCCGAACGAGATCACCGACCACATCGAACTCGACATCCCCGGGGTGCCCGAAACCGGGGGCAGCGACCACATGTCGTTCATCTGCAAACCGGTGCCCAGCTTCCGTCTGCAGTCCAACTATCCGGACTACCGCCAGTACACCTGGCACACCAACCTCGACACGTTCGACAAGCTCGTGTTCGCCGACCTGCGCAACAACGCGACGCTGGCCGCGATGTTGGCCTACCAGGCGTCCGAGGATCCGGAGCGGGTCCCGAACGACACGCGCGTCTTGCCCGTCAACCCGAGGACGGGGCAGCCCGGCACGTGGCCGCAGTGCCGCCCGCCGCGTCGCACCGGCGGCGACTAAACTGGGACAGATGGGGCCCCGTGCCACACGGGGCTCCATCTACGGTTGGTTCGCGGCTACCAGATGCGCACGAGCAGCGAGTCGGGCCGCACCATGGAATCACCCGCCTGACACGAGAACGCTTCCGCGAATTGCGGTATGTTGGACTCGGCATCAAAGAAGGCTGAAGAGAGCTAGAGGTCCCCCCTCATCCGGCCCCAGACCAGGCCCAGCAGCTCGTACCACGCGGTCTGACTTCGCTTCAGGTGGTCTTCGCTGGGCACCCACTCGAGCAGATCGAAGCCCCCGGGCGTCTTGGCCAGATGCCCGGTGGGAGCCGGGACCGGCTCAAGGCCACGAGCGCGAAAGAGCCGCGCGGCCCTCCGCATGTGGCTGGCTGAGGTGACCAGGGCGAACGCTCGCCCGCGGAGCACGGGCTCGAGATACTCGGCTTCCTGCACCGTGCCGGTGGGCCGTTGCTCGAGAATCAGGCGTTGTTCCGGGATTCCCAGTTCCACGGCCATCTCCGAGTAGACTTGGACATTGGACTTGGGATCCACCCCACCGTATCCGGAGAGAACCAGCCGCGCCCAGGGCTGCGCCGTCGCGATGCGCACGCCCTCGGTGAGTCGATAGAGCGCCTGCCCGTGGAGCTGAGCGGTGACCGGGAGGTCGGGGTCGGATACGTGCCCGTTGCCGAGCACCACCACGAAGCCCACGGAGTCTCCCGGGAAGGCCTCGGTGCCACCTTCAGCGAGACGCGCGGCGTTCAGTGAGACTGGCTCGATGGACACCAGCGCCAGCCCCACGAGCGAGGCCGCCACCATGCCCTGCCCCAGACGCTTACGCTTTCCTCGACTCCACAGCACCCACCTGACCGTGCCCATGAGCAGCGCCGCGGGAAGCGGCATCAGAATCGCTGAGAGGGTTTTCCGAAGCACAAAGGCCATGTCGTCCTCGCTGCACAGGAAAGCGTTGCTCTCAGAAGCTCGCGTCACATCGGTGCCGCGAGCCAGAGCCTACTGAGCCATTGCCCAGATCGTGGGCGGCGGTTTCGTTCTCTCCTCGAAGAGCTTCCCGGGAGTCGGCATGCAACCACGTCGGCGGCCGGAGCCGACCGAAAGAGACTGGACACGGATATGCAGCGGAGAAGATGATGACGAAGGCGATGACGTGGACGGCCCTCTGGGCCGGAATCCTTCTGACCGCGGCCTGCGGCGGCGCCTCGGGCCCGAGCACGCCGGGGCCTGTGGACATGGACGACCCCAGACCGGGGCCCCGCGGCGACAGCGACTCGGAGCAGGAGGCTTACACGGATGTGATCGGCGACGACGCAGTCTCGGACGAAGGCGTCTTTACCGTGCACGAGGTCGACGGCGACT
>JAYZBT010000256.1:0-3849 GCA_036338615.1 Gemmatimonadota bacterium
ACGAATTCCCCCCCGGCGGAGCCGTCGTCACGCTCCGCTTGGCCTCAGTGTTGGCCTGGCTGTTCGGCGGCGGTTAGCGGCGCTCATCCGTGGCACTACGCGCACACAAAACCAGGACGAGAGGGTCGATTTCGTCTTTTCGTCGATCTCGGTTCGCAGAGTCCGTCTACGCATCCTGGATGAGCAGCCCGATGAGCGCGGCGCATTCTACCGAGCGAGCGTAATGGAGATCGAAGGGTACGGGCGGTGAGTCAGCTCGGATACCAGTCGTGCACACGAACCTCGATCGGTCCGCCGTGCAGCGCCTCGACGAAGTCGTCGATGGGCAGCTCCCGATAGTGATACGGATACACCACGTCCGGGTCGAGCGCCTTCACGCACTCGGCGGCCGCAGAAGGCGGCATGCGTCCGTTCGGTAGGTTCATGGGCATGAATGCGATATCCAGGCCCCGAATGGCCTGGACCTCGGGCGTGCATTCGGTGACGCCCGAGAAGTAGATGCGCACCCCTCCCAACGTCACGACGTACCCGTTGCCCTCCCCACGGGCGTGGAATGGTGCACCCGGAATGAGATCGTACATCGCGACCGACTCGATTGTCACATCCGGCGCGCCTTCCCCCGGGAAATCGAGATCGCGTCTTTCGTCGTTGTTCATCACTTCAGCGCCGTCCAGCTGCTGTAGGCGCTGCGCTCCGCCCTCGTCCCTGGCTGAGGCTGGGTCGGCCGGCACGATGACGAGGGTGCCCGATGTGCTGAGTTGGCGAATCAGATCCGGATCCAGGTGATCGCCGGGGGTGTCGGTGATCAGGATCAAGTTCGCGGGCTTGGCATCGGAGTAGTCGCCGCGGCTCCACGGGTCCACGTGGATCACGATGCCCTGGTACTCGAGCTGTACACCCGCGCCGGCGAACGGCGTGATGTGGATTGGGCCGCCGGTGGCGGGGAAGGTGTTGGTCTGTGCGAGCAGGATCGGCGGTGCCGGCGGTAGAGCCCTGACTGTCAGGGCGCTGTAGAGCCACAGCGTTGCGAGTGCGACCAGGATCGAAGTAGCGAGATGTAGTCGCCTGTGCGGCACAAGAGCGAGCACTACGAAGACCGGAGCCACGGAGGCGAACGAAAGCGTCCGCCCGTCGAGTACCGCGAACCCGAAGAGCGAGATGCTACTCCAAGCCATGGAAAGCATGAGTGCCGCGGCGACACCGAAGAAGCGGCCTCGAATTCGGTAGTAGTAGCCCTGTAGATCGGTCTGCGCGCGCTCGGGCGGGAATGCGAGCTCAGACAGCGCGAACAGCAGGATCGGGACCAGCAAGAAGCCCAGCAGGTCCCCGAAGGTCCAGACCACGCGCTCCGCCATCAGCCAGCGTCCGCCCCAGACGGCTACGTGCATCACGAACACCCACGCGACCCAGATCGAATGTACGAGGCTGGGCGCCGACCTCGTGTCGGGGCGCAGCGACCGAATCACGCCGCGGAGAAGGTTGGCGATTCCGAGCCCCATGATGATCGATACGAGCACCATGATGAACTCAAAGGGGTCCACGGCGTGGTTTCCTTCCTGTCGTAGAGTTGCGCCCCGCCGGAGTCTCGCGTGCGAGCCGTCGGCGGCCCATGTTCGCTGTCTGCATGCTTCGCGAACAACCTGGGGGGAGACCCGCGCTCATGATACCTCGATCATTTCGTGCGGTCGGCATGATCGCTCTGTCAGCTCTGGCAGTTTCGACCGTGAGTGCATGCTCGGAAGGCGCGGGAACCGTAGGCGAGGCCGGATCCGCCGAGTCGTTGGGGCCTTCCGACCTCAGGCTCGAGAGCGTGTCCACGCGGAGCTATCTCGTGACCGGGGGTGACGTTCTGCTCCAGGTGGATCTCGGAAGCGACATCGACCCCTCCCAGGTCGAGGTGCTGTCGAACGGGGACGATGTGACGAAGCACTTCAAGAAGCGCCACGAGGGCGGCTCGCTGGTTGGGCTGGTCCCCGGCCTGCGCGAAGGGGACAACGAGATTGAGGCGCGGGTCTCGGGAGGTGGCTCGAGCAAGCTCGTGGTCACCAACTACCCGATCTCGGGCCCGATCATCTCAGGACCCCATCAGGCGCCCTATCTGTGCCAGACCGAGCAATTCACGACTGCGGCGGGTGCCTCCCTCGGCCCCCCGCTGGACGAGAACTGCTCAGCGGCAACTCGGGTGGAATACGTCTACCTGTCGGCCGCGGATGGCGACTTCAAGCCCTACCGCGCCACCCCGGGCGGAGCGACGCCGTCCGACGTCGCGGACGCGACGACCCTGGACGGCGAGACGGTACCCTTCATCGTGCGCGTGCAAACGGGCGTGGTGAATCGCGCGATCTACCAGAGCGCCCTGCTGCACGACCCCGCGGACCCGGAGCCCGACCCGTGGACGCGCAGCCGCGGCTGGAACGGCAAGCTCGTCTATACGCACGGCGGCGGCTGTCGAAGCGGTTGGTACCGACAGGGTGCCGGCACCGGAATCGTTCTTCAGCGTGGACTGTTGGGCATGGGGTACGCGGTCACGTCTGCCTCGCTGAACGTGTTCGGGCAGAACTGCAACGACCTGTTGGCGTCCGAGACCCACATGATGGTGAAGGAGCGGTTCGTCGAGAGCTACGGCGATCCAATCTATTCGATCGCGACCGGTGGGTCGGGGGGCTCTTACCAGAGCCATCAGACCGCGGACAACTATCCCGGTGTGTTCGACGGAATCATCGTGTCCTCGAGTTTTCCCGATGTTACGTCTGCCACGATTTTCACGTTGGCCGACGCGCGCTTGCTGCACCACTACTTCACGGAGGTCGCGCCGCATGGCTTCACTCAGGAAGAGCAGCGCCTGGTATCGGGCTTCGGCTCCTGGGCGAGTATCGCGAACCTGAGTCGAGGTGCCGCGCGCATCGACCCGACATATTCGGAGACCGCCGCGCCGGAGGCTCTGGGCGCTGAGGTCAGCCTTCCCGCGCTTGAGCCGTTGCGGTACAGCTCGGCGAATCCCGATGGGATTCGTGCCACGGTCTATGCCCACACGATCAACGTATACGGGCTCGACGAGTCCACCGGCTTCGCTGCCCGTCCGCTGGACAACCATGGCGTGCAGTACGGCCTTGCCGCGCTCAATCGAGGAGAGATCAGCACAGGGCAGTTCCTCGCCCTCAACCGGGACATCGGAGGCTTCGATGCGGATCTGGACCACGTCCCGGAGCGGCACCGGGCCGATCCGACAGCGGCCCGGCGCGCCCTGGACACGGGCCGAATCCTGAACGGTGGCGGCGGCCTCGCCTCAACACCCGTGATCGACTACCGGAGCTACACGGACCATCGAGAGCGCGGGGACATCCACATGATCGTCCACCAGTACTCGACCCGAGCCCGCATCGCCAAGGCGAATGGCCACGCACAGAATCACGTGATGAACGTCGGTGGGCGCTGGGGATACACCGAGCAGCGCCCGGACCTCGGCGGTCTCTTCCGCAGCATGGATGCCTGGCTCCTCAGCCTGGTCGGGGGTGACGCGACAGGTCCGCGAGAAGATCGCGTCGTTCAGACGAAGCCGGTCGATCTCGCGGACAACTGTTGGGCTAACAGTGGAGAGAGGGACAGGCGCCAGTTGGCGCTGGCCTTCAACGGTACCGGCGCCTGCGGCGACCTGTATCCGATATACTCGACGCCACGCCACGTCGCGGGCGCGCCGCTCGCGAACGACATCGTGAGCTGCCACCTCGCGCCGCCTGAGCGGTCCGACTATGAAGGGGTCACCTTCACAGACGGCGAGTGGGCGGAGCTGACGGCGATTTTCCCGGACGGCGTGTGCGACTGGGGCCGGGGCGACGCGCACAGCGAAGG
>JAYZBT010000257.1:0-6638 GCA_036338615.1 Gemmatimonadota bacterium
GGTGACTTTTGGAATGGCGAGCGGCTCAATTTCGGAGGACGTGTCACGTTCCGGCCCAACCCCGGTGTCAGCATCTCGACGAACATCCAGCACAATCAGGTCACGTTACCGCAGGGTGACTTCGTTGCGGACGTCTACGAGGTCGAAGGCCAGTGGAACCCGACTCCATGGGTCAGTGCGATGACTCAAGTCCAGTTCGACAATGTGAGTGAGCTTGTCGGGCTGTTCGCGAGGCTGCGCTGGATCGTGAAACCAGGGAATGACATCTACTTCGTGTACACACACAACTGGCAGAACTTGGGCGCCGGTATCCTGGATAACCCGGATCTGATCACACTGTCACGGGGCGGGGCGATAAAGGCCAACTACACCTACCGGTTCTAGCAGCGTGACCTCGCAAGTTCAAAATAAGAAGGCGATAAACCGAAGTATTTCTTAAAGGCCAGAAGGACTGAGAGGGTCGATCACCGTAAATTCTTGAATGGCTGACGGATCAAGTCGTTTTGAGCAGACTTAGCCCAAGGCCATCCCGCCCACCGAGGCCGAGCCAGTCCCGGACTTCGTGTTCGACCAGTCGCTGCCCGACGAGTCCGACGACTGAAGGGGCTAGTCCCGCTACCCTCCCCAACAGCCTGAGCCTTTTCGGCCACCTCGTCCCGCCCCTCTGAGCATCCCCGCGTCCCAATCCATATAGCCGACTGTCGACCACGACTCAATCAGCGTCCTCGATCAGACCAGCCAGCCCACCTCTGCCTCCGCTTCCCATCCCGTAACACCTCTCACCCCTAGGCTTCGCCCGAAAGGGCGGTTGAAATACCTATCCATCGGATGAAATGGACAACCTGCTACCACGAAACGGGACCGCCTCTCTTGGAGCGATCATTATCCAGAATCAGATGCATGATCAGCTGACAGAAATGCTGATTGAGAAGGGAATAATGCCCGACGGTTGGATGGGAAGTGATTGAATCAACGAGACCCTGTGCCCGGAGCGTAGGTCGCGGTAGGCAGCCAGCGACCACCCGAACGTCCGCGAACAGCTTCGCTCGCATGGTGCGTCCGCTCAGGTTTGGTCGAAGTCGATCTCGATCTCAGGCGTCTTGGGGATGGCTTGGCAGGTGAGGATGAAGCCTCGCTCGACCTCCCACTCTTCGAGAGTGTAGTTGAGCGCCATCTCGGTCTCGCCCCGCGTCAGCAACGTGCGGCAGGTCGAGCAAACGCCGCCCTCGCAGGAGTACGGCAGGTCGAGGCCGGACGCCTGAGCCGCGTCGAGAACCGACGCGTGTTCGGGCCCCATGTGGAACGACTCACGCTGCCCGTCGAGCACGACGGTGATACTGGCGCCTTCTTTCGGGGTCACCGTGGCCGTGGGGCGCGGCGCGGGTTCACCCGACGCTCCGGCGCGGAAGCGCTCGGAGTGGAGTTGCTCCGGACCGTACCCGAGTCCGACCAGCGCCTCGGCTACCTCGTCGATCATGGGGTTGGGGCCGCACAGAAACACGTCGTCCGCCCGCATCTCGGCCATGACGGCGGCGTGCAATTGCGTGACCTTGGCCGCGTCGAGGCGGCCGACGTAGAGATCGAGGGCCGACGGTTCCCGACTCATCACGAAGTGGAGCGCGAGGCGCTCCGGGAAGCGGTTCTTCAGAGCGAACAATGGCTCGATGAACATCGTGGTCGCCCGCTTGCGGTTGCCGTAGAACACGATGAAACGGCTGGCGGGCTCGGTCTCCAGCGTCGTCTTCACGATGGAGTAGATCGGCGACATCCCGCTGCCCGATACGAAGGCCGCGTAGCTCTTCGCACGATCCGGCGTGAGCGGGATGTTGAAGCGCCCGTTGGGCGGCATCGCCTCGAGCTCGTCGCCGACCCGCAGATGATCTGCTACGTGGTTCGAGAAGACGCCGCCCTCCTGAACACGTATTCCGAGACGCAAGCAGCGCTCCTCGACACTGGAGCAAATGGAGTATGTACGGCGCACACTCACGCCGTCGATCTCCGCCCGGATCGGGAGGTGCTGTCCTTGCCGGTAGGCAAACCGGTCCGCCACCTCGGGAGCCACCGCTAAGGTGAGCACGATGGAATCGGCGGTGTCGTTCGTCTTCTCGACGATCGTGGCAGCGTGAAATCGGCTCATCGCTTCAGATGCACTTGAAGTACTCGAAGGGCTCCAGGCAGTCCCCACATTTGTAGGACGCCTTGCACGGCGTCGAGCCGAACTCGCTCACCCTGATGGTGTTCACACTGTCGCATCGGGGGCAGCCGATCGTCTCCCCGGGTGCGAAGAGTGCGCGCTTCGAGTTCGTCGCTTCCGCCGGGGGAGCGATGCCGTACGCGGCGAGCTTGCTCCGCCCCTCCGCGCTGATCCAGTCGGTCGTCCACGGCGGGGACATGACCCGCTCGATTCTCGGCTCAGTGACTCCGTGACTTTCCAAGGCCTCGCGTACGCTCGCCTCGATGACTTCCGTGGCGGGACAGCCCGTGTACGTCGGGGCGATCCCCACCGTGACGGAATCCCCTTCGCTCCTGACCCAGCGGATGATCCCGAGGTCCTCGAGCGTCAAGACGGGGATCTCGGGGTCCGGGAGCGTCGCCAGCCACGCCCGCACCTCGGCCTCCCGAGCGGAGTCGGCACCTCCCACTCCGTGCTCGAACTCGGGCGCCGTCACCAGGTCGCTCCGGGGTAGGCACGCTGAAGGAACTGCATGTCTGCGAGCAGGTGCCCCATGTGCTCCGAATGACGGCCGTCCTTTCCACCGCTCGCCATCCACCCCGACTCGGGGCGCGCGATCGTGGCTTCCTCCAGGACTTCGTCTACGAGCGTGTCCCACGGGCGCTGAAGACTCGGCGGGCTCGGGCCCACTGCGGACTCCGCGGCCCAGTGGTCGACCGCATTGGCGCTGAAGAGCTCACCCGTGAATCTCCACAATCCGTCGATCGCGTGTTGCATGCGCTGATGGCTCAACTCCGTGCCGTCTCCGAGTCGCACGACCCACTGAGCCGTATGGCGGAGGTGATAACGGATCTCCTTCTCGACCTTTTGAGCGAGCTGAGCGAGCTGCGTGTCTGACGACTCGGCAAGCGCTTCGAGCTGAATCTGGTAGAAGCTCTCGAAGAGGAATTGCCGCGCGAGCGTGTCCGCGAAATTTCCGTTGGGCTGCTCCACCAGCAGCACGTTGCGGTAGTCCATTCCGTCGCGCAGGAACGCGAGATCGTCTTCGCTTCGACCGCGGCCCTCCGTCTCGGCGGCGAGCGTGAAGAGCGCCCGTGCCTGCCCAATGTAGTCGAGCGCGAAGTTGGCCAGGGCCAACTCCTCCTCGAGTTCCGGGGCGTGGCCGACCCACTCACCGAGGCGCTGGCCGAGAATCAGCGCGTTGTCGCCGAGTTGGAGCAGGTAGGCGAAGCGCATCCCGCCGGGGTCACGGCTCAGGCTCACAAGTTGTCGACTCCCTCGGGCACCTCGTAGAACGTCGGGTGCCGGTAGATCTTGTCCTCCGCCGGCTCGAAGAGCTGCGCGTGCTCGGCGGGATCGGAGGCGTGGATAGAACGGGACTCGACGGCCCAGATGCTGACGCCCTCACCGCGTCGTGTATACAAGTCGCGCGCGTGGTCGAGCGCCATCACGGAGTCTGCCGCGTGCAAGCTGCCGACGTGCCGATGGCTGAGTCCCGACTTCGCGCGAATGAAGATCTCGAACAGCGGCCAACCGTGGGTGTCCATCAGTCCTCTCCCTCTCGTCGGATTACGCCACTCGACTCGATCTCGCGGCCCTCTTCGCGGCATGCGCCGCCGCCGCCTCGCGAACCCAGCTCCCCTCGGAGTGGGCGTCCTGCCGTGCCCTGAGGCGCTCCCGGTTGCAGGGTCCGTTGCCCCGCAACACCTCGCGGAACTCGGCCCAGTCGATCTCGCCGAAGCGATAGTGCCCCGAACTCTCGTCCCACTCGAGGTCGTCGTCCGGGATGCGCAGCCCGAGGTGTTCGGCCTGAGGCACGGTCACATCGACAAACTTCTGCCGAAGCTCGTCGTTGCTGAAGCGCTTGATCTTCCATGCCATCGACTGCGCGCTGTGCTTCGAATCCCGATCACCGGGGCCGAACATCATGAGCGAAGGCCACCACCACCGATCGAGAGCGTCCTGCGCCATGCGCTTCTGTGCGTCACTGCCGAGGCTGAGCCTGTGCATGATCTCGAAGCCCTGGCGCTGGTGAAAGCTCTCCTCTTTGCAGATTCGAACCATCGCGCGGGCGTACGGACCGTACGAGCACCGGCACAGCGGGATCTGATTCATGATGGCCGCGCCGTCCACCAGCCAACCGATCACCCCGATATCTGCCCACGTCAGGGTCGGATAGTTGAAGATGCTCGAGTACTTCGCCCGCCCGGTGAGCAGTTGCCCGACGAGCTCATCGCGCGAAATCCCGAGTGTTTCGGCCGCGCTGTACAGATAGAGCCCATGGCCGGCCTCGTCCTGGACCTTGGCCAGGAGGATGCATTTGCGCAGCAACGTCGGAGCCCGGCCGATCCAATTGCCCTCGGGCAGCATGCCGACGATCTCCGAATGCGCGTGTTGGGAAATTTGCCGAATCAGGGTGCTTCGATACGCGTCCGGCATCCAATCCTTCGGCTCGATCTTCTGCTCGGCGTCGATCCGTTGCTGAAAGCGGGCGACGTGCTCAGGAGCTTCCTGCGCGCCGGTCGCCGAATCGGTCTTCTGGTCCAGGCCCTGCGTGTACATACGGCAGCTCCAGATTGGGAGGCACAATATGGTACAACAATCATGCGTCCGCTAGAATCTTGGTGTCACTTCGAGGCGGTCGGCCATCGGCTCGCGCGCGCGCAGGAAGCGGAACTGTCGCGCACGTGCAAGCGTCCCCGAAACGTCGGCGCCCGTCAGCGTCCCCGGAACGTGGGCGCCCGTTTCTCGAAGAACGCGCTCACGCCTTCGCGGTAATCGTCGCTGCGCCCGAGATCGTCCTGTGTGTCGCGCTCGAGATCCAACTGCGTGTCGAGGTCGTTGTTCCAACTCGCCTGGAGGATGCGCTTGATGGCCGCGAGCCCCCGGGTCGGTTGCTGCGCCAGATGGTGACAGAGACCGCTTGCGGTCCCCTCCAGTTCACCGTCTTCGACCACCTGGTAGATCATTCCCCACGCGCAGGCCTCCTCCGCGCGCACCGGCGTGCCGAGCATCGCCAGGGCCGTCGCGCGCGCGTGCCCGACCAGCCGAGGAAGCATCCACGTGCCACCGGAGTCGGGGATCAGCCCGATCTTGCAGAACGCTTGAATGAACTTCGCCCGACGGGCCGCCAGTACGAAGTCACATGCGAGGGCCAGGTTCGCGCCGGCCCCGGCGGCGACGCCGTTGACCGCACACACGACTGGGATGGGCAGCGCGTGTAAGCGCCGGACGTGCGAGTTGTAGAGCTCCACGGTCGGTGCCAGGTCCGCCGCGCTCGCATCGGACTTCACGCTCTCGTCCGACAGGTCCTGGCCTGCGCAAAAAGCGCGGCCGGCACCCGTGAGCAGTAGCGCGCGCACCGAGTCCCGCGACTCGATATCAGCAAGTGCCGCGGCCAACTCGACGTGCATCGTCCCGTTGAAGCTGTTCAGGGAGTCCGGGCGGTTCAGCATGATCCTGGCGTAGCCGTCGGCGACGGTGACGTCGATGGTCTCGTAATCCATGGATGTCCCTCAGATGTGTGTGGGCAGCACCGGAAGGCCCCCGAATCGCTGCGAGAACTGCGTGTCGGCTGGCCGTAACGGACCGTCGGCGGTCTCCATTTCGGTGAGCAGGAACTCCTCAGCCGGTGGGGTGATGAGACCGTAGAGATTGCGACACAATTGATACGCGGAGACCCCGTCCCAGTCGCGGGGCAGGAGCGCCTCGGGGAGCTTCGGGTCCCGGAGCAGGATCTTGCGGTACTCGTGGATCATGAGCGTGCGCACCTGAAACGCCATCTCCGGGTCGATCGCCCCGGAGTTGCGAGCCGCCTGAAATGCCAGCCGGAAGCGATCCAGAAAGGCTCGGTACCGAGCCCCGAGTTCCTCGAGAGCCCACGCGCGGTGGACCAGGCTCCGCAGATGAGCCTCACTCCGAGTGGCGAACTTCGACTCCATCATCAGAAGGCGGTCCGCGTCCACCAAGCTCTCCAAGCGGGCCTCGACTTCGGCCGAGTCCGGCGATGGGTGTGCCATCAGGTTGGGCATGAAGGACGCAAAACCGAGCCAGCGGAGCCTTCTGCGCGCTTCGTCTCGCTGTGCCGCCTCCAGGCCCGACAACAGGACGAGGCCCCAGATGCCCGACCAGTCCGAGGGGGGCACCGAATAGATGCGACGGCTACCCGCTTCGACCTCGCGCCGCCCGAGCTCGGTGAGGCCGTAGTAGCTGCGCCGGCCCACTTTCTCGGAAGTCAGCCAGCCTTCGCGCGTGAGTCGGAAGACGGATGTCCGCACGAGCCGATGGTTGATGCCGAACGGCTGAGCAGCGCGGATCAGGCTGCCCAGCCACGCGGTACCGCCGTGGGGGGCGATCGCGTCTCCGTACACCGTGATGAGAAGAGAGCCGGCCCGCTTCGGCTTGCGCGCCGCGAACTCGTTCAACAGCCCGCGGCAGACATCCGCAAACTTTCCGTTCCCATTCG
>JAYZBT010000258.1:0-38692 GCA_036338615.1 Gemmatimonadota bacterium
AACGCCGCTGATGGACGTGTCCATCCGGTCCGGCTGGAAGTTGGCAACCGACGCAACCGCATCACCAGCGATGTCGCGGTCACCCGTCACGGCATCCGCGTTGTTCGCGGAGCCCGACCCTGTGGCCGTCGTGAGCACGTCGTTGAACTCCCATGTCCCGGCGATGTTCTCAACCGAAACCGTGTACGGGCCTTCGATAACCGACGCGAACGCATACGCGCCCGCCGCCGACGTCGTGTCCTTGTAGGACGCCGTGCCCTGGATGTTGCCGTCCGGCGTGAGCGTCACGATGATGCTGCCCGCGGCCGTGCCGTCGTCAGCGAGGACCGTTCCGCTGATCGAGTTGTTGTTGGTCTTGATCGCGAACGTCGACGAACCCGCACCACCGGCCAGCGTCTTGTCGGTATAAGACTGATCCGTTCCGTCGAGCGGAATGCTAATGGTCGTGTCGTTGAGCACGAACACTTTCGCGTTCGTCGTCCGCGAGCGGACGACCCAGTCCTTGCTCGTATCCACGTTGGGGAACGTCACGAGGCCAGTGCCGACCGTAGCGGCGGTCGGACCCTGCGAGGAAACGCTTCCAGTGGACGTCACTTCGTACAGCTCCACGTCAGCAAAGACGATGTTTGCGAAGCCGTCCGCCGTGTTCCACGTCGGGCTGCTCGAAGAGTCGTCGAGTTCGTGATGCACTCGGACGGTCACGTCGGCGTCGGTATATGCAACCGACCAACTACCAACGTCGACGGTGTCGCCAGGACCCGTGGTCCCGTCCCAGATGTAGCGAAGGAACTTGTCACCACCTGCGTCCGCCTCCACTGCGCCGCCCACAGCCGTCGGCGTACCGGCGAAGCCGTGACCGCCGGCCGAGGCCTGCGTACCGGCCAGGCTGAAATAGATCGTGTCCGGAAGCGCCCCGTCACCACCGAGGGCCGCCATGTCCGCCGTCGTGAAGTCCCAGACCTGGCCACCAGCGGCGTCCGTCGCCCTGGTCCAGCTGCGAACGGCGAGGTCGGCGTCTTCCGCAACGTCCGACTCCGTCTCCCAACCAGCCGCGACGTCACCATCGCTTTCGGCGATGCTCGTCGTGAGGACGAGCGCGTTGTACAGCGCGTCGAACGTATCCAGAGCCATGCTCGAGGAGTCCGTCGATGCGTACTGGATCTCGATGATCGTCTCACCGTTGGCCGTGTGTGTGGCGTTCGGAGCGCCCGCTACCTGACCGAATACGATCTGGTCGTTCCCGCCGTTCGGGCTTTTATCCGCGGAACGAAGGAAGCGGAACGCGGAGTTGCCGTCCGTGCCCGTCGCCACCGCACCGAGTCTACCCGTCGCGCCACCCGCGGCCGCGTTGGCCTGCGTGTCGTACAAGTTGATCGTCCAGCCACTGATGGCGGTGATGCCGGGGTTGGTGCCGTCGATCCCGAGGAAACCACTGACCCAAATCGTCTGAGTCGTGATGTCGAACGGGAAGTTGACCGTGCCGGTGGCACCGGTCGTAACGGTAACGAGCTGCGGGTTCGTGCCGCCGAACGTAACCATTCCCGGAATGCCGGTCGCATCGAGCGTGATGCGGTAGGTGCCCGCGGCGAGATCCGAGAACGAATACTTACCGTTCGCGTCCGTAACCGTCGTCATGTTGTCATCCACGAGGATTCCCTCGAGCGTGACAGACATGCCGGCGATCGTGAGGTTGTCTTCGAGGTCCGCTTGGCGCGCGTTGTCCTTCGAGAACTCGTCGATGAAGAGCCAACCCTCGACCGAGGCGGTCTCTACGAGCGTACCCGCGAAGCTCACGATCTCGGAAGCCCCGGTGCCGATCGTCACGCTAGCGGACGTCGACGCGAAGGCATACGTGCTCGCGCTCGGGTTCATCATCTCGACCGTGTAGCTACCGGCACGCAGACCGCTGAACGAATACTGACCGTTCCCGTCTGTGGTCGTGCCCGCGGAAGACATGCCGCTGATCGCGACGGACACGCCGCTCAGGCCAGCGCCGCCCGCAGCCACCGCACCGAGGATGGCCGACGTACGAACGTAGGCACCATCGAAGTTCGTGGTCGCCACTTGACCCTGCGACGAGATCGTCACGCTCTGGACCGTGGCGGTGAAGGTCGCGTCAGAAGCGAAGCCGCTGATGGTGACCGTGTAGGAACCGGCCGCAACGCCAGTGAACGTGAAGGCGCCGGAGCCGTCGGTCGATGCGGTCATACCGCCCGACAACGTCACGTTGACGCCACTGATGCCTGCGGACTCGATCGAGACCGTACCGGAGATCGTACCCGTTACCGGCGTTGGAACGATGATCGGATCCTCTCCCTCGTCACAAGCAGCCACTGCTACCAGCGCTGCGAGGGCGAAGTACTTGAATCGCTTCATTTGCACCTGATTCCGCTAAGGAATGGATGGCGTGCCCAATCGGGCACATAGGACCGGGGACCACTGAAGCAAGGGGTGTGCCACCTGGACTAAACACCTAAGGCATTGTTTTGCAACGACTTGAGGAGTCCTCAGTATTCTGGAGGAGCCCAAAAAGTGGGGAACCCTCAGATTTCTGAGTCTTCCCGCAAGAACTGCTCTGCCAGGTCGACGAAGGCCGATGAGCCTATGTATACGGGCGCCCGCTGGTGGAGAGACGTCGGCACGACGTCTAGCAAGTCCTCGCACCCCGTGCTCGCGCGGCCTCCAGCCTGCTCCGCAATCATCGCGATCGGCGACGCCTCGTACAATAGCCGTAGCTTTCCGGCCGAATTCTCGCGCTCTCGCGGATACATGAAGAGTCCACCCTGAAGCAGCGTGCGATGGAAGTCTGCAACGAACGACCCGATATAACGGAGGCCGAACCCGCCCTGGTTCTTCAAGTGGCTAATGAGGCGCTGTTGCCCTCGGGACCAGCGGTCGAAGTATGCCTCGTTGACCGAGTAGACCTTCCGCGGGGGGTCGGGAAAACGCATATGCGGGTGACTGAGCACGAACTCGCCGATGGATGGGTCCAAGGTGAAGCCGTGGACACCGGCGCCCGTGGTGTACACCAACATCGTCGAAGACCCGTAAAGCACGTATCCGGCGGCCACCTGCCGAGAGCCTGGCTGAAGGCAATCGTCCAGCGTGCCGCGCTCGCCGCTCGTGACCTTCCGGTGGATGCTGAAGATGGTTCCGATCGACACGTTCACGTCGATATTGGACGACCCGTCCAGCGGGTCGAAGATCACGACGTAGTCACCCGCGGGAAACTTGTCGGGGATGGGGATGAAGTCGTCGTTTTCTTCGGAAGCCATGCACGCGACCAATCCCGTGTGATCGAGAGCCCGATACATGACCTGGTTCGCGAACGCATCCAGTTTCTGCACGTCCTCCCCGTGCACGTTCTCCCTGCCCGCGGCGCCGAGGATATCGACCAGTCCCGCCTTGTTCACTTCACGCCCGATCACCTTGGCGGCGAGCGCGATGTCGTGAAGCAAGCTGGTGAACGCGCCCGTCGCTTCCTGGACGTGACGTTCCTGGTCGACTGCGAAGCGGGAGATCGTTACGACATGGCTTTCCAGCATGTGTGCTCTCGAGGCGGATGGATGGGCGGCGAGAAACAGGGGAGGAGCGTTCGCCCCGACGATAGGAACGGGGAGAAGACGGGTCAACGCTCGACGCCCACCCGGAACGTGCCGTCCGCTCGGGCCACGACCGTCACCGTACCGTCGAGATCGGTGCGCAGGATGCTGGTCCCGGCAGCGCGGAGGCGACCCAGAACGCGGGCGGACGGGTGTCCGTAACGATTCCGCCGCCCGACCGAGACAACGGACAGCTGTGGCGCCAGCCGCGCGAGCATGAGCGAATCGGTCGAGGTGTCGCTGCCGTGGTGGCCGACCTTGAGCAACTCGAAGCCGCCGCTCATCGAGCCGGATACTTCCACCTCGACATCGGCCGGCGCATCGCCCGTGAGCAAGGCGTCGAAGGCACCGTAGCGCACATGGATCACCAAAGAGGAGGCGTTAGACTCGGTATCACCGTCGGAGAGGCGAACCGTCGGCGCTAGAACCTCGAAGGAGACCCCGTCCACCTGCCAGCTGCTTCCGGCCTGCCATCCCCGCCAGGGCACCCCCCGCGCTCGGGCGAGCTCCAGCAATTCGACGTACGACCGCTTGGGGCTGGGCCGCCCCGGATCGATCACAGCGCCGACGGCTATCGAAGAAAGCACGTCCCGGGCGCCCCCTATGTGATCGAGATCAGGGTGTGTTAGAACGAGGGCTTCCAGACGGCGCGCCCCGCGGCTGCGCAACGCGCGCACTACGGGATGAGCGCCCGGGTCGGAACCGCCGGCTGGCCCGGCGTCGACGAGGACCCAACGAGCGTGCGGGGTCCGAATGGCGATCGCGTCCCCCTGCCCCACATCGAGAATGATCATCTCCAGAGTCCCGCGCCCCGTCATGGAGAGAAGGGTCGGCCAGGCCACGAGGGCCGTGACCACCCAGATAAGGCCTGACGTTCGGCGCACCCGCCCTCGCACGCGTGGCGCCCGGGTCGCAAGTGCACCCAGGGAGAGCCCCACGGCGGCTACTCTCACCGCCGTCTGCGTAGTCCACGCGCTGACCCATGAGCGTTGGGCCAACCACTCGGTGCCGATTTCGAGACAGGCGAGCAATGCATCGACGCCGCCGGCCAGGAAGCCGGCAAGCACCGGCAGGGGGAATTCGAGCACCAGCGAAACGAGCGCGCCGGGCACAGCGAGCGCAACGAGCGGTGTCGCCGCGAGCGTGGCCGGGATCCCGACCAGAGAGACCCGCTCGAAATGCCACGCGACGACAGGGATCGTCGCCAAGGTGGCGGCCGCTCCGGCGGCGAGCCCCGTCGCGAGCCCCTCCGGGACCGTAGGGCCGGCGATCCGTCTGAGCGCCTGCCGAATCGGACTCCCCCAGGCGACCAGGCCCGCGGCGCCGCAGAAAGAGAGCTGGAAGCCCGGACTCCAGAGACGACGAGGATCCAGGACCAGCAGAACGAGCAGAGCGGCGCCGAGCGCCCCCCAGCGCGCGGGCGGACGGGCACGAGCTCGGGACAATGAAAGCAAGGCGATGATCAAGGCGGCGCGGCAGGCCGCGTCCGGGAACCCGATCAGCGCGACATAGAGCCACGTCGCGATCGACGCGACGAGCGAGGCGCGGCGCCGGGTGATGCGGAGGGACCGTACAAGTGCCAGGATGAGACCGCTCACGACGCCAACGTGGAAGCCCGAGATCGCAAGCAGATGCGCGATACCCGTTCGTGCGAACGCCTCGCGGAGCTCGGGTGCCAGGCCTTCCTTCCGGGCCAGGATCAGCGCCGAGACCAGGGCGCCGCGGTCGCCGTATCGCCGGTGTAGGCGTTCGACGAGCGCAGCCCTCCAGCGCACGGGAAACCAGCGCCACTCGCGGCCTCGTCCGGGAAGGAGTTGAGCCGAAGTCGCGAGAAACCAGGGCTGCCCGTCGCCCCGCGCCGGGCGCCAAGCCCCCTCGACGCGGGCTCGCTGACCCGCGAGGGCGTCGGTGCTGCGCGTCACCACGCGAATGTCACAGCCGGAGTGCTCCACCCGAAACGGCGCGACCCCACCTCGGGGTGTAGCGAGAAAGTGTCCGGTGAGCGTCTTACCCCGCAGCGAGCAGTCGTCCGCCGGCGGCGAAGAAAGCCCGCCGATCAGTCCAGCGGCCGCGAGCATCCAGGGCATCCATGGGCCGCGAAGACTCCGCAATGCGCCGATGGGCGCGAGAAGAAGAAGAGCGACCAGCAGCGGCGCGACGGTCACGAGTGCGCCGAACCGACTCAAGGCGACGCCGGCCGCGAAGGCCAACGCTGCGTTGGTGACCGGCGGCAGCGACCTCAACCTACGGTCGTCGCCTCCAGCCGCAGTCGAGCCTCAGTTGTCTTCCTTGCCTCCCTCGAACAATTCCCGCTGATCACGGTCCACCAACTGGCTCTGCTCCTCGTGGTGCTCCTCCCTGAGCCGCGCCCGCAAGATGCGCCGGACCTTCAGGTCGGACTGAACCCCCGCGACGAGCATGATCACCATGCCGGTGATCAGTCCGCCGAACGCGACTACCGTGAGTGGGACTCCGTACAGCGTCTTGAGGCCCAGGCGCAACGTGACTCGCTGTGCTCCGTTCAACGACGCGAACCCCATAGAGAGTGCGAGCACGGAGAGGATGCCCAGCGTGCCCCACAATCGGTTCACGTCCGTCCTGCCAGCGCCGGCTCTTCAACCTCCCTGCCGACGAACGTCGCGCCGGTCGTGGTCTGCAGCTCCACCCTCGTGTACTCGCCGCTACGCGACGGTTCACCATCGAAGACAACGACTTTGTTGCGGCGGGTCCGGCCCAGGATCTGGCCCTCGTTGCGGCCCGACCGCTCGATCAAGACGGGTTCGACGCGACCGACCTCACCAGCATTGATCTCAGACTGGATGGCGCGGCTCACATCGATGAGCGTGGCCAGACGCCCCTGTGCAACCTCCGGGTCGATGAAGTCTTCGTCCGGCAGCCTTGTAGCCGGCGTACCGTCCCGCAGAGAGTACTTGTACGTGAAGGCCTCGTCGAAGCGCACCTCGCGCATCAAGTCGAGCGTGTCTTGATACTCCTCATCGGTCTCGCCTGGGAACGCGACGATGATGTCGGTGGAGAGCGCCACGTCCGGGATCGCAGCGCGGACCAACTCTACCTTGTCGAGCAGTTTCTCAACGGTGTAACGCCGCAGCATCCGTTTCAAGGTCCGGTTGTTGCCGGATTGAGCCGGGAGGTGCAGCTGCTCGCACACGGCCGCCTCGACCGCCATCACCTCGACCAACTCCGGAGTAACGTCGTTCGGGTGGGGTGAGGTGAAACGCACCCTCCGGATTCCGTCGATCCGTGCCACTTCGCGCAGCAGGCGGGGAAAGTCCCACTCACCCCACACATACGAATTGACGGTTTGGCCGAGTAGGGTGACCTCACTCACGCCGGTGTCCACCAGCCCTCGGATCTCGTGGAAGATCTCCGGGGCCGCCCGGTTCTTTTCGGGCCCGCGCACATACGGCACGATGCAAAATGTGCACCGATGGTCGCAGCCGCGCTGGATCGGGAGCCAAGCGGTAGGCCCCTCGCCGCGGCGCTGCTCCAGCCCCTCGTAGTTCTCCCCGAGGCTGAGATCGAGCACGGCGAGCTGGGGGCCCCTGCTCGATCGCCGCCTCGGGCGCTCAGGTGCGGGAGCTGCCCGCTCTTTGTCGAGGCTGGCCAGCGTCTGAGGCAGACTGCGATAGCCGTCGGGTCCCATCACGACATCGACGTACGGCGCCCGCTCCAGCAGGGTCTCGCCCATGCGTTGCGCCATGCACCCGGTCACACCTATGACCAAATCGGGTCGCTCGCGCTTGAGGCCGTTGAGCTGCGACACACGCCCGAGCACCCGTTTCTCAGCGTGCTCACGAATCGCGCATGTATTGATCAGCACCAGGTCGGCCTCCTCGGGCGTGCCGACGATCACGTATCCGTCGCTCTCGAGGATGCCCTCCATCAGTTCGCCATCACTGATGTTCATCTGACACCCGTACGTCTCGACGTACGCGCGGCGGGTGGGGCGAGGCTGGGTCATGCTGTAATCACGGATGATGGTTGGGACCATTCAATATACAGATGGTCCCCATTGCTCCGCAGAGTACCGGCCGAAATCCGCGCTGGGGGTCCGATCGGCGCCCCGGTGGCCGCTCCGGCCCCCGACGGGCCTACAGTGTCGCCACCACCCACGGCGACGCGCAGATAGTCTCCGGTCAGAGCCGTGCCACCGTTCCCCTCGACGACCACGTCGGCACGCCCCCCGACCCGCGCGTCCCGATACGCCTCGCCCTTGTCATGCGCGATCTCCCGAAGCTCGCGGCTCCGCTCTCCGGAGACCCGCTGCGGGACCTTGTCCGGGAGATCGACGGCCACCGTCCCATCCCGCGGCGAAAAGGGGAAGACGTGGAGGTAGGTGAAGGGCACCTCCTCGATGAGCGCACGGGTGGTGTCGTGATCGAGTTGCGTTTCACCCGGGAAGCCGGTGATCACGTCGGCTCCGAGTCCGAGCGGCCATACCCGTTCTGCGATCTCCAAGGCCCGTTCGCGATACTGCTCCCGCGTGTGCCAGCGGCGCATGAGCTTGAGCACGTGGTCCGATCCGCTCTGGAGCGGCATGTGCAAGTGCGGGGCGACCCGCCCGCCCGACGTGACGAGAAGCTCCACGAGCAGGTCGTCAACCTCGGTGGCTTCGATGCTGCCGAGCCGGAAGCGCGCTCCAGGGACCCTGTCGAGCAGCAGCGCGACCAGCCGAGACAACGTCCACTCGGGGTCCAGGTCCCGCCCGTAGTGCCCGATGTGAATACCGGTGATGACCAATTCGGCGTGCGCCTGTGACAGGAGCTGTGCTTCCGCCACGACCTCGTCCGGCGACCGCGACCGGGATTGGCCCCTGGCCAAACGCGTGGCGCAGAAGGAGCACCGGCGATCGCAACCGTCCTGGACCTTGAGCCACCCGCGTGAGGCACCTCGACGCGTGCGCAGGAGTTCACCACCGATCGGCTCGGTGTCGATGCGATCGAGCGTGGACCGCAGCTCGATCTGCACCGGCGTCTGCGGCTCGAGCGCACCTGCTACAGCGACCGGATCATGGCCCTCGACGACGGCGGTGACGCCGGGCATCGCCCTGTATTCAGCAGCCTTGAGAGCCGCCGAACACCCGGCGACAACGACTCGAGCACCTGGCCGTTCCCGCACGAGCCTACGGATGAACCGTCGAGCACTCGCGTCGGCCTGGTTGGTGACCGTGCAAGTGTTGACCACGTAGGTCGCGGCGTCGAGGCGTCGGTCCGACGTCTCACCTCCGCGCGCCTCGATCTCCTGCCTCATGCGCTCGGTGTCGTACTGGTTCGCTTTGCACCCGAACGTGTGGTAGTAGACGCGCATTCGGGCCCCCGCGGATCGAGGGGCTAGTAGCCCGACACCCGTAACGACAGGGTAGCGCGCCAAAACTTCTCCGTGAGCACCCCGTCGGAGCGCTCACCCCTTTCGATGGAGAAGTCCGCGCCGGCGAGAACGAAACCGTTCGTTTCGTTCAAGACGAATCCGAAGCCACCCGCCAAAGCTGTCTCGGTGGCGACCGAGCTACCGAACGAGAACGGCAGGCCAGTGCTCCGATACCCGAAGCGAAGGGGGGCGGCGAGGCCGAGCATCCGTGCTCGGGACAACTCGATACCGACCCCGAACCCGTTGGTGCTGCCCACGGTGGCGGGCGTCGTGAAGTCGTCTGCGATGTCCGCCCAATCTGCACGGAGCACGCTCGCGGTCACCAAGAGTCCGGGCGCCAGCACGACGGTCGTGCCGAGGCGGTATTGCAACGGGAGGTCGAAGCTGCGGTCACTCCCCAGAGTCTCTTCCGAGCCCGTGGCGTCGAGGGCACCGGACCAGGTCATGCTGCCCGCGAGTCGCGCAAAGGTGCCCAGGTCGGCCGCGAAGCCCCCGGTCAACGAGGTGCCGGTGTACGTCCACCGCCCCCCCGCCTCGAACAAGGTTAGATCCTCGGTCAGCGCGGCGACGCCGAAATCTCGAATCAGCTGCCGGGTGACGGAACCCGCATAGCGACCCACCGTGACTCCTAGCCCGAACGCCTCCGTGATCCGCCTCGAGTAGCCGAAGCCCACACGTGAAACGGCGCCGTCCTGCCTGAAGAAGTCCGTCGCGTCACTGGGGCCGTCGAGCAGATCGACCGTCACATCTCTCTGGCCGTCGAAGCGTTGGTCGAGGAAGGAGCCGAAGCTCGCGGTAAACATGCCCCCCTCTAGCGGATAGCCGATGGCCACCAGAGGGAACCGGTTACCCTGGAAGCTGCCGGTCTCGTCCGCCCCGCGCTGATAGTCGACCCACGACGGCTGCGCCACCAGCAACGCGGTCGGGATGACGAGAAGACCCGCCGCGCCCGGGTCGCTGGGTAGTATCGAGTGCCCCAAGAGACCAATGCCGAGGTTGCCCAGGGCTCGCCCGCGTCCGTCGATCGATTCGGACGGGAAGCCGAGACCCGCTGCGTTGAACAAGGACTGCGCACGCAGCGGCGTCGAGGTCAGGCATACCAATGCAGTCAGGACCAACAAGCGGACGCCCGAACTCACGTATCTCATGGTAGCTCCACTGATCGGCCGATGGTGACGACCAGCTTGAGGAACGGGGCATTCTCGTCTCCGGGCCCATGAAACGACGCAAACGCGATCGAAACGGGCTCGAACACGGAGAGCAGCGCGAGCGTCTGGGGCGGCTCGAACCCTGCGTCGTCCGTCCCCAGGAGAAGAGCTTGCGCAAAGACCGTGATGGGAACCTCGACGTCCTGCCCATCCTCGTCACCGAACAGCTCGGGATCGATGAGGCGACCCGCGATACCCACCAAGGATCTCCCGAGTGGTGCCTTGGGCAGCGCCCCCCGACTGAGTACAGGCCTTACGTCGATCGCCACGGTATCCGTCGGTTGGAACGCCTCTTCGGTGCGTCGGCTCTTGAACACGATTGCGGCATAGTTCAGCTCCGTGGCGTGCAGCGCCACAGGGCACGAAACCACAGCGCACAACTCCGGAGGCCCCGTGAGTTGGCTCGGCATTCGCACGTCCAGAACCGTGCGCCAGGCGGGTGCTCCGCCGACTCGAATGCCTTCCGGAGGAGGCTCCGGGAAGGGGTTGTAGACGAAGCTGATCTCCTCCCGCGGGGCGACCAGAAAGAACGTGGAATCCGGGTTGAGACTCGGGCGCGTATTCAGCCGCAGCACGGCTGTCGCGATTTGTATACGTGCCCCTTCGGTGAGCAGGTCGATGCGCGCGCCACGGCTGGCGTCTGAAGTGTCCGCCCAGGCGGCGATCTCGACCGAATCGAGCTCGAACCAAACGGAGTCACCCATCGCGGGATCCCATTCGACCGTGCCAAGGGGCGCCACGGGACCCGCACCTTCCTCGGCCCAGGTCCGCAGGTCGTTGATGGTGTCGACGGCGGTGGTCCATGTGACGGTACTCGCGTCCCACTCCTGCTGGAGGGCGCCCAAGCTCAGAAGCACCGGGCCCTCGTTCGTGCTGGCGAGGGTGTCCAAGTATGCGACCACGCGCCCACCAATGAAAGTGAGGGACGAGTCGGGGCGGGTCGTTCCCAGAGTATCGCGGACAGACACCGACGTCGGATACGCGCCGAAGCGCAGGACCGTCCGGGCGTCGAGCGTGCCGGCGAAAGAGTTGGCGAGCACACCACTGCCCAACTCCGACGGCGATCCGTAGCCGCCAATCACTTCGAGGTTGGAAGCGAAGTCCTCCCACGGGATGTGCAGCTCCAACGTGATCGGCTCCGGCGGTAGCAGGTCATCGTCGAGCGATGTGGGGGTCTGTTCCTCGCAGGCGAGGACGCCGAGCACGGCCAAGCCGAGCAGCGATCCAATCAGGTTCCTACGCACTTTGTCTGGTTCAATCCTGTGTTGTACTCTGGTTCTAACCCTGTCTTGGGCCCGGCGATTCCGGCAGACCCTCGAAGGGCTCGGGCAGAAGCTCGCCCAATCTCCACTGTTTACGAAGGCCACCCGCCTCCGATATCACGATCAACTCCTGAGCGAACTCCGAAAGCACCTGCCGGCACGCGCCGCAGGGTCCGACCGGTGAGTCCCCGTTCGTCACGATCGCCACCGCCCGAAAGCGCTTCACTCCCACGGACACCGCGCTCGCCACCGCGGACCGTTCCGCACACACTGTCAGACTGTATGACGCGTTCTCGACGTTGCATCCCACATGCACGCTACCGTCCTCGCCGAGCAGCGCCGCACCCACTTGGAACCCCGAATAGGGGGCGTAGGCCTTCTGCGAGACGGCCCGAGCCTCGTCGATCAGCTTCTCAAGATCCATCCAGACCCTTCCAAATCCGGGGAATTCGCCGGGTGAGCCCTGTCAGCACCTCGTAACTGATCGTGCCAGCCAATTCCGCCACCTCGTCGACCGTGATACGGCCAACTCCGTCGCGGCCGATCAGCGTGGCGATGTCGGCGAGCGCCACGCGCGGAACGGCCGAGATGTCTACCACCGTGACGTCCATGGAGATCCGCCCGACGATCGGTACCCTCACGCCCGCCAGCAGCGCATGTCCCCGATTGCCGAGCGACCGGGGGAGTCCGTCTCCATATCCAATCGAGAGCGTCGCCCACCGCTCGGGCCCCTCGGCCCGGTATGTCGCGCCGTAGCCGACCGCATCCCCCTGCTCGGCATCGCGCAGATGGACGACGCGGGCGCGCAGTGCGACCACGGGTTCGGGCGCGGGAAGGCCCTTCCCGGCTTCCCCACCGAAGAGGAAGATCCCCGGACGTACCAGCGCCGCGGCGTACGCAGGCAACCGCATCGCGCCTGCGCTGTTGAGCATGTGGATCAGCATGCCATCCGGTGCGTCGAGGCGATCGAGGGCGAAACGGAGCCGCTGCCACTGCTCGTGTATAGACTCGGGCCCTTCGTCCGCGGAGCGCAGATGCGTATAACACCCGACCCATTCAATGCGCTGCGAGGCCGAGTGTGAGATCTCTGATCGCCAGCGATCGACGGCGCGCCAATCGAAGCCTGACCGACCGATGCCGGTGTCGATCTCCAGGTGCACCCGAGCTGGGCGCTCGAGGTCCCGCGCCGCGTCCTCGGTCATTCGGAAGGCATCGACACTAGAGATCCCGAGCTGCAGGTCCGAGGCGATCGCACTACCCAAGGAGGCTTCCGGGACGGGGCTGACGACAACCACGGGCCGCTCGACTCCGAGCGAGCGCAGCTCAACGCCCTCGTCGACGGTCGCTACACCGAAGCCCCACGGATCCACCGGCTCCAGCGCTCGCACCGCCTCCGCCACACCGAGGCCGTAGGCATCGGCCTTCACCATCGGGAGCAGGCGCGCATCAGGACCGACCGACGATCGGACCGTCCTGGCATTACCAAGGAGAGCCGAAGCATCGATTTCGGCCCAGGCTCGGGAGGTGGGATTCGTTGACATGGGCCGCGAAAGATGCCAAGAACTACCCTCACTTACGAGCCCTGGAGCCATGACCGACGACAAAGACGAACAACACCACTTTCCCGGCCCCGGCACACTCGACCGAGCCGTGCGACTCGTCCGTTTTCTCCGAGAGAATTGCCCGTGGGATGCGGAGCAGACCGCCGAATCGCTGATTCCCTATCTGCTCGAAGAGACCCATGAGGTCGTCGATGCCATTCAGGACGGGACTTTTCACGACCTGGAGGGCGAGCTCGGCGACCTGCTTCTCAACCTCGCCTTCCAGATCGTGGTTGCGGAGGACGCCGGCACCATGGACGCGGAGAGCGTCTATCGGCGACTGGAAGAGAAGATGATCCGGCGGCACCCGCAGCTATTCGGGGGCGGAGAGCATCCGGGATGGGAGGTCCTCAAGGCTCGGGAGCGCCTGCCGCATGAAGGCGTGCTGTCCGGACTGGCGAAGGGGCTCGATCCGCTGACCAAGTCGTACCGGATTCAGGAGCGGGTCGCGTCCGTGGGGTTCGACTGGGAGAGCTACGAGGGGGCGTGGGACAAGGTCGCGGAAGAACTAGCCGAAGTGCGCGGTGCGGTCGAAGCTGGCGATCCGGCGGCTGTCGAAGAAGAGGTCGGCGACCTGCTCTTTGCGGCTGCGAACCTCGCGCGGCTCGCAGGACCGCACCCTACGACGGCGCTGAGCCGAGCCAACAGTAAGTTCCAAAGTCGCTTCTTGCGGCTCGAGCAACTCGCCCGAGAGCGCGGCATCTCCACGAGGAGTGCGGGCCTGGAGGTTCTGGATGGGCTTTGGGACGAGGTGAAGCAGGAAGAAACAGAGGGCTGAGCGGGTCGCCGGCGCTGAAAGGCTAAGTCTAGTATCCGGCACTCTTGTCGACGCGGTTCCTCCACTCGGGCGGCTCCGCGCCCCGCAGGAAGCAGTCGAGATCGTGCAGGATGAGGCGCGTCTCCCGTCTCCAGAACCCGCGGGTCACCGCCGATACGTGCGGAGTCACGAGTACGTTGGGCAACGCCCAAAGCGCGTGGTCGGAGGCGAGCGGTTCCTTCGCGAAAACGTCCAGGCCGGCGCCCCTCAGTCGCCCCTCCGTCAGGGCCGCGACGAGAGCATCCTCGTCGACGAGCTTGCCGCGGGCAACGTTGACCAACAGCGCCCCCTGCTTCATGCGCTGAAGGGCGGGCGCATCGATCATCCCTCGAGTCCGCTCGGTCTCCGGGGCGGCCAAAACCAACACGTCGCTATCCGCCAGGAGCCGATCCAAGCCCTCGGGCCCGGAGACGACGTCGATTCGGGAAGCCAGTGAGCCTCCACCACCCAGGGCCGGCAGCGCCGCATCCTCCGGTCTGACAGGACCCCGTTTGAGACCGATCACGCGCGCCCCGAGACCCGCGGCGCGACGCGCGACTTCTCTGCCGATGCCTCCGAAGCCGATGACGCCCACGGTCGACATGGACAGTTCACTCAGCGGCGCGCCGGCGCGGTAGTACGGGTTTGTGTCCCAGGCACTTGCACGTTGGTTGGAGACCGCCAGATCGAGCCCACGACCGAAAAAGAGGATCATCCCGATCACCGTCTCGGCCATCGGCTCGGCGTGAATGCCCGCGGAGTTGGTGAAGACAACCTCGCTCGCCAGCATCTGAGGGGTCAGCGAGCTGCCCACGCCCGCAGCACCCGAATGCACCCACCGGAGGGCGCCACCCGCCTCGAGAAGCTGCCCGGGGATTCCGTAGCCGAAGTAGATCTCGGCTGCGGCCACGGCCTCGAGCACCGAGGCCGACACCCGCGCGGCGCCGTCTCCTGATCCGTCGGTCGCCTCGTCGATGACGACCAGATCCCAGTCGCTCGGGAGCGCAGCCCGAATCTCGGCGGGTACCCACTCCGGCATCGCCCAGATGGGACGCCGGTCCATCATGTCCAACACCGCGGTGGGCATGGAGGCTAGGGGTAGAGCCGGTTGATGAGCCGGGGGAACGGGATCAGCTCGCGAATGTGCGGGCGGCCCGTGATCCACCCCACCGTGCGCTCGAGGCCGAGTCCGAATCCCGAGTGCGGGAACGTGCCAAAGCGCCGGAGGTCGAGATACCAGACGTATGCCTCTTCGGGGAGGCCCTCCTCCCGGAGACGGGCCTCGAGCCGACCGAGGTCGTCCTCGCGTTGACTCCCACCGATGATCTCACCGTGGCCTTCGGGCGCCAGCAGGTCGTTGCAGAGCACGGTTCGCGTATCGTCCGGGTTCTCCTTCATGTAGAAGGCTTTGACCCTCTTCGGGTAGTTGTACACGAAGAGCGGGCGGTCGGAGTCCTCCATGAGTGCCGCTTCGTCGGGCGCCCCCAGATCCTGCCCCCATTCGACCTTGGATCCCTTCTGCTGAAGGACTTCCACAGCCTCGGTATAGCTGATGCGTGGGAATGGAGCCTTGATGTGTTCCAGCTTGCTGGTATCGCGCTCCAGGACCTCGAGTTCGTCGGCGCAGTTCTCGAGCGCTCTTTGCACCAAGTAGGAAACGAAGTCCTCCTGCAGGCGCATGTTGTCGTCCGAGTCCGCGAACGCCACCTCGGGCTCGATCATCCAGAATTCGGTGAGGTGCCGGCGCGTCTTCGACTTCTCCGCCCGAAACGTGGGGCCGAAGCAGTACACCTTCTGAAACGCGGGGCAGGCAGCCTCGACGTAGAGTTGGCCGGTCTGCGCGAGGTAGGCGGTATCGCCAAAATACGGCGTCTCGAAGAGCGTGCCCGCGTGTTCCCCTATCGAGCCCGTCAGAATGGGGGTATCGATTCGAGTGAAGTCGCGCGCATAGAAGAAATCATGGACTGCTTGGGAGACCTCCGCCCGAACTTTGAGGCCGGCACGCTGTAGGGACGAGCGCAGCCAGAGGTGTCGATGGTCGAGCAGGAAGTCGACCCCGTGCTCTTTGGCCTGAATCGGGTACTCCTCGGCCCCCGCAAGCAACGACAACTCGCTGACGCCGAGTTCGTAACCGCCCGGCGCCCGCGCATCCTCCTTGACTTCGCCTGTGACCGTGACGAGCGCCTCCTGAGTCAACGACCCGTGCAGCTCCCAAGTCGCCTCCTCGATCTGACTCTTCACGAGGACGCTCTGCAGCGTGCCCGTGCCGTCCCGCACCACGAGAAACGCGACTTTTCCGTGACCCCGGGTCGCCTCCACCCAACCGCGCACGGTGACGGTCTCACCGACGTGCTCACCCAACCGCTTGATGTCGACCATGGATTCCGCTCGAGTCGTCGATTCGGGCGCGTGCACCCACGCTACCTGGGTTGCTGTCGTCCTGCGAAAAAGAACAGTGGAGACGAGGGCAGAAATAGGGAAGATCTAGGGGACTCACCCGATCCCGAACATCTCCAGACGATCGTGATAGCGCGCCTCCACGAGTCCTCGAATGCGCTCATTCTCGGGCTTCTGGAATTCGGGGTCGGCCGCGACGAGCGCGCGCGCCGCCCACTGGGCCTCGACCAACAGGTCCTCATCCGTCAGGAGGTCGGCGAATCGTAACAAAGGGTCCCGTCCATGCTGTTGGCTGCCGAACAGATCACCCTGGCCGCGGATACGCAGGTCGGCTCGAGCGACCTCGAACCCGTCGGTGGTGTCGCGCATGACCTTGAGCCTGTCCCAGGCGTCCTCACCCGCTTCGGCGATCAGCATGCAGTGGCTCTCGGCCGCTCCACGCCCCACGCGCCCCCGCAGTTGGTGCAACTGCGAGAGTCCGAAGCGCTCCGCGTGTTCGATCACCATTACGCTCGCGTTTTCCACGTCGATGCCGACCTCGATCACTGTGGTGGCGACCACGAGGTCGAGGTCGCCGGCCAAGAACGCTCGCATGACTCGGTCCTTCTCCGCCGGCGGCAACTGCCCGTGCAGGAGTCCCAGCCGCCGGTGAGCGAAAACGTCGTCCCGCAGGCGCTCGAACTCTTCGCTCGCCGCAAGCAGGTCGACCTTCTCGGACTCGCTCACCAGCGGATAAACGATGTACGCCTGGCCTCCCTCCCCGATCTGGGCGTCGACGAAGGCATACACCTCATCGCGGCCGGAGGGCGCCCTCAGCGTGGTCGAGACCGGCTTGCGGTGCGGCGGCAATTCATCGAGCACGCTGAGATCGAGATCTCCATACAGGGTCATCGCGAGCGACCGCGGGATGGGCGTGGCCGACATGACGACGACATCCGGGCGGACGCCTTCACGCTCGACCAACGCCATTCGTTGCCGTACGCCGAAGCGATGCTGCTCGTCGATCACGACGAGGCCCAATCGGTCGAAGCTCACGGCGTCCTGAATGAGCGCGTGCGTACCCACCACGAGCAGGGCTTCCCCAGACTCGATCGACGCCAGAGCCGCGCGACGGCTGGGGGCAGACAGGCTCCCGGTGAGCAGAACCACGCCCACACCCAAGGGGTGGAGCCATTCCGATAATCTGCGCGCGTGCTGCTCGGCGAGGATCTCCGTCGGCGCCATGAGCGCGGCTTGATATCCACCCTCTGCGGCGAGCAGCATCGCGAAAACCGCCACGACAGTCTTGCCCGAGCCGACGTCGCCCTGTAGCAGCCGATTCATGCGCCGTTCAGACGTCATGTCCTCGAAGATCTCTTTCAGCGCCTTCGTCTGCGCCGCGGTCAGCGTGAACTCCAGGGCCTCGTGCAGCGGTTTGATGAGGGCGTTCGTGCGCGCGTGCTCGATTCCCGGCTCGACCTGTGTGGCGAGCCGACGCGCCTGGGCCTGCACCAGCTGCAAGAAGAAGAGTTCGTCGAAGGCGAGTCGGCGCCGCCCGCTCTCGGCCTCGGACAACTGGGACGGCCGATGCAGAGCCGCCAGCGCCGTGCTCAGACGCGGGAGTCCTCGGGCGGAGCGCTGGCTCTCGGAGAGGTATTCGTCGTCGTCCGCCCATGACAGCATCTCGTCGAGGTTGCTCTCGAGGACCCTGCGCAGCAGCCATTGGGGGACATCCTCGCTGGCGGGATAGCTCACGAAGATCGTGCCGGTGCCGGGCTCGTCGTCCTGTGACCGCGACAGCATGGTGAACTCTCGGGGCTGGATCTGATGCCCGTGGAAGAACTTCACCGGCCCCGTGACAAGCAGCGTGTCTCCCTCGCGGATCTTGCGGTCCAGCCACGGCTGACCCGGCCAGGCGACCGTGATCATGCCGGTGTCGTCCTCCAGGACTACCTGGAAGATTCGTAGTCCTCGACGGGTCGGGATGACGCCTTTGCTGCGCACGCGCCCCACGGCGGTCGCATCGAGTCCGGCCGCGAGACTGCCGATCGGAGTGAGAGTCGATGCGTCGTCATACCGGCGTGGGATGTGGTAGAGAAGGTCTCGAGCCGTCCCGATACCCATGCGCGCGAGGGCGTCCGCGCGTTTGGGGCCTACACCCTTGAGGAACTGTACCGGTCGGTCGAGCTGGGAGTAGCTCGTCACGATCCGAAGACTCCCTCCACGAACGACGGTACATCGAAGCTCTCGAGATCGTGCAACCCCTCACCCGTGCCGACGAGCTTTACGGGTACTCCGTATTGCTCGCGCAGGGCCACGACGATCCCACCGCGCGCGGAGGAGTCCATCTTGGCGAGCACGATCCCTGTCACATCAACGACTTTCTTGAAGGCCTCCAGCTGGCGCACCGCGTTTTGACCCACCGTGGCGTCCAGCACCAACAGCGTTTCGTGAGGAGCGCCTGCCACCCGCCGCTGAACCACTCGGTCGATCTTTTCGAGCTCCTTCATAAGACCCGCATTCGTGTGGAGTCGTCCGGCGGTGTCGATCAGGACGACTTCCGCCCCGCGTGCCTCGGCCGCGTCGAGCGCATCGAACGCGACCGCCGCGGGGTCACCGCCCTGCTGGCCTCGCAGGAAATCGGCTCCGATCCGATCCGCCCACATCCCCAACTGCTCGACGGCCCCCGCCCGAAACGTGTCGGCCGCCACCACCATGACTTTCCGGCCCTCTCGTAACAGAAGGTTCGCTAGCTTCGCGACCGAGGTCGTCTTGCCGACTCCGTTGACGCCAATCATGAGGTACACCGTCGGACCTGCGTCGGCCGCGCGCAAATGGGCCTCGTCCGTGCCATCGAGGATCACCCGTATCTCGCGCTTCAGGATCTCCCCGAGCCCAGCACCGCCCCGGGCCTTCCCCTTCCGCAGAGCCTCCTCCGCTCGGTCCACGAGTCGCATCGTCGCCGACACGCCGAAGTCGGCAGCCAGGAGCCGTTCCTCGAGCGCCTCGAGCGAGGCGTGGTCCATGCCACCTGCCACCACGCGAACGTCGGTGAGCGCCAAGTCGACGACCCGTCGCCAGAGGCCCTTCTTCCGCTCCAGCTCGCTCTTGAACAGCCGCGCCATCAGCGGAGTCCGGTTCGCCGCCGCAGCACCCACTCCGCGCAGAGTAGTGTGATCAAGAACAGGTACGGCCAGGGGGACGTACGCAGTGGGCGTCCGGCACCGGCACCCGCTGTTGCGACCGGCGTCGGACCCGTCGCCTGTGGCTGGGTCGGGGACGGAATCATCTCGGAGGAGTTCGCGGAGACGTCGAAGCGACCCGCGGCCAGCTCCTCGTCCGCGCCGTCGAATGCGCGATAGTGGTACATCCCCGGCGGCAGGGAACCGAGCGACGGCACGGTCCCCCCGAGCGCGACGGTGTCCACGACGGTCGAGTCCCCTCGCAGGATCGTGATGCGCATTTCGACCGAGTCGCCCGGGACGGACCACGTTACCGCGTCCCCCCTCGCGAATACCCAACGCGTCGGTCGCGGCTCGGCAGCCGCCGCAGACTCGTCGGCCAGCACCCATCCGGAAAGCCCGGACCAAAGCCGGCGGTACGCGTCGCGTCCGGGCCCCTCCCGCATCGCCCAACGCCAGAATCCCGAGGCCAACCCCAGCACGCGCCGGCCCCGCCTGCCGTCGTCGAGGTGGAACGCCGCGGCTGGGGCCCCGATACCGCGAAGCTGAAGGTCGAGCGGCGAAACCACTTCGATCGACTCGGACGGGAGGAGCACGTCCGTGAGAGGCGGCAGACCGAGGATCTCGGCGCCCGCCAGTTCGGCGACCAAAGGAGACGACGGGATGTCTCCCGAGGCATACCACTCCCCGCCCTGCGGCGTCGCCGTGAGCACTCCCGCAAGTGCGGCCCCGCCTCGATCCGACGCCAACAGGATCGAGCGCGGTGCGCGCTCCACCAATTGGCGGCTCCAGGCATCGGCGTCACCGCTGAGGCCATGCACGACGAGCATGGCCGCGTCACGGACCGCTCGCCCCACCACCACCGAATCCACCGGGCCTGCACGCTCGACAGCCGGCCCGATCGAAACGAATCGTTCGGGCCCGACGCGCAGGTACCCGGCCCCAGCCAGGCCCGTCACGTCCTCCAGGACCGAGAGCAGGAAGCGGGGCTCCCAGTCCGGCTCCAGCGAGACGAGTACCAGTGCTCCCTCCTGATGCCCGACGGTCGAGTATTCAATGGCTTCGTCGTCGGACGCAAAGGCGTCACCCTCGACGAGCAGCCGAGCGGAGTACCTCATGCGGCCCGCTTCCTCGGGGACGGGTAGCACAACATCGAGACGACGACGCAGTCCCGGGTCGGGCAGCGGGACGATCTGGGAGAACACCACTTCGTCGTCCGCTCGAATCTCGAGCGTCGCATTGTCGGCCCCGAAGCCGTGGAACTCGACGACAGCCGTGACGGTGCCCTCCGGCCGGGGAGCATCGGGCACCGCAAACGAGGAGATGCCGCCGTTGACCAGGTCGGCGCCGAATCCCTCGAAGTCGACCTGCAGGGGCAGCGCATCCAGCGCGGCGCGCACCGCCACCCGGTCCTCAAAACGCAGGTCTGAGAGCACACGGACCGCACGCCCGCCGGCCTCCGCGGCGCGCTCGAGCGCTGGCGCCAGAAGGGTCCGCGTCTGCCCCGGCCCATCGTCGGCCCCTTCTGCGGCGGTCTCCGCGCCGAAGGTCACGAGAGCCCATCCCTCGTTCTCGAGCGCGGCCGCCCTCGCCCGTGCGCCGTCCCAGGCGCTCTGGCCCTCGACCTGCGCGGCCATGCTGAGCGAGGCGTCGAGCAGAACCCAGCGAGGCGCGCTGGCCGCCGTCCCCGTATCCGGGATCCTAGGATCGAAGAGCAGCGCGAGGATCACGACGAGCGCCAGAGCGCGAAAGGACGCGAGGCCGCGAGACCTGCGCACCGGAAGCTCGACTCTGAGGTACACCCAGAAGGAGTAGCCGACGAGCGTGGCGGCGAGAACGACGAAGAGAAGGCCCCGAGTCATTCCGGGCGCAAAGCCGCTACTGCGACCCCTCTCGATCGTCTTGAGCGCCGGCCCCACCGCCGTCGGGCTCTTCGTCGACCACCACAGTGCGGACAGGCCCCGCACCCGGAATGGATTCGAGCAGGGCGACCCGAGTCGTCATGTCTCCCAGCCACTGCCGGCGCGCCTCGGACGGCACAGGGTCGCCTGCGGGGAGATCGACCGACAGAGGATCGATCTGCTGGCCGTCGCTCAGGATCTCGTAGTGCAGGTGTGGCCCTCCAGCTAGGCCCGTCATGCCGACGTACCCGACGATATCGGTCTGATGGACACGGGTTCCGAGGTTCACACCGGTGCGAAAGCGGCTCAAGTGAGCGTAGCGGGTGATAAAGCCGTTGGGGTGGCGGATCTCGACGGTGTTGCCGAACGACCCCTTTGCCGCACGGTGGACCACCACGCCGTCCGACGTAGCCATGATCGGCGTGCCGCGATCGGCCGCATAGTCGATACCACGGTGAGCGCGCCATGTCTTGAGAATGGGATGGTACCGCGACCCGGAGAATCGAGAGGAAATACGGCGATACTCCAAGGGCTTCCGCAGAAATGCACGGCGCACCGACCGCCCCTCCAGATCGTAGTACGAGCCGTCGCCATCCCCATTCCCGTCGAACCAGATCGCATAATACGCGGTGCTCGCATTGACGAACTCCGCCGCGAGCAATCGACCGGAACGCATCGAGCCGTCCGGTCGAATCTCGCGCTCGTACGCGAAACGATAGGTGTCCCCGACGCGGGTCTGCCGAGAGAAGTCGACCTGCCACTGGAAGACACGGTCGAGGGCGTCGATGAGCCGATTCGCATCCCCTTCGTGCATGCGGTTGAGTGCCGAGTTTCGGACCACCGCGCTCCAGAGGCTGGTCTCGACCTCCCCTGCAGTATGGATCGTGTCCAGATAGATCGGTGTCTGCACGAGGTCGGACGACCAGGCGCCGTCGATTCGGGTGAGCCGAACGGTCTGGTCGCGGCTGACCGCCACGTCGACGCCGCGTAGCCCCTGATCCTCCTGGCGGAACCGGAGCGTGACCTCGGTCCCCGCCCGCATTCGGCGGGGGTTCGCGTGCTCTCGAAGCGCGAGCAAGAGCGACGCCTGTTGGTTGTAGCTGACCGAACCCTCGAGCAGTTGGCCGAGCGTCTGCCCGTCCGTCAGGCGCAAGATCAAGATGTCTTCGGCGGGCCCGGCGTAGAGGGCATCGAGCATCCCCACGTCCGGCGGCTCCGGGGAGCACGACGCCGTGGCGGCGACGCCGAGCGCCACCGCAAACCACTTCCGCCAGGTGCCCTCCCCAGTTCTCACCAAGTGCATGCCTTCAAGGTAGTAGAAGGGCGTCCGGAACGGAGGGTGGCCAAGAAATACAGCGAGCAGCTACGACCGCCCGGCGGACGTCTCCGCCGGGCGGCCCGACGCCTCTGAGTCGAACCGGTCTAGGGAACCAGTCAGTCCATCTGGCGCCGGATGAAGGTCGGGATATCGAGCTCGGAGAGCTGCTCTCGAGAGACTGTCTGTTCCGGGAACCGGTTGAGCGGAACAACCTCTTCCATGCGTCCGGCACCCACTGCCATCCGGGCTTCCTTGAACTGAGGCTTCTCTTGCGCGACCGGCTCCGGTGCGGCTCCCGCCATGGCTTGGCTGTGCGGCCGGGCCGGGCCCTGCTGCGGGGGCTGAGCATGTGGGAGTGGCTGGCCCTGGGGTCGAGGCCGCCGGAAATTCCCGGGAATGACTTTTTCGTCGACCGCGGTATCGAAGCCGGTGGCGATCACGGTCACGCGGATCTTTCCTTCCAACTCTGAATCGTGAACCGCGCCGAAGATGATCTCAGCCTCGTCGCCCGCTTCTTCTTGGATGATCGACGAAATCCGGGTGACCTCGTCAATCGCCAGATCCAGGCCTCCGGTGATGTTGATCAGAACACCTCTCGCGCCCGCAATCGAGACGTCTTCGAGCAGCGGAGACGAAATCGCCTCTTGAGCTGCTTCTTGCGCTCTGTTGTCCCCCTCCCCGAAGCCCGAGCCCATGAGCGCCGGACCTCGTGAGGCCATGATCGTGCGCACGTCCGCGAAGTCGACGTTGACCTCTCCGGTGACCCTGATGAGGTCGCTGATGCCCCGCGTGGCGTTCAGCAGCACGTCGTCGGCCTTCTTCAGGGCGTCGCGAAAGGACGTGCCCTTGGGCACCACCGCGAGCAACCGGTCGTTCGGCACCAGGATCATGGTGTCGACGCAGCGACGAAGCTCCGCCAGGCCCTGATCGGCCTGCCTGCTCCGCTTCTTGCCTTCGAAAGAGAACGGCTTGGTCACGACCCCGATCGTGAGCGCGCCCATGTCACGGGCAATGGCCGCGACCATGGGGGCGGCGCCCGTCCCGGTCCCGCCTCCCATACCCGCTGTCACGAATACGAGGTCGGCTCCGTCGAGCGCCCTGCGTACGTCCTCTTCGCTCTCGGCAAGCGCCTGTCGACCCACCTCGGGGCGCGCCCCGGCGCCGAGTCCACGCGTGAGCTTCTTTCCGATCTGGAGCGTCACCTGCGCGCGCGAACCCTTGAGCGCTTGGGCATCGGTGTTCATCGAAATGAATTCGACACCCTCCAGGTCTTCGTCGATCATGCGATTGATGGCGTTGCCACCGGCACCACCGACGCCGACCACCTTCATGCGTGCGTTTTGGATCGGAGTTTCCTCGAACTCGAAGATCATCATGTCTCCTCCCTAGCGGAGTGTTGGAAAAGCAATGCATGTAGCAGCCGCCTCGGCACGCCGGCGCCCACTAGAAGAACTCCTTCAGCCACGTGCCGAGCTTGGTGATCATGCCGGACGTGAGCGTTGAGGCCCCTCGCCCGGTCTCTGCAAAACGGTCCGCGCCCCAAAGCGCAAGCCCTGTGGCGATCGCGAAGCGGGGCCGGCCGACCGAGTCGGCTAGACCGCTGAGGCCCTCGCTCGGCACTCCCAAGCGCACCGGTGAGGCGAAAATCTGTTGAGCCAATTCGACGATCCCGGGTATGGCGACGGTGCCACCCGTGAGCACGACTCCGGCACCGAGCTTGTCGAGCAGGTTGTGATCCTGGAGCTCGCCTTGAACCAGCCCGAACATTTCGTCCAGCCGCTGTTCCACGATGTGAGCGATCAACTCCCGCGCAACGGCTCGTTTTTGTCCCGGTGACGGGCCAGGCATTTCGACCGTCTCCCGAGGATCGACGAGCTGCGCGAACGCGATGCCGTAGTGCTCCTTCGCCTTCTGCGCCTCGGCGTAGGGCACGGCTAGGCCGCGCACGAGGTCGGCCGTGAGCGTATTGCCGCCGAAAGGCAGAACGGCCACGCGCTGCACCTTGCCCTCGTAGTACGCCGCGACATGCGTAGTCGAGGCGCCGACCTCGACCATGGCGACGCCAACTTCCTTTTCGTCCTCGGTAAGAACGGCGCGGGCCCCTGCCAACGGCTCGAGCACGAGTTCCTGAAGCCGATACCCCGCTCGGTTTACGGCCTTTCGGATGTTCGCCGACGCGGTGATCGCGCACGTGACCAGGAAAACCTCCGCCTCCAGTCGCACGCCCGCCATCCCGAGTGGGTCCTTGATCCCGCGCTGCCGATCGACTCGGTATTCCTGCGGAATCGCATGCAGCATTTCACGATCTGGCGGCAACGCGACCGCGCGCGAGACCACGTGCACGCGCTCGACGTCGTCCGTCGTGACGTCGTCCTCCGACACCGCGACGACCCCCATCGAGTTCATCGCTCGTACGTGGTCTCCTCCGATCCCGGCATACACCCGGTCGACCGCCACGCCGGCCATCAGCTCGGCTTCCTTGAGGGACGCACGCACCGATTCGGTTATCTCTTCGATGTTCGTCACCATGTCGCCACGCAATCCACCGGTGCGGGCCTGGCCCACGCCCAGGATGGCGATGCCCGGCCGCCTGGGGTCGCCGATGATCTCACCGATCACGGCACAGGTCCGCGTGGTCCCGATGTCGAGGCCGGCGATGAGGTTCGAGCGCATGTGTGTTCTCGTCACTTTCCGGTGGTACGGCGGACCACGACCTGGTCCGCGAACCTGACGTCTATCACTTCTGGCACTTCGAGCGATGGGTTCGAGGCCGCGTGTGCGAGCGCGTTCAGCGCCTCGCGAAGCCGGTCCTGCGAGACACCCAGAGGCAGCAGAAACTCCACCTCGGGCTCGACCCAGCGCGCGACGAGCGAGCGACCCTCGCCCCAGCGCACCTCGGAGATCATCTGCAGGAACGAAGGGTCGACACTCATGAGCCGCGCGACCTCGCCGACGAGCTCGCGGCCAGCCTCCGGCAACAGCCTCGAACCCTGGGCGGGCGCACGATCCATCTCGAGGAGCGGCAGGTCCAAGCGGTGCTCGGCCGGGTCGAGTGGAAGCAGAGTCCCTTCCGCGTCGACCGGCTCGACGGTCGGGGTCGCCACCAACGCCACCGGCACGCGTTCACTCAATGAGATCAGGAGCCCACTCGGGATCCTGCGCTCCACGTGAACCGTTCGAATCAGCGGATGCGCCAGTAGCCGCTCGGACCAGGTATCTAGCTCTCCCCACACCGAGGTTTCCGCCCCGATACCCATCGTCTTCAGCACCTCGGAGCGGGTCAGGTAGCGGAGCCCCTGGATCTCGACATCGGTGAGCCGGAACGCCTCCATCGCCACGAGCACCTCGGGCACCCGGCCACCCCAAGCCAAGGTCCCTCCGAGGACGACGGTCACCAGTAGAATGCGCAGTTGGCTACGCATGAACACCCGCCTCCAGTCCATCGAATACGAGCGGCGCCACGTCTTCGATGGAGCCAGCGCCGAGCGTGACCAGCACGTCCCCCGCCTTCAACTCGTCGAGCAGCGCCTCCGATAGGTCGCCGATCTCGGGCACATAGCGAACCCCGCTGTGACCGGCTTTTCTCAGGGCCGAAACAACGATCTCCCCGCTGATTCCGGGAATCGGAGCCTCGCGAGCCGGAAAGACGTCCGTGACGAACGCCAGGTCCGCGGAAGCCAACGCGACCCCGAAGGCGTCGGCGAAGTCCTGCGTCCGCGAGTACAGATGTGGCTGGAACGCCACCACGAGCCGGGCTTCAGAAAACATCGATCGCGCCGCCGAGAGGGTCGCCGCGATCTCGGTCGGGTGGTGCGCGTAGTCGTCCACGACGACCACTCCGTTGCGCTCGCCCAGCCGGTCGAAGCGCCGTCCAACGCCACGAAAGGCGGCGAGCCCCTGCAGGATCGGTTGCCAGTCGGCTCCGAGGGCCCGGGCCGCGGCCGCGGCGCCGAGGGCGTTGCGGAGGTTGTGCAGGCCGCCGATGGAGAGCGATAACTCCCCGACCGAGAGGCCCTCTTCCACTACGCGGCAACTCGTCGCAGTCGACGTGATCCGTACGTCGACCGCGCGCAGCATCGAGCCCGCGGACGTCCCATAGCTGTAGCCGGCCACTCCGACCCGTGGAAGCAACGCCGATGCGCCCTGGTCGTCCGCACACGCTACCACTCGGCCGCCGTTTCGCATGCGGCCCAAGAAGGTCGAAAAGCCTTCCCGCACGCCCGCGAGGTCCCCGTAGATGTCGAGATGATCCGCTTCGAGATTGGTGACCACGGCCACATCGGGGGTGAGGGCGTGGAACGAGCGATCGTACTCGTCGGCCTCGACGACGAAGAGGTCGCCGGATCCGAAGCGCAGATTGCCCGACCAACCGGGGACGCGCCCACCGACCAGCCCGGTCGGATTCTGGCCCGCGTAGGCGAGGATCTCCGTCGCCATCGCGGTCGTCGTGGTCTTGCCGTGGGTTCCGGCGATCGCGAGCAGGCGGCCCTGGTTTACCGAGGCTCCCAACGCCTGCGCGCGTTTGAGCACCGGGATCCCGAGCTCGTGCGCGCGAAGCAATTCGGGATGGTCCGCCGGCATCGCGGAGGTCACGACCAACGCGGAAGCACCCTCCACATGCGAGCCGTCGTGACCGACGTCGATGTCGGCCCCGAGCGCGCGTAGATCTGCGAGCGCGCGACTCTCGCGCGCGTCGCACCCGGTCACCTCGACCCCCTGCCGGACGAGCAACTCAGCGAGCGCGCACATGCCCGCACCTCCAATGCCCACGAAATGCACCGGGCGTTCCCCTGCCAGCGCTAGCAGATCGATGGGCCCACCACTCATCGGGCGTCTCCTGGAGTCACGAGAAGTCGCTCGATATCGGTGGCGATCTCGCTCGCCGCGTCGGGCCTGGCACGCCCACGTGCGGCCGCGTGCATTTGTGCGAGGGCCGTCTCGCTATCAGCCAACCGGACGACTTCCGCCCACAACCGATCGCCGGTTAGACCGGCTTGACGCGCAACGACCGCCGCGCCGGCCTCCGCGAGCGCGGTTGCGTTGTGAGCCTGGTGATTGGCCGCCGACGTCGGCAACGGCACCAGAACAGCCGGCAGACCCTGGTTCAAGAACTCGGCGGTGGTCATCGCACCCGACCGAGCCACCGCGAGGTCGGCCGCGGCCTGGGCCGAGGGCATGTCCTCGAGATAGGCGTGGGCATGCACCCAAGCCGGATCGCCCAATTGCCCGAGCCGAGCGGTGACGTGGTCGTAGTGTCTCGAGCCAGTCGCCCAGAGCAACCTGAGCCGTTCCGGTCTCGTCAGTTCGCCCGCCGCTACACCCGCGATCGCCTCCGCGATGACCGCATTGAGATCCAGCGAGCCTTGACTACCACCGGTGACGAGCACAACCAGCGCGTCGGCCGGGAGATTGAAGAGCGCTCGCGCCTCCTCTCGACTGCGCCCGGAGGCGGCGCGCACCGGATTGCCGCTCTCGCGAACGCGCCCTCGAACACCCTTCGGGAGCCTGCCAATCGCCTCGGGGAACGCAACGTGTATCGAGTCAGCGAAGCGACAGAGGGCACGCGTCACCAGCCCCGGCACCGAATTCTGGTCCTGCAACAGAAGCGGCACGTCCATCATTCCGGCTACAAGCCCTGCCGGCGCACCAGCGTACCCGCCGGTCACCACGACCGCCTCCGGCCGCAAGCGGCGAAACAGCTTGGTGACGGCATAGAGCGAAGCGAGCAGGGCCGGGACGGCGCGCCAACTCGAGACCGGGTTGGTGCGATCGATGCCTCGGACGGGGAGCAGATGGTGCTCCTCCCCCCGCTCGGGAAGCACGCGAGCCTCGAGGCCCTGCGCCGCACCGATAAAAACCGCCTTGACGTCGGGACGCCTGATGCGAAGCGCATCGGCGAGGGCCAAAGCAGGGTAGAGATGCCCCCCGGTCCCGCCGCCAGCGAAGACGACCACGGGGCCGTCATGCACGGGCCACCCGCCCGCCCGAACCTGCGCGCGCCACCGAAATGACGATGCCGACCGCAGCAAGCGTAACGACGAGGTTCGACCGTCCCCAGGAGACCAGCGGCAGCGCGAGCCCAGTCGGCGGCACCAAGCCGAGCCCGACCGACATGTGCAGCACCGCCTGGAGTGCGATCAGATTCGTGAAGCCAAGGGCCAGCAGCTCGCCGAACAGATCCGGCGCTCGACGGGCGATTCGGAAGCCGACCAGTACGATGCCCAGGTAGAGCGCGACCACGAAAACGACCCCGAGCAGGCCCCACTCCTCGCCGATCATGGCGAAGATGAAGTCGTTGTGGGCGTCGGGCAGGAAGCCGAATTTCTGCCGCCCCTGCCCTATTCCAACGCCCGTAAGACCGCCAGACCCGAGTGCGACGAGCGATTGCCGGACCTGAAAGCCCGCGCCGGAAGGGTCGATCGCCGGGTTGAGGAAGGCCTCGATGCGGTCGGCGCGAAAGCCCACCGCGAGCTGCTTATGCAGAAAGGGCGCGATCAACAGTCCGAGGAACAGGAAGTGCGAAATCCGCACCCCGGCCGCGAAGATGATCATGACGCCGAGCAGGCCGATCAGAACCGCCGTGGAGAGATCCGGCTGCAGTGCGATGGGGATCAGAACGAGCGCCCAAACCACGAAGAAGGGAGCGAGCCCCTTGGTGAGCGACCGGAAGTGAGGTTCCTTCTTTACCGCCATCGCGGCCGTCCATACGACGAAGGCGATCTTGGCGAACTCGGAGGGCTGTCCAGAAACACCGATCTGCAGCGACCGACGCGAGCCCCTGATCAGGGGTGCGATCGCTTCGGTTCCGGGCAGAATCAGCACCACCAGAGCAACGACGCTCACCCCGAGCAGCGGCCAAGACCACCACTTCCACCAACGGTAGCGCATCAGCGCGCACGAGATCAGGAGCATGAGCCCGGCTCCGGCGGCGGTCGCCTGACGCAGCAGGAAGTACGTGTCGGGAAGCCCCTCTCGCGTGGCCAAGACCGACGAAGCGCTGTAGAGCGTGACGAGACCGAAGGACAGCAGAACCACCGTCAGCGCCATCAGGGCGGCGCCCTCCCACCCCCGTCCGAGCCCAGAGTCGGGCAGCTGCACGTGTCCGACCGGGGCCACGTCCGTAGGGCGAGCCGTCATGCCGATTCCCTCGCGAAAGCGGAAAAGCGGCGGCCCCGCTGCTCGTAGTTCTCGAACATATCGAAGCTCGAGCACGCGGGAGAGAGCAACACTACGTCGCCTGGCCGCGCAGCCTCGGCAGCGCGTTGCACGACGACGTCGAGACCGCCAACCACGAACTCACTCCCCTGCACCTCATTCGCGACCCGCGGACCGACGGCGCCGTACGCCAGGACCGAGCGCATCTGCGCGCCGTCCGGTACGAGGCGCGAGAAGTCCTCTCCCTTGTCGGTACCTCCGAGCAGCAACACCACCGGCCGATCGAGGCTCATGAGCGCCGAGCGCGTCGCCGCCACGTTGGTCGCCTTGGAGTCGTTGACCCAGAGCACTCCGTCTCGGTCTGCCACCGGTTCCAGTCGATGTGGCAGTGGGATCGCGGAACGCAGACCATCCGCCAGTGCTTTCGCTTGCGCGCCCGCGAGCTCGGCGGTAAGCGAGGCCGCGAGCGCATTGCGCAGGTTGTGTCGGCCGAGCAGGGGCAACTCCTGGGCGGAAATCAGCACGTCGACCTCGCCACCGACGCGGAGTGTCAACGCGCTCTCCGAGACGAATGCGTGCGTTCCGGTCTGCTCCATTTCGCCGAAGAAGAAGCGTGTCCCCGGTGCCTCGCCCATGAGCGAAAGGACGGCGACGTCCCCGGCCGGCAGCACCCAAATACTGTCCGCGTCGGCCCGATTCAGAATCCTGGCCTTGTCGGCATAGTACTCGTCGAGCCCGTCGTATCGATCGAGATGGTCAGGCGACAGATTCGTAATGACGGAGATGTCCGGCCGGAACGTCTCCACGTCGGCGAGCTGGAACGAACTCATTTCCAGTACATACCAATCCGGAGGCTGCGCGCGTAGCGCGAGCTCGGAGGCTGCCGGCGCGAGCCCACCGCCCACATTTCCGCCCACAGCCGCTCGCAGCCCTGCTTTCTGGAGCAGGTGCCCCACAAGGAGCGTCGTCGTCGTCTTCCCATTGGTGCCCGTGACCGCAATCAGTGGAGCCGAGAAGAACCGAACGGCGAACTCAGGCTCGGAGATCCACCCAACACCACGATCCGAGAGCGCTCGTAGCACCGGAGCGGCTGGCGGGATTCCGGGGCTGACGACGACGATGTCGGCTCGAGCCACTCGCTCGAAGTCGTGTCCTCCCAGTTCGACGCGGGCGCCTGCTGATCGCAGGTCGGCTCCACGAGCTGTAGCCGCGGGTTCAGTACGCAAATCCGAGACATAGACGTCTCCTCCTCTATCGAGGGCCAATCGGGCCGCGGCTACGCCGCTGGCTCCGAGGCCGATGATCGCCACACTCACTCCACTCAGGTCGCTCAACGCTCGGCACTTCTTCGTCGATGTGCATAATATTCGCTCACCGAATCTTCAGGCTTCCGAACGCGAGCATCGCGCACAGAATTCCAAGAATCCAAAAGCGAGTCACCACCTTGGTCTCAGGCCAACCGAGCTTCTCGAAGTGGTGATGGATGGGGGCCATCCTGAACACTCTCCGGCCTGCCCCGAACCGGACGCGCGTGTACCGGAAGTAGCTCTTCTGCACGATCACCGAGAGCATCTCCATGACGAACACGCCGCCCACGATCGCCAGCAGGAATTCGGCTTTGAGCAGGATGGCCATGACCCCGATCGCGCCACCGAGCGCGAGGGACCCCGTATCGCCCATGAAGACCTCGGCGGGGTGCGCGTTGAACCACAGGAAGCCGATCGCGGCCCCCGCGAGCGCGACGGCGAAGATCGTGAGTTCTCCGGACCCGGGCAGGGCGAAGAAGCCCAGGTAGTTCGCCCATTCAGCACGGCCCGCGATGTACGCGAAGATCCCGAACGTGACCGCCGAAATCGCGGTCAGTCCAGCGGCGAGGCCGTCGAGACCGTCGGTGAAGTTCACCGCGTTCGAAGTACCCGAGACGATGAACCCGGTGAAGATGATGAACGCCGCGGGGAAGAAGTTGGCCTGCACGTCCGAGAAGAACGGCACGGACGTCGCCGTGGATGGGTGCGGCGAGATCGGGTACCAGATCAGAAAAGCGCCCAAGGCCAGCCCGAACGTCCACTGGCCGACCATCTTGTAGCGCGCGATCAGACCCCTGGTCTTACCCTGAACCACCTTCAGATAGTCGTCCAGGAATCCAATGGCGCCCATCCAGAAGAGCGATACGAGCGCGATCAGGATGTAGGGGTTCGTCATGTCCGCCCACAGCAGCGTCGAGACGCCTGCGGCGAGGATGATCAGAACCCCACCCATGGTGGGGATTCCGGCTTTTACGAGATGCGTCTCGGGTCCCACGTCGCGCACGACCTGGCCCACATTCGCGCGTCTCAGGCGACGAATGACCATGGGCCCGAAGACGAAGGCGATCAGCAGTGACGTCACCACGGCCCCGGCCGCTCTGAACGTCAGATAGTTGAAGACGTAGAAGGCCGTATGCACATCCGTGAACCCCGGCAGGAAGTGGTAGAGCATCAGGCCTCCACCATTCCTGGCGACTCGTGCGCGCCGAAGTCCTGCTCGAGCAGGGGCAGAACACCCTCGAGGGCGACCCCGCGCGACGCCTTCAACAGGACGATTTCGTCTCCTTCCAGGCGCTCCCGTAACACCGGGTAGGCGCTCTGCCAGTCGTCGGCCCGCAGGACCCGATCCTCTCCCGCAGCGGTCGCAGCGGCTGTGTGGGCGAATCGGCCCGTTGCGACGATCAGCTCGATATCGAGTCCGAGAGCGTGCGCGAACACGTCTTCGTGCAGTCGGTCGGCCGCGCCTCCGAGCTCGAGCATGGTGCCGAGCACCGCCACGGTCCGAGCGGCCGTAGACTGGCCGTGCAACAAATCGAGCGCGGCGCGCACGCTTTGTGGATTGGCGTTGTAGCAGTCGACGACCACGGTGAGGCCCCCGATGCGTCGGACCTCTCCGCGCATCGATCCCGGCTGCGCGCGCTCGATGCCTTTCGCGGCATCCTTCGCGGATACCCCGACCATTTCGGCGATGGCCAACGCGATCATGGCGTTCGCCACCGCGTGCCGCCCCGGCAACACCAGCGCGATGTCGTGGCCGCGCCAGTGGAAGCGATGCGCGCCGAACTCGTTCGCTTCGACCCGATCGGGGCGAAGCGTCGGGTCTGCACGTTCGCCCCAGCCCGCAACCCGCACGGAGGGACACACCGCCCGCGCACCGTCGACCAGAACCGCCGGCTCGTCCCCGACCAGACAGGCGCCTGCACCCGCCACGGCCCTCAAGAGGTCGAGCTTCTCGGCCAATACGCCCTCGAGGGAACCGAGCTTCTCCAGGTGGCTCTCGCCAATCGTCGTTACCACGCCGATGTCGGGCTCGGCGATCGCGGCGAGGGTCGCGATCTCGCCCGGTTCGTTACTGCCGAGCTCGAGGATCACGACATCGACTTCGGGGGGAGTCGCCAAGAGAGTGAGCGGTACGCCGATGCGGTTGTTGAAGTTGCCCGACGTCGCGTGCACACGGCGCACGCCATCGATCGCCGCGCGCGCGAGGTCCTTGGTGCTCGTCTTCCCCGAAGAGCCGGTGATCGCCACGACCGGCGCGTCGAACGACCGGCGGCGGTACGCGGCGAGGGCCCCCAGAGCGAGCAAGGTGTCGTCGACCGAGTACAACCGCTCACTCTCCTCGACGTCGACGGCACGTGAGACCACGGCTCCGCTGGCCCCACGCGCCAGCGCCTCGGCGACGAAGTGATGCCCGTCGAAGCGCTCGCCAACCAGGGCGACGTACAGGTCGCCCTGAGCCACCGAGCGCGAGTCAGTGGAAACACCGGCAAACGCGACGCCGTCTCCCTGCACTGCCGGCAGGCCGAGCGCGCCCCGCACGGCGGCGTCCGTCCAAGCGAAGCGGCTCACGCTACGCCCAACTCCTCGAGGCACTCGCATACCACGATCCTCTCGTCGAACGGGACCTTCTCCGTGCCGAGCACCTGGTACGTCTCGTGCCCCTTACCGGCGAGCACCACGGTGTCTCCATCGCGGGCAGCCTCGAGCGCGAAGCGGATCGCGGCCCTGCGGTCGGCGTAGCGCTCGTACGCGCCTTCTGCTAGGCCTACGGCCAATAACCCTTCGGCGAGGTCGTCCAGGATGCGTTCCGGGTCCTCGGTTCTCGGATTGTCCGAGGTCAGCACGATCAGGTCAGCCACATTGGCTACGGCTTCCGCCATCGGGCGTCGCTTGCTGACGTCGCGGTCCCCGCCGGCTCCGAACACGACGATGAGGCGGCCGGGCGTGAGCGGACGCACCGCCGACAACGCACCGTCGAGCGCGTGAGGAGTGTGAGCGAAGTCGATGAGGACTGAGAAGGGCTGCGTCACCACGGTCTCGAGTCGGCCGGAGACCTGCGGTACGGTAGAGAGGCCGGCAGCGATCTCGTCGATGCGCAGTCCGGCGGCGGCACCGACCGCTGCCGCCGCGAGCGCGTTTTCGATGTTGTGGCGGGCGAGCAACGGCAGGTGCACGTCGCGCCGCTCGCCGTCGATCACCAGTCGGAAGTGCGACCCGTCCGAGCCCAATCGCACCGCCTCCGCCCTCACATCGGCCTCGGCGTGCAACGCGAACGTTCGTACCGAGCGACCACCGGCATCCAGCTGATCCCAAGCCGGGTCGTCCCGGTTTACCACCAGCGTCCCTTCGGGGACGACCAACTCCACCAGACGGGCCTTCGCGCCGAAGTACTCGGCCATGTCGTTGTGGTAGTCGAGGTGGTCCAGCGTGAAGTTCGTGAAGACACCCACATCGAGCTCGACACCATCCAGTCGATGCTGGTCGAGCGCATGGGACGACGCCTCCATCACCACCGCTTCCATTCCGCCGTTGGCGAGCTTCCAGAGCCACACAGCTACCTGCACCGGGCCCGGCGTCGTCAGCCCCTCGGTGTCCGGCCACACCCCGTCGTCGTCTACGACGCCGAGCGAGCCGATGACCGCGGCAGGCCCGCGGTTCGCCATCAAATGGCGAACGAGCAGAGCCGTGGTCGTTTTACCGTTGGTGCCGGTCACGCCGACCATCAACAGGTCTGCGTCGGGGGAGCGGAGTACCGCGCGGGCCGCCAGCGCAGCCGCCCGACGACCGTCGTCCACCACGAGCTGTGGCACGTCCACGTCTACGGGACGCTCGACCACGGCCGCCACTGCCCCATTCGCGACAGCTTCGCCCACGAAGTCATGGGCATCGGTAGAGCCCCCTCTCCACGCCAGGAACAGGTCCCCCGGACGCGCCTCGCGCGAGTCCTGGCATACGCCCCGAACGGCGACGTCCCCCGGGCCGCGAAGCTCCCGTAGGAGGTCGGCCGACCGGAGGACATCGCCTACCGCTCCAAGGGTCGGCACCGACTCAATCACCAGTCCTCCTCCGGACCTTCAGCCTGATCGTGTCGCCGGGCAGGACGTAGGTCCCGGCAGCAGGTTCGGTTCCGAGGATTTCACCGGCCAGGCCCCTCGAGACCCTGAGACCCAAGGCGTGCAGGCGGCGGACCGCGATGCGGGAGGGGAGGCCGGCAACGTCCGGTACCGGCGCCGCGGACCTGAGCGAAGGCACGCCGCCGGAAGCGAACGCCGGCGCCAGCAGCGCCTTGTCGGCGGGCGGCGCTGGCGGGTCGATCGTCCGGGACGCGAAATAGGCGGTCGGGCGGTCGGTCGGCGTGGAGGCGCGCGCATTGAGCACCAACGCGGCTCGGTCGAGGTGGGTCGCCCGGGCAGCCAGCGCGGCCTGCATCGTAGTGCGGGTCACGGGAGCGGCCACGACACCACCGTAATACGCGCCCGCAGGACGCTCGAGCTTCACGAAGACGACGAGTTGCGGGTCCTCGGCCGGGAAGTAGCCTACGAAGGAGGACGAATGCCCCCCCCTATAGCCTTCACCCGGCGTGTAGAACCGCGAGGTGCCGCTCTTGCCGGCCACGGCGAAGGTGCCGAGTTGCGCCGACGTGCCCGTCCCGTCTTCGACCACGTCGACGAGCACGCGGGTGACCGAGCGGGCCACCCCGGCCGAGACGACACGACGAATCGTGCGTGGCTCGAAGCGCTTGAGCACGGCGCCGTCACTGCCCCGGATCTCCCGGACAAGGTGGGGCTGCATGAGATGGCCGCCGTTCGCCAGCGCTCCATACGCCATCGTGATCTGCAGCGGCGTCACGTTGATCTCATACCCGATGGCCAGCGATACCGCCGACTGTTCGGACCAACGATCGGGGCGGTACAGCGTGCCGACCGCTTCCGGGATCTCGATGCCCGTCCGGCCACCAAAGCCGAAGTCGCGCAGGTTCTCGTACTGACGTCCGCGCGACATCGGTTGGGCCGCTTTCGCGACTCCGGGATTCGAGGAGACACGGAGCGCGTCGGCGACGGTCATGAGGCCCGCGTGCAGCCATCGCTCCCCGACCGTGCGCCCCGCCACCGTCCAGGTCCCGTCCTCGGCGTCGACCGTGTCGCTCAATGAGGCGATGCCGAATTCGAGCAGACCCGCCACGGTGAACGGCTTGAGTGTGGACCCCGGCTCGTAGGGCGTGTTGATCGCCGAGAGCGAAGCGGTTTGGCCATCGCGAATCGAAACGAGCGCGAGGATATCACCGGTGTGCGGGTCGGTAATGATCAGGTCTCCTCCTCGAGCCTCGGTGTCGTCGATGGCGCCCTGCAGGGCCTCGCGCCCGATTTCCTGGAGGTCCATGTCGAGCGTGAGCACGACCTGGTTACCCGGCCGCGACGGCTCGGCGAGAACCCGCTCGCCGGGGATTTCTCGTCCGATGTTGTCGCGCGCCACTGCCTCTCGGCCCGAGTGGCCACTCAAGGATTGCTCGAACGCCTCTTCCACACCGCCTTGGCCCAGGTCGTCGATGACGGCTCCGAGGACGCCGCGCGCCAGGTCGCCGTGCGGGTGGTAGCGCTCGAACTCACGGGTGACGTGGATGCCGCGAATCCCGTGCAGGGCCGTACGAGCGGAAGGCGGGTAAAGCCCCGGCACCACGCTCCAGCGCCGCTCGGAAGACGTCAGCTGCTGCGCTTTGCGCGACGAGATACCGAGCACCTCCACGAGAACCGCTCGCGCGGAGTCGGCGTCGGTGAGTTCGTTAGGAGCGATACCGATACCGACGCGCTCGCGCGACACCGCGAGTGGAGTGCCGTCTCGGTCCAGCACGCTGCCGCGGGCCGCCACCTCCTCCTTGCCCTTCCGGTGTTGGGCTTCGGCCACGGCCCGCCACTCAGCCGCCTGCACCCCCTGGATCTGCCCGGCCCGGACTAAAATGATCGCTGAGGCGAGCAGCCATACGCCGAGCAGAACCCAATGGCGCCCGGGCCCGACCCGACTCACGGTCTCATCTTGCATCATGGCGTCAGTCCTCCTCCGAGGTTCACCAATTCCACGCCCTCCGGGACGTGCATGCCGAGCTGTTCGCGCGCGGCGGGCACCACGTGTGCGCGCGACTCGAGCACCTGAATCCCTCGCTCGAGCTCGACGCGGTTCGCCGAAGCGACCGAGATCTGTCTGCGAAGCTCGTCCAGGACCGCGAGCGATTCCCGTGTGCGGCTCTGCCGCCACGTGACCGTCCCCAACGCTCCGAGCAAGAAGGCGAAGATCGCGGCGACGCGAAGCGCAATGCGCCCGGACATCAGGCGGCCTTCTGCCAGGCGCGCAGCCGAGCGCTGCGCGCACGGGGGTTCCGCTCGATCTCCTCTGAGTCCGGACGGAGCGGCTTGCGTGTCAGCGTCTCACCGAGCGGAGCACCTCGGCAGTCGCAAAGCGGGACTTCCGGCGGGCACACACACGCCTTGCTCCACTCTCGGAACGCATTCTTAACGACCCGGTCCTCGAGCGAATGGTAGGCGATCACGACCACTACGCCCCTGTCTGTCAAGGCTTCCCGGATGGCGGGCAGACCCATCTTCAACGACTCCAACTCCTCATTCACGGCAATGCGAACGGCCTGGAAAATCCGGGCCTTGTCCCGCTGGGACGGAGACCGCCGCAACGTCACTGCCACCGCGGCGACCAAATCGTCACTCGTCTCGAGGACGGCGGACGCTCGACGCTTCACGATCTCCCGAGCCAGTCGGCGTGCCCGCGGCTCCTCGCCGTAGTCACGGAAGACCGATGCGAGCCGATCCTCGGTGGCTTCGGCCAAGAAACGAACGGCGTCATCCCCCTCCGTGGTATCCATTCGCATATCCAGTGCCACACCGCGCCGGAAGGCGAAGCCGCGCGCGTCATCGTCCAGCTGATGAGAGCTCACTCCGAGGTCCAGCAGCGCGCCGTCCAGCCCGCGATCCCGGACTTCTATGTCGTCCAGGGCGCGGTGGAAGGGACTGTGAAGGAAGCGCACGCGGTCGCGGTGCGGGGCCAGGGCCGCCTTCGCCTCGTCCAGGGCTTGCGGATCGCGATCCACCGCTAGGACGCGACATTGGCGACATGCCTCGAGCAGTCGCCGGGCGTGGCCTCCCCCGCCCACGGTGCCGTCCAGATAGAGCCGTTGACCTTCGGGGTCGAGGAAGCCCAGGACCGTGTCGCTGAGCACCGGCTCGTGGTAGCCGGACCGATTCTCGCTGCTCACCCGAAGAGCTGGTGCGCGAGGTCTTCGAGGTCGCTCGCGTTCTCTTGGACGGCCTTGCGATACGTCGACGGGTCCCACAACTCCACGCGGTCGAGGTTGCCACTCAGGACCACGGTGCCGGAGAGACCCGCAGCCTCCTGCAGTCCGGTGGGCACCAGGATTCGTCCCTGCTTGTCGGGCGACACCTCCACCGCGTTCGCGACGATGAGCCGGACCCGATTCCACGCGCGAGGATCATTCCGTCGGTACTCGACGAGGCGCTCCTGCACCGCAGCCCACTTGGATTCCGGAAAGAGCGTCAGATAGGGCTTCTCCCATTGCAGAAGCACGAAGCGGTC
>JAYZBT010000259.1:0-3636 GCA_036338615.1 Gemmatimonadota bacterium
CTGCTTCAACCTGGGCGGGAGGGATGGGGCGTTTCTGGAGCGTGTCATGGACTCGGCCGCCCAGGCCGGGACGCTCCCCGAACTACGGGTTCGAATCGACATGGAGACCGAGCGCCGATCAGGACTCTCCGCGAGCAACGCCGTCGCGATCATCCGCGGGAGCAGCCGAAGCGACGAAGTTATCGTGCTCAACGCCCACGGAGATGGCTGGTTCGACGCCGCGGGAGACAATGCCGACGGCCTATCGGTCCTCATCGCCCTGGCCCACCACTTCGCCAAGCCAGAGAACCAAACCGCGCGCACGCTGGTCTTCGTGGCGAGCGCGGGGCACCACTCCCCCGGCCTGAACGGCCCTCGCAGCTTCGTCGCAATGAACTCCGAACTCGCAGTGAACGCGGTGCTCGTCCTGAACATCGAGCACGTTGCTCAGCGAAATCTGTCGCGGGCGCGCAGTCTCTTCGAGGACGGCTACCGGGAGTACGTCGCGGACGCGGTCGAAGCGCCGATCGTCGCGGGCATCACGAACGCGGCTCCGTTCCTGGAAGGCCTCTTCCGCGAGGGGGTCTCGCGCTACGGAACCAACGTCGTGTCAGGCCCGTCCCCCATGGCGAGCGGCGAGGGCGGTGGCTACCGGTCGCTAGGCGTCCCGATCGTCACCACCATGCAGGCGCCGCCTCTGTATCACACCAGCGGCGAAGTGCTGGAGATGATCTCGACGCCAGGGTTGGAGCGCATGGCCCGCTTCCTGGCATTCTTCATCAAGGAGGTGGACCGTGCGGCGCTGGACCAAATCGATCCTCCGCCGGCAAACGTCGGCTGATCGGAGTTCCCGAGCCTTCTTCGGCAGCCAGCGCCCGCAAGGGTTCCAGATAGCGGAGGACGAGGTCGGCCCGCGCGGTCGCCACGACCAGCGACTTCGGAATGACCGTCCAGAAGCACTCGAGCGCTCCTGGCCAGTCGGCGAGGATCTCTCTCGCGCGCGCCGAATGAGTCGCCTCGTGGTGACGGGTGATCAAAGCCTTCAATAGTTCGATCTCTGCCGGGTCGCTCGTCCGTTCCAACGTCACGAGATCTCGGTTCAGACGCGTCGGGAAGTCGCCGCTCCGATCCAACACGAACGCCAGACCGCCGGACATACCGGCGGCGAAGTTCCTGCCAGTGTGCCCGAGGACCGCCACCAAGCCCTCCGTCATGTACTCACACCCGTGATCACCCACGCCATCCACGACCGCGACGCCGCCCGAGTTGCGCACGGCGAAACGCTCGCCGGCACAACCCGCGACGAAGAGGCTGCCGCCGGTCGCTCCGTAGAGGACGGTATTCCCGACGAGCGTGGCACCGACCCCCTGAAACTCTGCCGACGCGGGCAGGCCAATCGAAATCTCGCCACCGCTCATTCCCTTCGCGACGTAGTCATTGGCCTCACCCATGAGGCGTAGGCGCACTCCGTTGACCAGCCAAGCACCGAACGACTGACCGGCAGAACCCACGAACTCCAGGTCTATGGTACCCTCCGGAAGGCCAGCGTCGCCGTGGATGGCGGCGATGCGCGCAGAAATCCGCGCCCCCACGGCGCGGTCCGTATTCTCGATCTCGAACGAGCCGCGGAACGACGGGCTCTGATCGAGCGCGCCTCCGAATCTCGAGATGATGTGGTCGTCCAACGGGGCACCGGGGCGGTCGTTACGGTCCTGAATACAACGAAGCGGCACACCCGCCGCCCGAGCGACGAGTGCCGAGAGGTCGACGGCCCGCCAGCGATGCTTCTCGTCACTGGGAATCTGCCGCAGCAGGTCCGCGTGACCCAGCAGGTCCGCCAGGCGCTCGTATCCCAATTCGGCCAGGATCTCGCGCACTTCCTCCGCGACGTGCGTCAGAAAGCTGATGAGCATTTCGGGAGTGCCGAAGTACTTCTTACGCAGCTCCTCCGCTTGAGTCGCGATCCCCACCGGACACGTGTTGCTGTGGCACTGCCGCGCCATCTTGCACCCGAGAGCGATCAAGGCGGTCGTGCCGAATCCGAACCGGTCCGCCCCCAGGAGTGCGGCCATGACGACGTCTCGCCCGGTGTGGAGTCCGCCGTCCACCGCCAAGGTCACCCGCCCGCGGAGCCCGTTCATGACCAGGGTCTGTTGTGTCTCTGCCAGGCCGAGCTCCCACGGGTTGCCGGCGTATTTCACCGACGAAAGAGGTGAGGCACCGGTACCACCGTCCGCTCCGCTGATCTGGATGATGTCCGCGTAGCCCTTGGCCACCCCCGCGGCGATGGTCCCCACACCTTCCGATGCGACCAGCTTGACCGAGACCCTCGCGTGCGGATTGGCGGTCTTGAGGTCGTAGATGAGTTGGGCCAGATCCTCGATCGAGTAGATGTCGTGGTGAGGAGGTGGGGAGATCAACGGCGTGCCTGGAATCACGTGTCGGAGGGTCGCGATGTAGGGGATGACCTTGTGGCCCGGCAGCTGACCGCCTTCTCCCGGCTTCGACCCCTGCGCCATCTTGATCTCGATCTGGTGCGCCCCAGCCAGGTAGGCCGGAGTCACGCCGAAGCGACCCGAGGCAACCTGCTTGATCGCCGAATTCGCGTCTCGCCGGTCGCCATCGGCCGAGTATCGACGCGGATCCTCACCACCCTCCCCCGTATTCGCGAGCCCCCCGATCCGGTTCATTGCTCGAGCCACGTCCTCGTGGGCTTCCCGACTCAACGCGCCCAACGACATCGCCCCGGTCTGGAACCGGCGCAGGATCTGATCCACCGACTCTACACCGTCGATGTCGATCGGCTCTCGGTCGCTCGCGAACTCGAGTAGATCGCGCAAAGCCGTGGGCGGGCGAGAGTGTACGAGATCCGAATACGCGCGGTACTCCTCACGACCGCCTCCCTGAACGACCGCATGCAACGCTCTCCAGACCTCCGGTCCGTTGGCGTGATAGTCGCCGTCTCGACGGAACCTGTACCAGCCGCCGCGATCCAGCGATTCGTCGGAGAACGCCCGCCCGTGCCGCTCGAGCACATCCTCCGCGATCTCTCGAAAACCGATGCCGCCGATGCGTGACGTCAGCCCCGGAAAGGAGCGCTCGATGACTTCGTCACTCAGCCCCAGCGCCTCGAAGATTTGCGCTCCGTGGTACGACGAGATCGTGGAGATGCCCATCTTGGACATCACCTTGAGCACGCCATCCTCGGCCGCTCGCACATAAGCTCGGATGGCCTGTTCGCGGTCCACCTCCCCGAGCTTGCCCTTGTCAGCGAGGTTGGCCACGGTCCGCAAGGCGAGATACGGGTAGATGGCCGATGCGCCGAACCCGATCAGCGCCGCCATGTGATGAACATCACGAGCGTCGCCGGCCTCTGCGAGAATGCTGGCCCGCATACGACGTCCGGTCCGGATCAGGTGGTGGTGGACGGTCGAGACCGCGAGCAGCATCGGGATCGGCGCTCGCTGTTCATCGACCGGGCGATCGCTGATGACGAGGGCGCTGTGGCCGTCGTCCACAGCCAACGCTGCCTGCTCGCAAAGCGCGTCGAGCCCCAGGGTCATGCCCTCGGGCCCCTCCGCGGTGGGGAAGCTCGCCGACAGGCGCGCGAAGCTGAGTCGAGCCGCGGGCGTGCGCCCGAGCGCCTCCCAATCTTCG
>JAYZBT010000260.1:0-10850 GCA_036338615.1 Gemmatimonadota bacterium
GAACTCCATGAAACCGGGTCGCCTCTTCTCGATATCGATCGTGATCGTCGCTTCGGGGTGCGCCGGTGAGGCACCGACCCCGACCGCGTCCGCGTCCGGCATCTACGATCGTATCCTGGGCACAGGGTACTTCGACGGACCACTGGAGACCGGTGACTGGCGCACAACGCTGGTCGGGCGCGAGCATGCACAGGCTGATCTGGCGGTTCTCGACTCCCTGCTAGAGCATCACTATGCGTACAACGACGCCGACGCGGTGGACGAGCATGCGCTGCTTGCCGCGATTTCGGCCGAGCTTCCAGAACGCATCCGGGTGGGCGATCTCGCGATGCAACTGCAAAAGGCACTCGCGCTCTCGATCGACGGGCACGCGCCCCGCGTGTCGGGGCTGACCGCGGAGGGTGCACGGGAGCGGATCGAAGACAATCCCCCGGGGACGCACTACTTCCCCTTCGAGTTGCGGTCGACTGGCAGCCGTATCGTGGCCTTCGACGCGGGCACTCGCAGCCTCATAGACGCCCAATCCCCATACGTCACGGCGATCGACGGACTCCCGGTGGCCGATTGGATCGACGCGGCGCAAAGCATCATCGTCGCGGGCTCTCCCCAACTCAGGTGGCACCGAGGCTCGTGGCAACTCGGTAACATCGGATTCCTGCGAATCGAGATGGGCAGGCCCGCCGCGCCGACCGCCCGGCTCACTCTGACCGACGAGCGTCGCACCCGTGCCGTCGAACGAGAGATCGAACTCGTTGGAATGTCTGTCGCGGCACGCGAGCGTTATCCGTTTGAGCGGGATGCGCTGGCTCGGGTGCCGGATGACGTCGCCTACTTCCGTATTCGCCGGATGGAGAGTGATTCCGAATATATCGCTGGGCTCGCCGCCTGGATCCAAGAGAGTAGGAGCGCCCGGGGAGCGATCATCGACATTCGGGACAACGGCGGTGGAAGTCGCCTCCCTCTGCTCACGCTCCTACCGCACGTCCTCGACGCCAACGCACTGCCTGTCGTCGTGACTGCGGGTAAGCTCCGGCTCCCTCCTGGTTGTCTCACGAACAACTGCCCGCCGCCAGAGGACGGATATCTGGCGAACCGATTCATGCTTCCGCTACGCTCTCTCCCGGGCGGCTCCCCAGAGCGCGCGGCGATCGACCGATGGCTCCCCACCTTCAAACCCGAGTGGTCTCCGCCTCCGGAGACCTTCAGCGAATGGCACTTCTTGGTCATCGCGCCAGACGCAGATCCGATCTTCGCGGGCAAGCCGGTCGTAGTCTTGATGAACTCGGGCAACTTCAGCGCCTCGGACATCTTCCTGAGCGGATTCAAGGGACGGGACAACGTCACCCTGGTCGGCACAGCGAGCTCCGGTGGATCGGCGCGGCGGAGCGAGTACAGCCTACCGAATTCGAACCTGTCGGTGAGCCTCGCGACCCTGGCGTCCTTTCAGGCCCGCAACAGCCAACTCTACGACGGCGTGGGCATCGAGCCCGATGTGATGATGGAGGCCGAGCCTGGTTTCTTCGTCAATACGAGCGACGCGATGCTCGAGTACGCGATCGAGCGGATCCGCCGTGAGGGAAGGCGCACGCCCGGATGAGTGCCGAAGGCGCCTCGTCGAGCCGGAAGAAGATCCCAAACTATGTCTGGACCTTCCTCGCGCTGGCGGTCGGCTTGGCGGCAGGAGGGATCTGGCCCACCGCGCTGACGCCCGTGGCGGCGGCGACCGGGGCCCTGATCCGCATCATCGTCGCCTTGGTGCCGATGCTGATCTTGGTGGCGTTGAGCCCTGCCGTCGCGACTTTGATACGGAGGGGCCTCGCGGGCCGATTCGCCGGAGCCGTGGTGGTATGGTACGTAGGCACCTCGATACTCGCGGGCGCGATCGCGGTGCTTACCTCGGCACTGATCTTCCGCCTCCCATTCTCGACAGGGGGGCAGAACCCGTGGGAAGAGGTGACCGGCATGCTGACCTCATTTGGTCAGGGCGGTGTTTCCTTCCCCCTGCTCGCGATCCTCGCGGGCGGCCTTCTGGGCTTCCTGGGCGGAAAACACGATGCGACCTATCGCAAACTGAAGTGGCTGTCCGACGGCATCGAGAACACCGGAGAGCGCCTCGCCTACGTCATGCTGCCTCTGATCCTCGCTTTCGGGGTCACCCTCGGGGTGCGATTCGGAGCTCGCCTGGGCGTCGCGCACTACTTGACCATGGCCGCATACACCGCGGTGCTGTGCGCTGTTTGGTGGGCGTTCTACACATTCGTTCTCGTACGCTGGCTCGGTCGACGCGACGTCGGCCCCATTCTGCGAGACTACTACGTGCCGACCGCCGTGTTCGCCGCAGGAACGACTTCCTCGCTGGCGACCCTGCCCGTGAATCTGGCCAACGCCAAGAAGGTGGGTGTGCGAGACGAAGTCGCCGATTTCGTGATCCCGTTCGGTGCCGTCGCGAATCTCGACGCAAGCGCTCTCGCCTACCTGGCGTACGCACCCTTCGTCGTCTCGCACGTCTTCGGCCTCGAACTGAGCTGGCTGATGCTGCTCGCCGCGTGGCCGGCGGTCGTCGTCTTCACCATCGCCGCTCCGGGCCTACCCGCCGGAATGGGGACCGCGTTGTGGAGCGCGACGCTCTTCGCGAGCGTGCTCGGATTGGAAGGTCAGGCCCAGGGTGACTTCATCGCGACGTGGATCGCGCTCTCCGGGGGCGTGCCAGACATGCTGAGAACCGCGACCAATTGCACGGGTGACGGCTATTCGGCAATCATCTTCGACGCGCGCTTCGACGAGATCTCGGGCCAGCGCAGCCAGGACTCATCGTCCGCGTCTCTTCGAGACTGACCCCTCCAGAGCACTCCTTGCGAATGAAAGACACTCCGAGTCTGAAGGACGGTGCCCACCGCTTGGTCACCGTCAACGGCCGCGTCCAGCCAAATGAGCAGGTGCTCGTCGTGACGGACCCCACGATGCGACGCTACGCGGACCCCGTCGTCGAGGCCGCCCGGAGCGCGGGCGCTGTCGTGACGCTCACCATCATGCCGGTGAACCGGGCGGACGGGAACGAGCCGCCGGACCCCGTGGCACGCGCAATGCGCGAAGCGGACGTGATCTTCTCCCCCGTGAGCATATCGATCACCCACACGCGCGCGATGCGATCAGCTCTGGATGCCGGGGCGCGAGCCGTCCTCATGACCGCGTACTCCGACGACGTCATGACCAGCCCGGCCCTGCTCGAGACCGACTTCCCGGCACAAGAAGAGACATGCCACCGCATCGGGCGCGCCTTCACCTACGGTGATTCCGTGCGGCTGACGTCCCCCGGAGGAACCGATCTGCGCTTCTCGATCGAGGGACGCATTGCCAATGTGCTCACCAACATTCCCAACCCCGGCGAACTGGCCCCCGTGCCCGACATCGAGGTCAACGTGGTGCCCGTGACCGGCAGCGCGGAGGGGGTGTTCATCGCGGACGCCTCCGTGCCCTACCTGGGAATCGGCGTCTTGCGGGAGCCGATCCACTGCTTGGTGGAGTCCGGCTCGATCACCGAAATGACGGGCGGCGCCCAAGCAAAGCAGTTGCTCGATCACCTACGCTCGTTCGACGACCCGGCTTGCTTCAATGTCGCCGAACTCGGAGTAGGTCTGAATCCGAACGCACGCCTGACCGGAGAGATGCTCGAGGACGAGGGCGTGATGGGCACGATCCATATCGGTATCGGGACGAGCCACACGCTCGGCGGCGAAGTCGTAGCGCCGACCCACTACGATCTGCTCATGTGGAGACCGACGATCGAGGTCGACGGACGAGTCGTGCAGCGGGACAAAGAGATCACCGGGTGAGAGGAAGGGCCCGATGAAGCGAGGCGCGAAAATACTCGTGCGCACCTGCGCCCGCGTGTCCGAGGGGGAATCGGTCGCAGTGGTGGCGGACCCCGAGCGTATGCCGATCGCCCTCGCGCTCATGGACGAGATCGAGGCCGCGGGCGCGACGCCGAGCCTCCTGATTCCGCCGCCCCGGTCGATCGACAACGAGGAACCCGCGCGTGTGGTCGCCGCGGCACTACTCGGTGCTCAAGTCGTTTTTCTCCCCGTTTCGCTCGCGATGGCGCATACGCGGGCGGTTCGCGAAGCGATTGGCGCGAGGGCCCGTGTTCTGTCCATGACGGCCTTCACCGAGCGCATGATGCGCGAGGGAGGGCTCTTCACCGACTTCGCAGCCCGACGTCCGACGTGCCTGGAGCTTGCGCGTCGCCTGAGCGAAGGCGCCCGGCTGCGCGTGACGACTCGGGCGGGGACCGACTTGTCGATGAGTCTGGACGGCGTCATTGGAAACAGCCACGCGTGCCTCTTGCATGGCCCAGGCTTCACGGCGGTGCCGAACATCGAGGCCAATTGCGCTCCGACCCAGGGCACTGCACACGGCGTCTTCGTCTGCGACGGCAGCATTCCCTACTACGGAGTCGGCGTAACCCGGAGCCCGGTCACCTTCGGCATCGACGCGGGCTTCGTGACGCGGATCGACGGAGGGGAGCAGGCTCGCGATCTCGAGGCCCTGCTCGCGTCGCAGAACGACGAGTGGGTCTACAACCTCGCTCAGTTCGCCTTCGGCCTAAACGTCGACTGCGTCGAGTTCACCGGTGAAATGCTCAACGACGAAGGTGTGAACGGGACGGTCCACATCGGTATCGGCACGTCGGCTACTCTGGGCGGCACGGTCTCAGCCAAGACCCACTTCGACGCCATCTGCAGAGCGCCCACCGTCTGGATCGATGACGACGTAGTACTGCGGGACGGGGTCGTTGGCGTTCATCTTCCCACCGGCGTCAGCAGCAGATCCTGAAAGTCGTAGCTGAAGTCGACGGCATGGGACGCAGGCTACATCGTGGCGTGGTCGATAGCGCCTGCGGACGTCAGCGTGAACGTGATGAACGCATCGGCCCGGAGTTCACGCTTGCGCCATCGAACGAGGAACGTGTCGTGCTGCCAGTGAACCGGGTCAGCACTTTCAACTGGACTTCCATGCCTGTCGGAGCCAGAACGAGCAAGACACAGGCCCACGTCACCACGAGCAATCTAAAGACGACACCGCGCATTCTATTCCTCCAAAGGCTTCGTTCCTGCGCATTTCCGTGCGGTTCGAGTCCTCTCGCCGCGCGGGCGCGCACCCTCCTACGTCCCTACGCGACGATACTTTCCCGTACGCTTCCCTTGCGTCGCCCGCAACGATCTCTGATGGTGTGCCGGGCCCACCCGCCTCACGCAGTCATCCACCTGTTCGCCGTGGAGATATCGATGCTCCGGAGACCCCAACTGTTGCTGCTCGTCCTCGTTTTTTCTGGAGTTCCCAAGGCTGTGGAAGCCCAAGAAACCGCGTCCCCAGTCGACCCTACAGTATTCGAGTCGATGCAGTGGCGCTCGATCGGTCCCTTCCGCGGCGGTCGTTCCGTAGCGTCCACCGGCGTGCCCTCCGAGCCGAGGACGTACTACATGGGCACGGTGGGCGGCGGGGTGTGGAAGACGACCGACGCCGGCGTCACCTGGGACAACGTGAGCGATGGCCAGCTCGGAACGTCCTCGGTGGGCGCGATCACGGTCGCCGAATCGGATGCGAACGTCGTGTACGTCGGCATGGGGGAGCACGCGATCCGTGGGGTCATGACGTCCCACGGGGACGGGGTGTACCGGTCGACGGACGCCGGACGGACGTGGACACACGTAGGCCTCGATCGGACCCGCGCAATCTCGCGCATCCGCGTGCACCCGACGGACCCCGACCTGGTGTACGTCGCGGCGCAAGGCGCCCCCTACGGCGCAAACGAGGAGCGCGGGATCTATCGCTCACGGGACGGCGGCGAGAACTGGGAAAAGATCCTGTACGTCGACGAGGACTCGGGCGCGTCCGATATCTCGATGGATATGAGCAACCCCCGCATTCTGTACGCCGCATTCTGGCAGCACCGGCGCTTAGGATGGCAAGTCCAGAGCGGAGGCCCGGGCAGCGGCCTCTGGAAGTCGTCCGACGGCGGCGACTCGTGGAGCCGCCTCGAGGAAGGACTGCCCGAGTTGATGGGCAAGACGTCGATCGACGTCTCGCGAGCGAACCCCGACCGAGTGTTCGCGATCATCGAGGCGGACCCGGATGGAGGGATCTTCCGCTCCGACGACCGCGGCGAGTCGTGGCAGCTCGTCAGCGACAACTGGTCGGCCCGAGCGCGAGCCTGGTACTACATGGAGATCTTCGCCGACCCGATCGACCAGGAGACCGTCTATGTGCTGAACGCGCCCATGATGCGATCGATCGACGGGGGCCGGAACTTCACGGTGGTGGGCGTACCACACGGCGACACGCACGATCTGTGGATCAACCCGAACGACAGCGAGACGATGATCAACGCCAACGACGGCGGTGCGAACGTCTCGTTCAACGGTGGAGCGAGTTGGTCCACGCAGCAAAACCAACCGACCGCTCAGTTTTACAGGGTGAACGTGGACAACCGCTTCCCCTACTACGTGTACGGCGGCCAGCAGGACAACAGCTCCGTCGCGATCGCGAGCATGGGCAACGGCGGCATCACCTGGAAAGACTGGTATTCGGTGGGCGGGTGTGAGAGCGCTTATACCGCGTTCGACCCCGACGACCCCCGCTTCGTGTACGCCGGGTGCTACATGGGCATCATCAGCGAGTTCGACCATCGGACCGGGGGCACACGAGACGTGGGCGTGTACCCGGTGTTGCCCGCGGCCTTGCAGGGCCGGGAGATGAAGTACCGTTACAACTGGAACGCCCCCATCGTCGCTTCGCCGCACGACTACGAGGCCATCTACCACGCGTCAAACCACCTCGTGCGCACGCGGGATCGCGGCATGACGTGGCAGGAAATCAGCCCGGATCTCACGCGTGACGACGACGCCAAGCAGGGCTATGGTGGTGGCCCCATCACCAACGAAGGGGCGGGCGGGGAGATCTACGGTACGATCTACTACATGGTCGAGTCCCCGCACGAGCAGGGAACGATCTGGACCGGCAGCGACGACGGACTGATTCACCTGACACGCGACGACGGCACAACCTGGACCGACGTCACCCCGGACGGCCTCGGCGAAGGCCAGATCAACGCGATGGAGGTGTCACCGCACGACCCCGCGACCGCCTACGTCGCTTACACGCGCTACAAGTTCAACGACTTCACTCCGCACGTCCTGGTGACCAATGACTACGGCGAGAGTTGGGACGACCGCACTGAAGGAATCGGCGAGGAGGATTGGGTGAAGGTCGTCCGGGAAGACCCGGTGCGACCCGGCCTGCTGTATCTCGGCGCGGAGACCGGCATCTACGTGTCGTGGGACGAGGGTGAGCACTGGCAATCGCTGCAAATAAACCTGCCCAACACGCCCATCAACGACCTGATCGTGCAGCGGCGCGAGAACGACCTCGTGGCCGCGACCTCCGGGCGTAGTTTCTGGATCCTCGACGACCTGACACCACTGCAGAACGCGACGGACGTGGAAGGAGAGCAGGCGTACCTGCTACCGCCACGGCACGCCTACCGATTGGCGAGCGGCGGCGGCTCCGGAGGCAACGCGGGACAGAACCCGCCGAACGGCGCGGTCCTCAACTTCTATCTAGCCGCCGAACCCGCGGAGAGCGACACCGTAGTCGTCGAAGTCCTGACGGCCGCAGGAGATGTGATCCGGACGTTCTCGACGCACCCTGACGATGAAGCGAGTCCTGGAGCACAACCCATGTCCGTGAGCGCCGGACACAATCGCGTCGTCTGGAATCTGCGCCACGAGCAGATTCCCAATATCCCCGGCGCCTACGTCTTCGGCTCACTCGCGGGCCGGCGCGTGGTGCCGGGAGACTACCAGGTCCGCCTCGGTGTCGGCGACATCTCCATGACGCGGCCGCTCGACGTGCGCCTGGACCCACGCGTCGATACTCCGATGGCCGAGTACGTCGAGCAGGACGCATTCGTGGCTCGGGTCGCCGCCGAGTTGACGGAAATCCACCGCGCCGCGACCGACGTCGACGACGTGAACGAACAGATCGGCACGTTGCTGGGGCGCATCGAGGGCCGCGAGGGCGCCGACGTCGTGACCGCCGCCGCGAGTTCGCTCACCGCCGACCTGGAAACCGTGGCGGACTCGCTCTACCAGGCGCAGGTCGTGGACGGGCAGACCGTGATCAACTTCCCGTCCCGCCTCAAATTCCAATACGTTTGGCTGCACGGAAATGCGGAGGGCGCGGAAGCAGGCGTGACTCGAGGTTCCCAAGACGTGCTCGCGGACCTGCGGGTGCGCTGGACGCTGCATCGCGCGACGGTGCTCGACCTTCTCGGACCGAGGCTCGACATGTTCAACGAACTTCTCCAGCAACACGGATTCGGGGCGATCATCGCCCCACCCGAGCCCCGCCGACCCATCAGTTGAGAAGCGTACGCAGTGAACGCTGAAGAACTCGATCGCTTCGAGTTGATCGGAAAGGACCTCGAGGACCTCGTGCACATCGTGTGGCAGAAACGGGTGCTCGATGTTGTGCTGTCATCGGTCCTGATCGTCGCTTTCTCGCCCATCATCGTGCTCATTCTACTGGCGATCACCGCGGAAGGCCTCATCACGCCGAGGCACCGAGGCCCCCTCTTCCTGACTGAAGAAAGAGGCTCCGAGGGTGAGGTCTTCCATCTGCCCAAGTTCCGCATCATCCGCATGGATGCATTCCGAGAGATCAGGAAGACACAGAAATTCCAGCACATCAAACCCATGGAGTCGGACCCCGCGAACGTTACCAAGGTCGGCGCGGTCCTGAAGAAGTTCTATTTCGATGAGTTGCCGCAGCTCTTCTCGATCCTCACGGGTGACATGAGCTTCGTCGGCCCGCGCCCCTGGCCGCTCGAGGCCTACTACGAAGAACTCGAGAAGGGGATCTTCAGAAAGCGACTGATCCGGCCTGGGCTCACGGGACTCGTGCAGGCCACCAAGGGCATCGAGAACCGCCCCAGTGAGTGGAAGCTCGACTTCACCTACATCGGATTCATGAAGACCGAGCCGAGCGGCTGGGCGAAAGTCGCCCTCGACCTGAAGATCCTCGCCCGTTCGGCCCAGACGGTCGCGGAGGGCGAGGGGCTGTAGGAGAAAGGTCCCTAACCTATGACCACCACGCGCCGGCAGCCTCACCTTCATCGCTGATGAGTTCCTGCGCAGCCGACATCATGTACGACATCACGGGCCGACTCGGCAGCCGGAACTCGCCCCTCCTCAGTCCCTCGGCGATCACGGCCTCGATCTCAGTGCGGCTCGAGGCTCTCGGGCCAACTGTTGTATGCGTATCGCGCGTCGGGTCCCTACCGTGCGCGCTCCCGGATCAGGTCGGCGGTACGCACCGCGCGCGCCTGGGAGATCTCACGCCCCAGCGCCAGAGACCGCTCCAAGTCCTCGAGTGAGAATCCGTCGATCGTCGCCTGGCCCGTCTCCACTCGCTCGGTCCACCGGACCGACGCGGGATCCGAGATCAACATGTTGAGCGTGATCCCCGGCCCGTCATGCAGCCCATCGCTCGACGCGTTCGCGAGCAGGCCCTGCTCGGCCAGCACGTTTCGTGAGCCTTCCGGCGCACGGTAGTACTCGGGGATGTGAATCGCCTTGGCTCTTCCCGCCCACTCGGCGGTCAGCGCTTCGGCGACGTTGCTCATGCCCGAACGATTACCGCCCGAGTCGCCGATGAAGATGATGTTCTCGAAGCCGTGCGCTTCCAAGCTGCGCGCGACATCGGTGAGCAACGCCTCGAAGGTCTCCTGGCGGAGGCTGATCGTGCCCGGACTACGCATGTGGCTCGTCTGCGGCTCGATATCCCCCTCAGGAACCCACTTCACGATCGGGGCGCACAGCGCATCACCCAGATTGCGCGCGATCGCGTCGCAGTTGGCCGCGAGCACATAGTTGTGCTTCCCGGTCACCAACCAGGGTCCGTTGGGCTCCATGCCGCCGGTCGCGATGATCGCGGTGGTCTTTCCGGCCGCCAGCGCGTCTCGGACATCCATCCACGTCATCTCCCCTAGCCACACCGTGGTGGCTTCGGGCAGCGGATTGGGCGTGTCGGAGCAGTTGTAGGCGTTCTGGCGGCACTCCCCACCACCCATCGTGCGCGGATCGGGCTCGGGACGCTGGCCACGGCCTGCTCGGCCACCCGCCGCACCGCGGCCGCCCCTGCCTCCGCCTTGGGCTCGCTGAGGCCGCACAGGAGGCGGTAAGGTGCCTCCGTTCTCCATTGCCGCGTTGATGGCGTTCACGGTATGCGTGGCCCGGAACGCTACCAGCGCGCGTGCAAGCTCCAGGTTGTTCACGCGATCGGCCATGGAGACACCGTTGATGGTCGCGAGACCGGCCTCGACGCGCTCCGCCCAACGGATCGAGCTCGGATCGTCGATGAACATGTTGAGGGAAATGACCGGATCGTCGTGCAGGTTATCCGATTCGCCTGAGACCAGACCGTGCTCTTCCTGCATGTACCGGGTCGCGCTCGCGTAGTCGTAGTACTCCTGCACATGCGCCACGACCGGACTGCCACCCCACCGCTCCGTGAGCCGGTTCGCGACCGCGCGCTGGCCGCCCTGGTTTCCGCCTGAGTCACCAAAGAAGACGATCTTCTCGAAGCCGTGCATCTTGAAGGAGTGCGCGACGTCCGTGAGCAAGGCCTCGAACGTCTCCTGGCGGGCACTGATCGTGCCCGGGCTTCGCATGTGACCGCTCGGGGGCTCGATGTCGCCTTCGGGTACGAAAGGAATGATCGGAGCGCAGAGGGCGTCCCCGAGTTCGCGGGCGATCGCTTCGCAGTTGGCGTGAAGCACATAGTTGTGCTTG
>JAYZBT010000261.1:0-14197 GCA_036338615.1 Gemmatimonadota bacterium
TTCTTCACGCGGTTGCATTGCCTAACCCGCGCCCCAATGATGCCTGCACGCGAGCACCTCGCCGGGCCCTCCCGAGACTCGCATCTCACTGCTCAACGGCAGACGGAGACGACAATGGATCACATCGCCGAATCGGCGAGGATTGCCGCCTACGACGTGACAGCCACAGAAGCGTGACGATCGCCGTAACCGGAGCCAACAGCAGCGTTGGTTTGAACCTGTTGGCACATATCGTCGAGCGAGGCGATCTCGACGCCATCGGGTGCGTGCGTTCGCAGCGAGCCGCCGCATCCCTTCCCGAGTCGCCCCGCATAACCGCCCGTATCGTTTCCTATCAGAATGCCGATGGGCTGGAGAAAGCCCTCTACGGGGTCTCCTGCGTCGTGCATCTCGCCGGCATCCTGATCGAGAGCAAAGCGTCGACGTACGAGAGCGCGAACGTCGCGTCGGCCGCAGCCGTGGCCGAGGCGGCCCGGGCGGCGGGAGTGCAGCACATCGTCCTCGTCAGCGTGATCGGGGCGAACTCGGACTCGCCGAACCGATACCTGAGATCGAAGGGTGACGCGGAGCGTGTGGTCACGGAGTCCGAGCTGTCGGCGACGGTCCTTCGAACCCCCATCCTTCTCGGTGTCGGCACCGCGGGCGCGGCCGCGATCTTGCGGTCCGCGAGTCGGGGCAAGACCAGGCTGCTGGGTGGCGGACGCTACACCGTGCGTCCTCTCGACCTGGACGACTTGAGCCGTGCGATCCTGCTGGCCTGCGTGAACCAGCCCACGGGTGCCCTCGTCCACGAACTGGTCGGACCCGACGCCGTCCAATACCGCGAGTTAATTGCACTTACCGCCGAGTTGTTGGATCGAGAGTTGTCGATCGGTACCATGCCCGTCTGGATCGCCAAGGCCGGTGCTGCGATCACGAGTCGAGTCAGCGGGGGTGGCGTCTCCCCGCCGGTCATCGACGTCATCACGGCGGATGAGGTGGTGGAGACGAACGCAGACGCCGCATTGGGCCTCACGCTGACGCCCTTATCCACGACACTGGAGAAGATCGTGTCCGACCACGGTCGAGAGAGATGACAGAGACAGTTGCCGACGAGCCCAGGGCGCCGCGTAAGCCGGGCGTAGGTCAACGCATCGCCGTCTTCACAATCACGGCTCTGTGCTTTGCCTACCTCTACTACCGGCTGAACGGGGCGGCGATGCGCGAAGGACTGACGCTTCCCGACTACATGTCTCAGGTCTTCGCCAACGTCGCCTGGATACCGTGGCTCTTCCTGATGATGGCGTATTCGTGTGTCTACCTGGCGATCGACACGCTGGTCGTGACGCGCGCGCTCAAGTGGTTCGTGAAGGACATACCGTACCGAGACGTGCTACCGCTACGCGCCAGTGCCTACATCATATCGATCGTCAACGAGCAGGTCGGCAAAGGGGCGATGGCCTACTACCTGCACAAGCGCGACAACGTGTCGGGATGGCAGGTCGGCTCGGTCATGCTGTTCATCATGTTCTGCGAGATGTTCTACCTGTTGATCTGGGCCACGACAGGGTTCTTCGTCAGTCGCGAATCGCTGCCCGAGGTCTTCGGCTTGATTCCGATGATCGCGGTGGTCGCGGCTTTGGGGTTCACCCTCTGGGTCCTGTTCTTCCGCGGGAAGATCCTGCCCGAAAGCAAGCTGCGAGACAAGCAACTGTTGCACGCGTTCAAGTCGGCTGAACTCCGCCATTACGGGACGTTCTTCTTGTTGCGTTCGCCCGCGCTGCTATCGGCAGTCGTCGTCTACACGATCGCGCTCAACCTATTCGGCGTCGAAGCGTCCATGCTCTCGATGCTCGGGTATCTGCCCGTAATCTTCTTCGCAGCCACCGTGCCTACGCCGATGCGCGCGGCCGCGATCACCTTCTGGGTGATCCTGTTCCCCGGGAACGAGGGCCAGATGGCCGCATTCGGGCTCGTTCAGCACAACTTCTTCATTCTGTTCAACGCAGTGATCGGGCTGCTGTTCCTGCGACAAGCACAGCGCGATACGTCCGGTCCTTGATGGCACATGCGCTCACCGGTCTACGACTGCTGTTGGCCGCCCCCGTCGCGCTGGCTCTCGCACGACCCGAGCAGTTCCCACCGTTGGCGCTGCTGGCGGCCGTCCTCGTCGCGATCGCAACGGACTACTTCGACGGTATCATGGCGCGGCGAACCGATTCCGCGTCGGATCGAGGACGGCTGTTCGACCACACTACGGACTTCCTCTTCGTCAGCGCCGGGCTGTGCGGCGCGGCCGTCGCGGGCGACGTGCCAGCGGTTCTACCCATACTGATCGTCTTCGCGTTCTCACAGTACGTGCTGGATTCCTACTGGCTGCACCGGGAGAAGAAGCTGCGCATGAGTGTGTTGGGTCGGTGGAACGGGATCCTTTACTTCGTACCTTTGGTCGTGATCGCCGTGTCACGCGTGAACATCATGCCGGTGAGCCGCGAGGCTTGGGCCGCGTTGATCCTGGGGCTTTCCTACGCGCTCATCCTCTCCACTTCTGCGTCGATCGTCGATCGGGCCCTCGCTATTGCCGCCCCGCGTGCTCCCTCCTCACCTGCTCTATGAGCCCGGCCCACTGCTGTAGGCGGTCCGGGTCCCAGATGTCGCTCATCGTTCCCCGCGCCTCGGGCTCCGGCACGCCTTCGACCAGCGTCCGGTACATGTAAACGAACGCGGACGCCCTCATGTTCGCGAAGCAATGCACAAATACCTTGCGGTCCTCGTTCGCCTTCATGACGTCGAAGAACATCTCCACGTCGCTCAGCCGCGGTCGCTCCCAGTCCACGGGAATGTGCACATACGTCAGTCCCGATTGTGCGACCAGGAATCCTTCCTGGCCATTCCGCTCGGCATCGGCCGAGGCAAGGTTGACGACGACTTCGTAGCCCTGGGTCCCCAGCAGCGGGATCTGCTCGTACGAGATCTGCCCAGCCGAAGCCAGCCGGTCGGAGACCACCTGGTAGTTGCGGATGGTCTCGAGGGCGGCGGGGCCGTTCTGCTGCGCTTCGACCGTCGGCGCGAGGACGGTCGAGAGCAGGACGGCGACAGGAAGCGAGAAGGCTTTGAGCATGACGGGACCGGCGCAGGTGAGGGTCGAGGGTCGAGGGTCCGAATCATGACTTTAGGCCAACACTACCACCCTTGTCCAACCCCGCTACCATCGGCGCCGCTAGGAGAGCTTGGGAAAGAGCGGACGACACTTCGTGATCTGAGGCGCCGTGAGCGCTTCGGTGATGCGAGACAGGGATTGGTAGTCACAATGAGAATCTACGCCACGGCGGTTGGGCATAGATACGGCAGCGTAGATACGCCCGCTCGCGCTTGCCGGTGTCCCACTCTAGCTTGCCCTCTTGGCGAATCAAGGAGCGAGCCATGAGCGAGACGGACATCCGCGGGTCTTCTCGGAGGCCGATATGCCTGGCCACGGCGGCCGCCCTGCTGGCAGCCGCATTCCAGGGGGCGATCACGCAGGTCGGCGCGCAAGCGGCCGAGGCCGAGATCGCCGACCTCGTCGGGGTCTGGGACGGGGGGCCGCGCGTGCGTCGGGTCAATGGACCCAATATGCCCTGGACGGCGGAAAACTTTCCGGTACTCAACGAGCGCGCGCTCGCTTTCCAGCAGGTCTTCGACGAGGCGATCGCACCCAAGTACGACTGCGTTCCCTCGGCGTCGCCAGCAATCCAATACGACCCGTACTTCATGGAAATCGTACAGTGGCCCGACCGGGTCCTGATCCGGTACGAGAAGGACGACCAATTGCGGACTGTCTGGATGGACCAACGCGAGCCGACGCTGGCCGACTACAGCATCCAGGGCTTTTCCGTCGGTCGATATGATGGCGATGCGCTCATCGTCGAGACCTCGCACTTCGTCTTCGACATCACAGGATTCGATGACTACAACGGGATCCCGTCGTCCCAGCTGAAGACCGTAACGGAGCGGTACTGGCGGGACGGGGAGGAGCTCCGCATGACGCTGACCCTCGAGGACCCGTTGTTCCTCAGGGAACCGGCGTCGTACACGACACGCTGGCTCCCCGCACCCGAGGACTACCGGCTCGGCCCGTACGAGTGTGATCCAGAAGAGGCGCGTCGTTCAGTGAAGTTCATGATTCCCAAGTATCGGTAACACCTGCGTAACGCCTAGGAGAGGGACCTGTGAAACGTACTCTGTGGATCTCCTCACTCGTTGTTGTTGTGGTCGTCGGATTCGTATTCACGAGCCTCCCGGCCGTTGCGCATCATAGCAGCGCCCCGTTTTACGACCCCACGAAGAGCGTGGAGGCGATCGGGGTCGTGCAGAAGTTCGTCTTCCGCAATCCGCACTCGTTCCTGTTCATCGACGGCGAGGACGCGGATGGCGAGGCTGTGGAGTGGGAAGTCGAACTGGGCGCAGCAGTGAGCATGCGCCGAGCCGGCTGGACTCCCGAAACCATCGGGGCTGGCGACTCGATCCGGGTCGTCGGCCAGCCGTCGCGAGCGCCGGGCACCTACGGTATCTGCTGTGCGCGAATCACCCGGCCGGATGGGAGCTCGATCCGCCGGTAGCCCGAAGATGTGGCTTCGCGGCTAGCGCGCGCTGTCCTGGCTCGCCAGAGGCGGGTACCAGTAGCGCACGTGGCAGACCTCGCACGCCACGTCGAGCAGATCCCCGGCCACGAGCAGCGCGTCGACGTCCGCGTTGTCGATGGCTTCGAGGACGCCGAGTCCGCTCTCGTGCAGCATTGCCACGAAACCGACCCAGCTGTCCAGGTCCTCGGCGAGCAGGGCCTCGATCTGCTCCGGTTCCAGGTCGACGCCCGGCAACTCCGAGCGCGACCCCTCGGCGGCCACCCGCCGGCCCTGCAACAGCAGCAGGTCGGTCGCCTCGATGAGCGTCACGGCGTGCCGCCGCAGCATGAGCCAATCGTCGCTCGTCTGCGGTTCGGTGGTGACGACGCCTTCGGCCGTGACGACGGTTACGACCGCGTCCCACACGGCATCCGCGGAGGGGTCGATCATATAGCGCATGATCTCCTCCATGGAGGCGGTGAGCTGGAAAACCGGGACCGCCTCAACGGTGTCTTCGACTACAGGCGCTTCCGCGCCGCACGAAATGCCCGCCATGGTGAGGCCGGTTCCCACCAGGCCCAGAATCCGGCTCCTGCGCCACGACCTTGGGTGTCTCAACGCCCCGCTCCTCGATGCCGTGAAAATCAGACCGGCATGATAGAGGTACCCCGCGCGCTTCGCACGGCGCCTACTCGGCCCGTAGCGTCGTGATCGGGGGCCAAAGGCAGGTCCGCGTCCAGCGCGCGCACGTCGCGAATCATGAGCCGTCGACCCCGCGGGATCGAGATACCACCCCAACAGCCCGGGTCCGGCCACGGTCGATACGGACACAGTCGCCAGCCTCAACGGAGAGAGCCCCAGGACCGTCATGCGTCCGACTCGAGCAGATCTGGAGCGCCGAGGCCCGCCCGGTCACGCTTTCGCTCGAACTCGAACGTGTGTGCGAATCCAAGCAAGGCGTCTTCGAGGATCGACATCTGCAGGCGGTAGGTGATGGTCGTGCCCCGCTTGTTCCCGTCGATGAGGTCAGCCTCACGCAGGACCGCAAAATGCCCGGACATCGTGGGCTTCGAGACGTCGAAATGCTCCGCCAGCTCACCCGCGGTCATGGCGCGCGCGCGCAATAGCTACAGTACGCGTCGGCGCGTAGGGTCGGAAAGTGCTTTGAAAATTCGGTCCACAAATGGTATTGCGCTAAATACCGAACCAACGTCAACCGCTGGGTCCTCGGGTACGCTGCACGCAAGCTGCGCCCACCGGAATTGCTGGCGCGCGGGCCGGGACCCTCGCATTATTATGGTGGTTTCGCGCCTCTGTCCACCGGGGTGTCGCCGCCCCGAACCCGGGACGTGATCCATGGTGAGCTTTACGGTGAACGGACGGCCCTACGAGGTCGATGTCCCCGACGACACCCCTCTCCTGTGGGCCCTGCGCGACGCGCTCCACTTGACCGGCACCAAGTTCGGGTGCGGGATCAACCAGTGCGGTGCCTGCACGGTTCACGTGAACGGGGCACCGGTCCGCTCGTGCCGCTTCGAGGTGAGTCGTGCACAGGGCGCGGAACTCACCACCATAGAGGGCCTCTCCTTCGATGGGACCCATCCGGTTCAGCTGGCATGGGTGGAGGAGCAGGTGCCGCAGTGCGGGTACTGCCAGTCGGGGCAGATCATGGCTGCTGCTGCGCTCCTCGCAGAGGATCCGGAGCCGTCAGACGAGGCCATCGACGCGGCAATGTCGCGAAACGTCTGCCGCTGTGGCACCTACGTGGCGATCCGGCGCGCAATCCACCGGGCCGCCGAGATCCAGGTGCAGATGAGGTCTTCGGATGATGCCGGGGGAGGTGACCGATGAGCGACCCGACCGTGGACACCGGCCAAGACACCAGCCCGGAATCCGAGACCATCTCAGGAAACAACGGCCTCTCCCGCCGCACATTCGTCAAGTTGGCCGCGGTGGCCGGGGTAGGTCTGACGCTCGGCGTCACGTACCGAGTCGTGAGGGGCCCGGGCCAACCCGCGACCGACGCGGCCTTCGCTCCCAATGCGTTCCTACGCATCGATACCGACGGGTCGATCACCGTCGTGGTCGGCAAGTCCGAAATGGGCCAGGGCGTCTCGACTTCCCTCCCCATGCTGCTGGCCGAGGAACTCGAGGTCCCTCTTGAACGTGTAGCCTTCGAGTTCGCCCCGGCGCACGCCGCGTATGGCGTGGCAATGGGCCTGCAGGTCACCGGCGGCAGCACGAGCATTGTAGAATCGTGGGTCCCACTGAGGGAAGCAGGTGCGGCCGCACGGTTGATGCTTCGCGAGGCTGCGGCGCGCACCTGGAGCATTCCCGCCACGGACATCGAGATGCGCGACGCGATGGCGCATCACCCTAACGGATCGACGCTCGACTACGGCGAACTCGCCGTGGCCGCGGCGGAGGTCGAGGTCCCGAAGGATATTCCACTTAAAGACCCGGCGGACTTCCGCTTGATCGGCACGTCTCAGATGCGTCTGGACGTAGCGGTCAAGACGACCGGCGAGGCGGTATTCGGGATCGATGCCGGGCCGAGCGACGCGCGTATCGCCATGGTCGCGCGTTGCCCCGTCTTCGGTGGGTCGCTGCGATCCTTCGATCCTGCGCCGGCACTCGCCGTGCCGGGGGTCGACGAAGTGGTCGAGCTGAGCAACGGAGTGGCGGTCGTCGCCAACGGTTATTGGCCGGCCAAGCAGGGCTGCGACACGCTCGTCGTCGAGTGGGACGAAGGAGAGGGTAGCGCGCTGAATGACGCGGAGATCACCAGGCGCTTCGAGTCTGCGATTCAGGCGGGAGGCGGTCTCGCCGAGCAGCACGGTGACGCGGACGCGGCCCTGGCAGCGGCCTCCGATCCGATTCGGGCCACGTATTCGCTGCCCTATTTGGCTCACGCTACGATGGAGCCGATGAATTGTACCGCGCTGGTGGAGGACGGCAGGTGCACCATCTGGGCACCCACGCAGTGGCAGAATGGCCCGTCGTTGCTCGCGGGTGGCGCGCGGCAGGTCGCGGGGGACATGTCCGGCGTGGGCGCCGACGACACGGTCGTGCACACGACGTTCCTGGGCGGTGGCTTCGGCCGGCGCGCCGAGACAGACTACGTCGCTGAAGCTGCCGAGTTGGCGTCATTGATCGACGGCGCGGTGAAGGTCCTGTGGTCCCGCGAGGACGACATGCAGCACGACTTCTATCGTCCCGCATCGCATCACGAGTTCACCGCGTCGCTGGATGACGAGGGTATGCCCGCCGCCTGGCGTCATGAGATGGCATCGCAGTCGATCATGGAGCGGCTCATGCCGGGATGGCTGCCGCACTTCGTTCGGGACCGCACCATCATGCGAAACGGCGTGGACCCGACCGCGGTCGAGGGGGCCTCGAACCAACCGTACCACGTGCCCGACTTCGTGATGTCAGCCGCTACGGTCGAGCTCCCGATCCCCGTCGGCTTCTGGCGTTCGGTCGGACATACGCACACAGGGTTCGTCGTGGAATCGTTCATCGACGAGCTTGCGCACGCCGCCGGTAAGGACCCCTACGAGTACCGCCGTGACCTGCTCGGCGAGCACCCCCGCCACTTGGCGGTGCTCGACGCCGTCGCGAAGGCGGCGTCCTGGGGGTCGGATCTGCCTGACGGTCGGGCACGCGGGATCGCCGTCGTGGAGTCGTTCGGCTCGTATGTGGCGGAAGTCGCGGAGATCTCACTCGAGGACGGACGGCCCCGTGTGCACAAGGTGTGGTGCGCGGTGGACTGCGGCGTAATCGTGAATCCCGCGATCGTGCGGGCCCAGATGGAGAGCGGCATCATTTACGGCCTCACCGCCGCGCTCTACGGTCAGATCAGCATCGAGGGTGGTCGCGCGGTACAGAGCAACTTCGACGACTACCGCATGGTGCGCATGAGCGAGGCACCGGAGATCGAGGTGCTGCTGGTCCCGAGCGGGGACGGCCCCGGCGGCATCGGAGAGCCGGGTGTACCTCCGATCGCGCCGGCGGTCACCAACGCGTTGTTCGCTCTGGAAGGGCGGCGCGTGCGGGATCTACCGATTCAGTCGGCTTGATCTAGGAGTCGTCCTCAGCCGCTTACCGCGGCTTCGCTGCGTACGGCCCGCTTCACGAGATTCTCCATCAGAGGGATCTTGAAGTGGTTGTAGTCGAGCGGATCGGCGTCCCGGATCGCCTCGGCGCCGGCGAGAGACGCGGTCTCCTCATCGCGAGTTCGGCCCAGCAGCATCGCTTCCACCTCACGGAGACGGCGCGGAATGCACTGCACCGCTCCGCACACGACGCTGGCTTCGTCGATCTGGCCTCCGCTGGTCTTGAAAGCGGCCGCCACGCTCACCAGCGCGAAGTCCCAGCTGTTTCGGTCCGCGACCTTCTCGAAGTAGAAGTCGGCATTGGCCCAACTCGCCGGGAGCCGAATCGAGGTCAGCAGGTCGCCCGGGTCGAGAACGGTCATGCGCTGGATATCGACCGAGGGGCTCATGAAGAACTCTTCGGCCGGAATGACGTGCTCGCCGCTCGTGTTGCGCACGACCATCTCGGCGTCCAACGCTACCAGTGCCGGCGCGGTGTCCGAGGGAGTGACCGCCACGCACCGGCTCGCTCCGAAGAGCGCGTGCTCCCGATTCATTGCGTCCGGCGCCGCTGCGTAGCACGTGTTGCCGCCGGCTCGGTAGCAGTTCACTCCATAGCGGTAGTACCAACAGCGCGTGTCCTGACAGACGTTGCCACCCAATGTGCCCGCATTGCGGATTTGGGGGCTCGCGACCCTGCGTGCGGCGTCGGCCAACAACCCGTAGCGATCTCGCAAAAGAGGACTGCGCTCGACCTCGGTGAGTGTGGTCAGAGCGCCGATCTCGACGCCGTCCGCGGTCTCCCGGACGCCCTTGAGCGCATCGAGACCTTCGAGGTCGATGACCGCATCGGGTCCCTTCCCGCGGTTCTTGAACCAATCGAGGGAGTCGTAGCCCCCCGCGAGCTTCCATCCACGCCGGCCGTATCGCTCAATCAGCTGGAGCGCATCGTCCACATCGGCGGGCTGGTATAGCTCGAAGCCCGACATCATGTCCTTCATCATGGGCTTTTCCTCACTGAGTGTTGACCTGGAGCGGGCCGTGCGACTGGGACCGCTCAGAGGCGACGTTGATGATCATGTCGGCCATCACCGGAGTGCGGTTGAAATAGTGCCCCCCGAGCGCGTCCGAGATGGCGCACAGCAGGGCGGCGCCCGAGCATCCCATCACGGGCTCACCGATCCCCTTCGAGCCAACCGGATTACCCGGATCTGGCTGGTCTACCGCGTGCCAGTCCATCTCCGATGGCACGTCCAGGTACGAGGGCGGTTTCGCCTGATAGAAGCCGACGGCCGCCGGCAGACCCCAGTGTCGGTCGTAGACATGGCGCTCGGAGACGGCCATGCCGAAGCCCATCACGCCGCCTCCCTTGATCTGAGTCGCCAGCCCCTGCGGGTGGAGCACGGTCCCGCAATCCGCCACGCCGAGGTAGTCGAGAATCTCGATGCGGCCGGTCTCCAGATCGAGTTCGATCTCGACGAAGCCCGCCGCGAGCGCGGGCACCATGCCGTTCCGCTCCAGGTTGTCACGCGCGACCCCGACCAGGCCCGTGCCCGCCACCACCTCGACAGCGCGCCTGGTCAGCGCATTGATGTCCTCGGGGGGCTCATGCCCACTGTACGCGCCGCCCATCTCGATGGCGGCTTGGGCTGCCTGGGCGTAGGTGAGCCTCCGGCTCGGGTTGCCTCGAGCGAAGACGGTCTCGTTTCCAATGTCGTAGTCCGTCGCGCTGCCGCCGAGCCGGCGCGCGGCGATCTCCTTGAGCTTGCGAACCGCGTCGTTCGCGGCCGCGAAATTCGTGCGCGTCATCGTGAACGACGTATTGCTGCCGAACTGCCCGAGCGTCCAGGGGAGGCCCCGACTCGAGTCCCCACGAACGATCTCGCAGTTCTCCCAGCGGCACTTGAGCACTTCGGCAGCGACCCGCGACGTCGTCGCGTACGAGTAGGTGCCGAGGTTCCCCACGCCGGAATGAATGTTCAGCTTGCCCTCGGGTGTGATGACGAGCAGTCCGTCGAATCCGCTCGAACCCGCCGAGTGGAAGGCCTGCCCAACGCCGACACCTCGCACCTTCGATCCCTCACGTTGGCCACTTCGCGCCCGGCGCTCTTCCCACCCGAATCGCTCCGCACCCTGCTCCAACGCCTCACGCATATAGGCGCTCGTGATCGGGCCGCGGTTCCCGCCGTAGAGGGAGTCGTGTGTTGGCGCGTTGATGTGCCGAATCGCGACCTGGTCGAGACCGAGCTGCTTCGCCGCCTTGTCGATCAGCGGTTCGACCGCCGTCGCGATCTGGTTCTGACCCGGACCCCTTTGAGCTCCGCGCGGAGGCGTGTTGGTCAGCACCGACATCCCCCGATATCGCATGTTCAGGGGCGTGTACACGATCGAAATCGCGCTCGCCGCGGCGCCCATGTCCCCGCCGCCCTGATTGGGTCCGTTCTCCTGCACGATGTACACGTCGACGGCGGTAATTCGGCCGTCGTCGCGGAATCCCATCTTGATCCGACCCTGGAAGCCGGGCCGAGCCGAGCCGAGGAAGTATTCCTCCGCGCGGCTGATCCTCATGAGCACCGGCCTCTGGACTTTGCGCGACATGTGCGCCGGAATCGAGAGCAGGGGATACGGTCCGCCCTTCGATCCGAAGCCGCCGCCGCAGTACTCGGCGATGTAGACCAGATTCTCCGGCTCGATACCGATGTATGCGGCAATGCCCGGATGCACGAAGCTCTGGCTCTGGGTCGAGGCATGCAGGTAGCACTTCCCGTTCTCCCAGTATGCCATCGCCGTGCGAGGCTCCATCGAGTGATGAGACGTACCCGCGGTGACGAAGGTCTCATCCAGAATGATGCTCGCCTCGGCGAACCCCGCGTCGATGTCGCCGTACGACCATTCCGCGCCCGGTTCGCCCATCGGCAACTGACCTTCTCCCGCCGCCTCGAAGTCCGCCTCGGTCCACTTGTGCTCCTGGACCTCACCAGACGAAACCGTGTTTCCGTCCGTGCGGGCGTTGGGCCCGTCCGGTCGCAGGCTTTCGAGCGGGTCGACGCAGAAGGGCAGCGGCTCCAGATCGAGCACGATTGCCTCTATCGCGTTCTGGGCGATCGTCTCGGTGACCGCCGCGACCGCCAGGATGGGCTCCCCGACGAAGTGCGGCTCATCGGTCAAGATGTTGTTGGCCGGGCCAGCCTGCTCTGGAACCTCGTCCGCCCTCAAGATCGCGACGACCCCTTCCATCGCGAGCGCTGCGGACGCGTCGACGCCTCGGACACGGCAGTGCGGCATGGGGCTCTTCAACAAACGACAGAAGAGCATGCCGTCCATGCGGAAGTCCTCTGCGTACTTGGCGCGGCCCGTCACCTTCCCGTAGACGTCTGGCGGCGCGTAGTCTTTCCCCAGTAAGTCAGCCATTTTATGCCTCGCTCGCGGCACGCATCACGCCGTTCAAGTAGTGATCGTAGGCGCCGCACCGGCACAGGTTGCCCGACATCGCCTCGCGGGCCTCCTGACGGGTGGGATTCGGATTAGCGCGCAGCAGCGCGACCGCGGACATCACCTGGCCCGGGGTGCAGAAGCCGCACTGGGGGCCCAATTCGTCGATGAACGCCTGTTGCACAGGATGCAGCGTGCCGTCCGGACTCTCGAGCCCCTCGACGGTCGTGATCTCGCGGTCGCGGACACGATGCGTCAGCGTCGAACAGGAGTAGTGGTTCACGTCATCGATCAGCACCGTACACGCACCGCACTCGGCGCGGTCACATCCGAGCTTGGTGCCGGTGAGGCCGAGTTTGTAGCGCAGCGTCATCGCCAACGTTTCGCCCGGCAGTACATCGACCCGTCGGACTTGACCGTTCACGGTCAGGGAAAGCAGACGCTCTACACCACCGGTCTGGGCTGGCAGGGGCGTCGTACATCCAGCTCCGAAGTACGACATGCCAGCTACGGAGACACCGGACGCGATCACACCCTTGATGAAGTCCCGCCGCGACCAACTCGAATGAGTGGTCGGAGGGGTGACCGTCATGCCCGCCGCTACCGACGAGTCCACATAGCTCACGTTAAAACTCCCGTCTGAGGCACTGCTTGCATGGTACGGCGTGGGCCGAGAGTGGACAACAGTGCTGGAGCGGCCACCCACGGATCGAGCACGCCGGCCCGAGCCGTGACACCCCCCTACTCCACCACGATCTCGTCCACAAAGAGCTGGCGTGCCCCTCAGTGGGGTACGACATCCTATGTTTGACCTTGAGCCGTCTGAGGTCCAAGAAGCTGGGGCATTCTAAGGAACCAGTCGGCTGGTTTGCCGTCTCTGAAGCCGGGGGGCGACTACCGTAGGCGCTGTGGGGCTTCATGCCGGCGAGTTCCGGGATGTACTTGGACGCAGGGTCCTCCAGTTGGAACAGGCCCTCCTCGTACAGCGTCATCACCGCGACGCTCGTGATGAGCTTGGTCATCGACGCGATTCGGAAGATGACGTCGTCCGTCATGGGTCGCGCTTCGTCGATATCCATCACCCCTTGGCTGCGCAAGCGCACCAGCTTGCCGCGACAGGCCACGGCCGAAACCACACCCGCGACCCGGGCCTGGTCGATATCCGACTGGAAGAGCGCATCGACTCTTGCGAGCCGATCGGCCGAGATGCCGACCGAGTGGGCGCCATGGAGCGTTCGCTGGAGCTTGGAGGCACGCCGGTGCGGGACGCTGATCCGCGCGCGTACCTCGACGCCACCGTACCTTACCGCCGTACTTACACCTTCCGAGCCCAATAGATGACCGACTTCCTCCAACAGGCCTGGGTGCAGCGAACCGCATTCATATTCAGCGGATTGCTCGCGGGATTTCTCCTCGAACGCATCGTGGTAGGGCGGGCTCGGCGCATCGCCGAGAAGACCCGCATCAAGTGGGACGATCTGATCATCGAGTCCGTCCGTGGCGTGCCAACCGTCTGGCTCGCCTGCGCGGGCGTCTACCTGGCCCTCAACGTCGGCACGGTCGACCCACTGCTGGCGAGCACGATCACCACCATACTCACCGTCATCCTGATCGGCTCCATCGCGATCGCGGGCATGCGGGCGGCGGGAGGTGCCGTCGAGACGCTCTCTGGCCGCGCGGAAGGCGCGATTCGGTCCCCGACGCTCGTGGTCAGTATGGCGCGGCTCGCCGTTGGCATGCTCGGCGTCATCATCATTCTACAGAATCTCGGCATCCAGCTCACGCCGCTCATTACGGCGATGGGCATCGGTGGCCTCGCCGTCGCACTCGCCTTGCAGGATACGCTCGGCAACCTCTTCGCGGGGGTCCAGATCATCCTCTCAAAGCAGGTCCGGCCGCGAGACTACGTACGACTCGACACGGGCGACGAAGGGTGGGTCACGGACGTCAAGAGCCGCAATACGACCATTCTCACCTTCCCGGACGGCAATCTGCTGGCCGTGCCGAACACTCTGCTGGCCTCCTCCGTGGTGAAGAACTTCAGCATGCCACGGAGGGCTCTTTGGGTCAGCGTCGAGGTGGGTGTCAGTT
>JAYZBT010000262.1:0-25053 GCA_036338615.1 Gemmatimonadota bacterium
CTCCGAGTTGGATAGCATGATCGCTGCCTGGGACCGGGAGTATCGGAGTTCGATCGGCGAAGGGTAGCCTTCCCCCCATATCCACGTTGGATCTATCATCATCCATCTTGGATACATTGTGGCGTGGGACGACGACGATGATGACGACGACGAGAACCATCGCGGTGGGCGCGATGGTCGCTCTGGCCGCGGTCCCGACGGACGGCGCCTGCGAGACCGCCACCTCCCCGGGAAGCTCTTGGTCCATCACCTTGGGCACCGGTTGGCTGGCGCTGAACGGCGAAAGGCGCCTGGTGCGTGGTGACCGGACAGCCGTTCTAACAGGGAGCCACCCATGTTCGAGCTGCTCGTCGCGCTCAGCGCGGTCCCGCCAATCCTCGCCGTATTGTGGACCGCGGAATGGTGGCGCTCGGGTCGCCGGAACCGAAAGGGTCGGTGTGGTACTTGCGCGCAGGCGTTGAGTTCTGGTCCCGAAGCCCGCTTTCTGGTGGGTGGGCGGATGATCTGCTCTGCCTGCGCTAGCAAGATGAAGAAGCACTCGCCCTGGGAGGTAGGGGCGTTGTCCCTAATTCTCGCGGGCACTGCGGGCGTAGGCCTTCTCATGGCCGAGGGTCTGGTATGGGTCCTGGGGCCGTTGGTCACCTTGCCTCTGGGCTTCGGCATCCTCCAACTCATGAAGCTGGCCAATCGGCGAGCACAGAAGCGGATCGCGACAGGTGAATCACCGGACCTCATCGCGGAGCGAACAGACCCGTAACAAGAATCCGCCTGGCGTCGACCCTGTTCGCCGGTCCAGCATGCACGGTTCTATCCTGCGCTCCATGTGCCTGGTACGATCTCTCGGACGCTCGAGGTTGATCCTGCTTGGAGGCTCGTCATGAAGGTCCGCACCCTGCTGCTGGCGATCGCGCTTACGCTCCTGCCCTTCCCCGCCATGGCCCAAATCCCGGCCGCTCAGGGCGGCACCTTGGGCTTCTATCGCTATCCGGCTCTCCACGGCGACCTGATCGTATTCGCGGCCGAGGGTGACCTCTGGCGTGTTTCTGCCGAAGGTGGAGTCGCCCACCGGCTGACCACGCATGCGGCGGAAGAGACGGACCCGGTGATTTCTCCCGACGGGAGCACGATCGCTTTTACGGCTCGATACGAAGGCCCGACGGAGCTGTACACGATGCCGATCGAGGGCGGCCTGCCGGTCCGACGCACCTACGAGTCCGACCCCTCGAGGGCGACGACCTGGACGCCCGACGGACGGGTCATTTACGCGACGCGCCACTACTCGACCCTACCGCAGTGGCAGCTCGTCGCGCTCGACCTTCCGACCCAAGCCCGAGAGCGCATCCCGCTCGAGACGGCGTCCGAGGGCGCGTACGACGACTCAGGCAGGACGCTCTTCTTCGTGCGACCCGCCTTCCACGGCAACGTCACGAAGCGCTACACCGGCGGGACGGCTCGCGACGTCTGGAAGTTCGAGCAGGGGACCTCCGAGGCGGTCGAGCTCACCGGCGATTACCAGGGAGAGAGTCACTCGCCGATGTATTGGCAGGGACGCGTGTACTTCGTGAGCGATCGCGATGGCACCATGAACCTCTGGTCGATGACGAGCGACGGCGGCGACGTGCGCCAGCATACCCGCCACTCGGGGTGGGACGTAAGGAACCCCGCGCTCGAGGGCGGACGCATCGTTTACGAGCTCGCCGCGGACCTGAGGCTGTACGACATCGCGAGCGGTGACGAGCAAGTCGTGCCGATCACGCTCGCGTCGGACTTCGATCAGCTGCGTGAGAAGTGGGTCGACGATCCGATGCAGTATCTCTCGTCCGCACACCTCGATGCGGAAGGCGAGCGGCTCGTGCTCACGGCCCGTGGGCGTGTGTTCGTGGCCCCGGTGGGGGCCGGGCGGATCGTGCGCGCATCGAACAACGATGGCGCCCGGTATCGGGACGTCGTCTTCCTCCCGAATGGAGAAACACTGGTCGGCCTGTCTGACGAGAGCGGCGAGATGGAGTGGGTGACGCTCCAGGCGAACGGCACCGGCGAGGGTCGGAGCATCACGGGCGACGGCACCATTCAGCGCCGCTCAGGCCTCGTGTCTCCCGACGGGAGGTGGCTCGCATACGACGACAACAACGCAGACCTGTGGATCCTGGATTTGCAGAGCGGAGCACAGACGCTGGTGTCCGAGGACAGAGAGGGCTTCGGCGGGAGCCGGTCCTGGTCACCCGACTCCAGGTGGTTGGCGTTCGGAAAGGCGGCGGCGAACACGTTCGTGCAGATCGTGCTGTACAGCGTAGACAGCGGAGCCAGCGTGCTGGTCACCAGCGACCGCGTGAACAGCACGTCTCCGGCGTGGGGTCCGAACGGGGAGTTCCTCTACTTCCTCTCCGACCGAAACCTCCAGTCGCTGGTGGGCAGCCCGTGGGGCTCGAGACAGCCTGAACCCTACTTCGATCGGCAGATGGAGATCTACCATGTGTCGCTTCGTCCCGGCCTGCGATCACCGTTCCAGGCCGACGACGAATTGACAGCAGACGATGGCGACGAGGCCGAAGACGAAGCGATGGACCACGACACGGTCATCGACATCGAGCTCGACGGCCTGCCGCGCCGCACGAAGAGAGTCCCGATCCGCGCCGGCAACTTCGCCGGACTCACCGTGAACGACGGGGCCCTGTTCTTCCTTGACCGGGACGCAGGATCACGAGGCGGTCGTCGCTTGACCGCGGTCGCCATCACGAGTGAGGAGCCCGAGCTCGTCACGGTCGCCGAAAACGTCGGCTCGTACGAACTCAGTGCGAACGGCAAGAAGATGCTCCTGGGGCAAGGGAACAACCTCTATGTGATCGATGCGCGTGCTGCAGCTGCCGAAGGCTTGGCCAAGCACCGAGTGGACCTGTCCGACTGGGCGTTCCCCATCGATGTCCGGGAGGACTTTCGTGAGATTTTCATCGATTTGTGGCGCCAAGAACGGGACTGGTTCTACGATCCGGCCATGCATGGCGTGGAGTGGGACGGCGTGCGCGACAAGTACTTGGCGCTCGTCGACCGCGTGACCACCCGAGACGAGCTCTCGGACGTGATCGGTCGCGTGGTGGGCGAGCTGTCCGCGCTTCACACCTCGGTTCGAGGGGGCGACGTGCGCACCGGCGACGACAACGTGCCCGTCGCGTCGTTGGGCGCCCGCATCGCGCGCACGTCCGAAGGTGACTTGATCGAATACATCTACCAGTCGGACCCCGACTACCCTGAGGAGATGTCGCCGCTCGCCGACCCTGACTTGGGCGTGTCGGCCGGTGACCTCATCCAGGCCGTCAACGGGATCGACGTGCTCTCTGAACCGCATATCGGGGCGCTGCTCCGTAACCCGGGCGGCGACCCGGTTCGCCTTCGCCTGCGCTCGGCTGCGAACGGGACTTCGCGAGAAGTCATGGTCCCGCCCACGCTGGGCGCGCGCGCGCTACGCTACTCGGACTGGGAGTACACGCGCCGCATGGACGTCGAAGAGCGGGGCGAAGGCGACATCGGGTACGTGCATCTCCAAGCCATGGGAGGGGGCGATCTGACCGCCTGGTATCGGCAGTTCTATCCTGTCTTCAACCGCCAGGGTCTGATCATCGATGTCCGGCAAAACCGGGGCGGCAATATCGACAGCTTCATCCTCGAGAAGCTGATGCGTCAGGCGTGGATGTACTTCAAGGGCCGCACCGGAGAGCCGACCTGGAACATGCAATACGCCTTCCGCGGCCACATGGTGGTGCTGATGGATCAGACGACGGCCTCGGACGGCGAGGCGTTCGCCGACGGCTTCCGCCGGCTCGGGCTCGGCGAGGTGATCGGCATGCGGAGCTGGGGGGGAGAGATTTGGCTCTCGAACAACACCCGAGCGAGTGACGGGGGACTGGCGCGCACCCCTCAGTCGGGTGTTTACGGTCCCGAGGGGGAGTGGCTGATCGAACAGATTGGACTCGTGCCTGACATCGTGGTGGACAATCTGCCACACGCGACCTTCAACGGGGAGGACGCGCAGCTCGATGCAGCCATACGACATCTGCAACAGAAGATCGCGGACGACCCTCGTCCGGTGCCGCCGCCTCCGCCGTACCCGAATCGCGGTTTTCGCTACCGTGCGACCACGGACGGCGCGGGTGGAAACGGACCCGGAGGTGCGGGACGCTAGAGAAGCGCGGAACCTTTGCCGATGTCGTGAGCACCACGTGACGGGATGGATGCAATCGACAACAGGAGACGTGGGAATGAACGTGCACCGACTCGGGATCATCGCCCTATCCGCCGCGATCGCTGCATGCGCTGGCACACCAGGTCCCGGAGACTCGGGCTACCCCTACAACGTCGACGGAGCCTACACCGGCTCGATCACCGTCAATAACGTTCCGTTCTCGGGGAGCCTAGAAGTCGAGATCGGAGACGGGGGCGCCGTTCAGGGCAACTTCACCGTGACACAACCCGTCGCGATGGCGGTACGAGTCACGGGCACGGTGGTCGGAAACGAGCTCACGGTCGAGATGAACTACGACAACAACCCGGCCACCGGATGCACCACGGCTGGCACGGTCACCGGGACCCTGGTCATCGTCGAGGGCGGAGCGGAGTTGAGTGGCCCGGTGACGATCACGGAGTGCGGACAAACGCTGACCGCGAGGCTTCAGCTGGCGAGGTAGCAAGGGGTGGGGTGGAGCTCTCTCCGAGAGCTACCGCCTGCCGCCGCCGGTCTCCTTCTGCTCCAGCCAGGGCATCTCCTCGTCGATCCAAGAGGCGGCCTCTCCATCCCTCAAATGGTGGTCGAACCATTCGAGAATGCGGCGTTGGTAGTCGGCCTGGTTCTCCTCTTGCCGTAGGCCGTGATCCTCGCCGTAGTAGACGAGCATCGTGACCGGCTTCTCGGCGCGTCGCGCGACGTTGTACAGCTCGATGCTCTGACGCCAATCGACGTTCTGGTCGGAATCGCCTACTTCCATGAGTAGCGGAGTGTTCAGCGATTCGATGTTGAACACGGCTGAGTTCCGCATGAAGGCCTCGGGGTCGATGTAGTACGGTACTTCCATACGCTCCTGACCCACCTCGAAGTGCCCCGACTCGGGCGCCCCAGCGACCCAGAAGATCGAGCCGTACATCGTCACCAGGTTGCTGATGCCGGCCCCGGAGACCGACGCGGCGAACACGTCGGTGAACGTCGGTACGAACTGGGCTTGATAACCACCCCAGGAATGACCGATGAGCCCGACCTTACCGGCATCGATCATGCCGGTCTCCACCGCGGCGGCCACGGCCAACTCCAGCGTCTTTGCCGAAGAAACCCCAGGATCCCTGGAGTCGAACAGGATGTCCGGCTGCAGCACGAAGTAACCCTCCGCCGTCCAAACTGCTGGGTTGTAGTAGTTCCGGTGACTCGGGACGGCGTACTGCTTCGCGGACTGTGATCGGAACTCGTAGATGTACACGATCATCGGGTACGTCTGAGACGGATCGTAATTCGCCGGATAGAAGAGCGCCCCCTGCAGCGGTACGCCGTTGTGGTTGCTGTATTGGATCAGTTCCGTGTGCCCCCAGGCGTAGTCCTGCTGGAAGGGGTTCGTGTGGGTCACTTGGCGAGTGCCGTCGAAACCCCCTCCCACGAAGTAGTCCGGCGAGTCATCGAAGTCCTGGGCGACGTAGGCGTACACGTCGGCATTCTCAGCCTTGGCGAATCGTGCGACGTTGTCGTCCTGGTAGACGAGGCGCTCGACCCGGCCTTGGCTGAGCCGGGCGACTCCGTGCTGCAGCGTCCACTTCCCCCGCAGCGTGAGAAAGAGGTCTTGGTCCAGGTCCACCGGATCCGCTTCGGGATCCAGACGCGCGATGCGGTGCACGATCTGGTCGTCGCGACCCTCGGTAAGACGCCGCGGCGTGCCGTCGATCGGCAACTCCCACAAGTCGAATTCGTCGTAGACCAGAAGGGAAGCATCCCCGTCCGTCCAACCGCTCACGCCGTACGAGGGCAACTCGGGCACGGGGTGATCATACGCCTCGTTCGCGAACCTGATGCCCACGTCCGCCGACAGCGCCAGCGTCGATCCCCGCTCGAGATCGAAAGCGTAGAAGTGGCCACTCCGGTAGTAGTGCACATATCGGCCCATACTGCTCGCCCCGTAGGGAAAGCCGATGCCCTGCGCGGCCACCTGACGCTCGCCGGTGTCCGGGTCGATCGCGTAGAGGTCTACCCGGCCCCGTCCGAACATGCCGGCGAACGCATAAGCGTCATCGTTGGTGGCCAGCACGAGTCGGCCATCGGCAACGACGCGGGGTCCGTCGAGCGTTTCGTCCGTCAGATGCAACGTGCGCGCCGAATCGAGATGCCAGACGAACAAGTCGTTCCGCCGCTCGTCATTCCGCTCGTCGCGTTTCTGAGTGGGCAGCGTGCGCTCATCGGTGGATCGCCAGATTTCCATCTCGGCTGGGTCGAGGCCGAGACCGTCCTCGTCGTCGGACTCCGCGTCGTCCTCGTCGGTGTTCTCGCCTTCCTCTTCGTCGTCGTCCTCGTCCCCAGCCTCGGCATCGTCGTCTTCGTCGTCGGATTCTGAGTCGTCATCGTCGTCGGACAACTCCCACTCTTTCACGCCGAAGAAGATCGATCCGCCGTCTTCGGCCCACTGAAGCGACCGAAAGGCGACGATGCGTTCGTCGACGCCGATGGCTTCCTGGCCCGATGGGTCGAGCTCGAAACCCGCCGCAGATCCCGCGAGGTCACGCCAGGCCAACAGTACGTGGCCCTCGTCCTCGTGGCCCTCGTCCTCGAACTCGCGCAGGACGGCCAGGTCGGACGAGTCGTCCCTCCACGTCAGCTGCGCGTACTCGGACTCGCTCGAGTCGAGACTGCTCACGCGACCCGCCAAGGCGTCGTAGATCTGCACGCCGTTGCCCACGCCATCGGCTCCATGGACCGTGAAGGCCAGGAGGGAGCCGTCGTCCTGCCAGGCCCAACTCGCCACGCTTCCGAAGCTGACCCGGTCACCCGTGGCCAGCCCCCGCACGACGACGGCTCGCGTGCCCGCGCTCGCATAACGGGCCATCGCCAGGTGCGTCCCTCCGCCTCCGAACGCGAAGCTCTGGACCTGTGCGACGCTGCTCTGCTCGCCCAAGACCAGATTCACCAGGCCCAAATCGTTCCGTACGTCCTCGCCGTTCTCCTCGATCTGCTCGGTCTCCTCCTCGGACTTGCCGATCGAATAGGCCACCCACTGACCGTCTTCCGAGAAGGTCGGCCGAGCACCGTACGCCACGACGATCACGGAGTCGGAGTTCGCCTGGTGGATGCGAAGCTCGTTCTCTCGATTCACACGGGTAATCGGGACGGCCAGCCACTCGCCGTTCGGTGAGAGCGTCCCGGTGCCGAGGGACTCCCACTGTCCATAGTCCTTCGGTTGAACGGACGGACGGTCCTGCGCCTGGAGAGGAGCCGCCACGGCTGCCATCAAAAGCGCATACATCACGGGTCTGCGAGTCCTCGTCGCCATCGTCGTTCACACCTCTAATCCAGGGTCCTTGGCCGGGCAGGTTCAGATGATCGCGGTTCTTCCCGGAAGCCGCCACGTCCCCCAGGCTGGGCGAGCCTACCGCTGTCCGCGGCGGCCGGGCCAAGCGGCCCTATGCGGTGACGCCCAAAGCCGAAGAGGCTTTGCGCATGAGCCGTGAGATCCGGGAACGCCTCTGGACTTCGGTCGGAGTGGCCAGTTCGTGAAGCCCCCGCACGGCATACCTCTGCTGCTCTACCGAGCCCTCAGCCAACGCTTCTCACCCGTCTTCCATCTCGTTGTCGAAAGAGCGATCCCCGCCGCGAACTCGATCCCGTCGGTGCAGGACACGGTTCGCGAAGTCGAGCCGAGCATCGCTTTCAGCTTCGTATCGACGCTCGCTTCCGTATTGGAGGAGGAGGTCTCGGGCTACCAGGTGACCGCCGTCTTGGTCGGGGTCTTCGGTGCAATCGCCCTGGTGCTCGCGGCCGCCGGTCTCTACGGGGTGGTCTCGTTCCTGGTGGCGCAGCGCACTCGCGAAATCGGCGTTCGCATGGCGCTCGGGGCGGACCGCCAAAGGGTCGCGAGAGAAGTGCCCGTGGCGGCTTCGGTGGCGCCCGCAAGACGTGCCGCCCGTGTCGATCCGGTGGAGGCCATACGGGCGGACTGAAAGCCAAGGCTTGTGCCCCGCTTGTGACCCCACGGAAGCATCGGCATGTTGGCCAGGCGCCAAACCCGGGTCGCGAGCGTCAGGTCGCCAAGTCCAGTGAGGAGTCCCCATGAAGCCATCGCCGTCCCCCGCACTTGTCCGACAGTCCACTCCAGCGCTCGTGTCGGTGGTGGCGGCCCTCGCTCTGACGGCTTGCTCGACGTCGGGGCCGACGGGGCTCGCCGGCGTCGCGCTCCCCGATGGCGGCCCCCCGGCTGTCGTTCCGCTGCCCCGCCCGGACAACCCCGCGGCCGACACGGAGTGGACCACCCACGGCTTGAACCTCGCGGAGACTCGCTTCAGTCCGGTGGACCAAATCGACTCCGACAACGTCGGTCGCCTCGGGCTCGCATGGAGTTGGGAGATCCCCAGGACAGGAGCGCGACTCGAAGCTACACCGCTCATCTCGGACGGCATGCTGTACGCTACGGGGCCCCGGAGCTTCGTCTACGCGCTCGACGCCCGGACCGGCGAGGAGATCTGGCATTGGGACCCCGCAATCCCCGACGAAAGGCAGGGCGGGCCCTCCGTCTGCTGCGGCGACGTCAATCGCGGAGTCGCCCTCTACGACGACAAAGTGATCGTCGGTCTTCTCGACGGCCGGCTCGTCGCGCTCAACAAGAAAGACGGCCTCGTCGAATGGGTCCAGAAGACCACCCCGCCCGGAGACTACAGCATCACGGGCGCACCGAGGGTGGTCCGCGACAAGGTCATCATCGGGAATGGTGGAGCCGAGTATGGGGTGCGCGGCTACGTAACGGCGTACAGCGCCGACACGGGCGAGCAACTCTGGCGCACATACACTGTTCCTGGAAACCCCGCGGACGGTTTCGAGAGCGAAGCGATGCGCTTGGCCGCCGAGACCTGGAATGGTGAGTGGTGGATCGTCGGAGGAGGAGGCACAGCCTGGGACGCGATGGTATACGACGGCGCGGCCAACCTGATCTACGTCGGTACGGGCAACGGTACCCCGTGGAACCGGGACATCCGGAGTCCGGGAGGCGGGGACAACCTCTACCTGTCGTCGATCATCGCGTTGAATGCCGATGACGGAGAGATGGTCTGGTACTATCAGACGACACCGGGTGACGACTGGGATTACACGGCGACCCAGCCGCTGATGCTACTCGACCTGATGATCGAAGGGCGCATGCGCCAGGTCATCGTGCAGGCACCGAAGAACGGCTTCTTCTATGTAGTCGATCGGCTTACCGGGGAACTCCTATCCGCGGAGACCTTCGCGGACGACGTGACGTGGGCAACGGAGATCGACCCCGAGTCCGGGCGCCCGATCGAGACCCCCGAGGCTCGCTACGGTACCAACAAGCGGGGCGCGTACCTGTCTCCGGGCCCAACGGGAGCGCACAACTGGCGCCCGATGGCTTGGAACGCCGACACGGGCCTCATCTACCTGCCCTCACAGAACAACAGCTCCTACTACGAGATGGTCGAGTCGTTCGAGTACACGCAGGGCCGCTGGAACACGGGCACGACGATTCGGGGAGGGGGCTCGCCGAGAGACCAGCGACCGGAGCGCCCCGCGCTGACCGGACCGTCACGACTGTTGGTCGCGTGGGATCCGGTGACCAACCGCGAGGTGTGGCGCAGACCGGCACGGGGCGGGAACGGAGGTACACTGTCGACCGCCGGCAATCTCGTCTTCTGGGGCAGTGGAAACCAACTGGTCGCCCTCAACGCCCGAACAGGCGATGAACTGTGGTCCGCGGAGATCGGCAACGGCCCCGCCACGCCAGTCACCTACGTGCTCGACGGGCGTCAGTACGTGACGATCGCCGGGGGATCGGGGGCGTCGAGTCCGCCGCGGGTCTGGACGTTCACACTCGATGCTCCGGCGGGGGGGGCGGAGGGGAATTGAGACGTACCCCGCCTCGCCTCCTGCTGTTGAAACGGGAATGGATCCCTTGATCCTTCCGTCAATGCGCTGGTCGAACAGAGTTTGCCCCCCGCGCACATCCGTCTTCGCGCTTCTACTCGGGCTTGCTGTCCTACTCGCTCCATCCCCCACGTCCGCCCAGGTTTGCGGCATCAAACTGGGACCCGGAGAGGCAGGGGTGGCCGTGGGCTGTGTTGCTCGAGTCGACGGCCTGCGATTCAATTTCCGGGACCGATACCTGCAGCAGGTACGCGGCGTCGGCGTCACGATCTGGAGGCCGTACGACGAATCGGAGGGCGTCGTGACTGGTCTCGCAGTAGGGCTTCCCGTCACCGGTGCGGCGACGCTCAGAGGCCTCGCTCTTGCAGCGGGCATCGAGGTCGATCGGGACTTCACGGGCATCGCCCTCGCGCCGATCGGGTTTCGGGCGGCCGACCGCGTCCGCGGCATCGTCCTGAGTGGAGTGGGCACATACGCGGGCGGTAACGTAGACGGACTGGTCCTCGGAGGTGTAGGCGTGGGTGTCGAAGGGAGGCTGCGGGGTATCGCCATCGGAGGAGTCGGTGCCGGTGGGGGCGGCAGCCTGAGGGGGGCCGCTCTAGGCCTCGTCGGCGTCGGTTTCACCGGCGACATTCAAGGAGTCTCCATCGGCGGTATCGGAGTTGCCAGCAGCGCCGACGTCACGGGCCTCGCAGTTGCAGGGGTCGCAGTTGCAAGCGGCCACGACCTATCGGGCCTCGCCATCGGCGGGATCGGTGTCGGGGCGCGCCACGATCTGACGGGCATCGCGGCGGGAGCTGTTGGAGTGGGCAGCGGAGACGACCTCACAGGTATCGCAGTCGCTGGTTTGGGAGTGGGCGCTGGACGGGACCTCAAGGGCCTGGCCATCGGCGGCGTCGGAGTGGGCGCTGGTCGGGATCTGACCGGACTGGCCGTCGGAGCCGTCGGCGTCGGTGTGGGGCGGGACCTGACCGGACTGGTGATCGGTGGAGCGGTGGGTGCCGGGGGACATTTGAGGGGCGTCGCCGTCGCCGTCGCCGTGGCCGCGCCGCAGCTCACTGGGTTCACGGTTGGCCTCGCGGCGGGCACGAAGCACATGCGCGGCATCGTGATTGCCCCGGCATACTTCAGAGTCGAGCGCGGTGGCACGATGAAGGGTGCCTCATTGAGCGCATTCAACCACATACGCGGTCGACAGCAGGGGCTCACCATCGGTCTACTCAACATCGCGGACGAATTGCACGGCGTTCAGATCGGCCTGATCAACATCGCGCGCAACAAGCAGTCGTTCAGCGTCCTGCCGTTCGTGAACTTCAACCGCTGACGCACTGACCGACATCGGGGCAGCCCCGGACGACCCGGACCCTGGCGCCGGCAAGACGGATCCTCGACTTTGGCTGAGGCGACATCGTACCCGTCGGTGACGTCCTCAAGGAGCCCAATCCATGCCGGACCAACCGTTCCACCGATCGATTGCGACGCTTGCTGCACTCTTCGCGCTTCTGACGCTCGCGACGACGGACGTCGGTGCCCAGCGGATCGTTCGCACGGACTCCCTCCGCCTAATCCAGTCGGTCGTTCCTTTGAGCGGACCTCCGGGCACGGAGGTCTCTGTCAACTCTGAGAACCTCCCGCTTGCTGCTCGCATCCACATCGCCGTCGGAATGCTCCATGCGGGGTTCGAGACCATCGGTCAGGCGGAACAAGGGGAGTGGGGCGAGATCAGCGCGTCGGTTCGGATCCCGGTCACCGCGACCTGGGACAGACCGCTCTACGTGATCGCGCTCGACGGCGTGTTCAGCCCGATCGGCATGTCGGATCCGTTTCACGTCACCAATGTCGACGGAATGATCCAGCGCGCTGGGAGCATATCCGAGGAAGGCGGACCGTGCCTCACGCTCCGGGACGAGAACGACCTGCTATACGCGCTCACGGGCGATCTCGGCGCGTTCCGCTCGGGTGACGACGTGGTGGTCGAGGGTATCTACTCGGGCACCAGCAGTTGCCTGGACGGCAGCATGATCGACGTCTCGCGCATCGTGGCGTCGTCCGGTCGTTGACCCGATTTCTGCGGCTACTACGCGCGACTTCCCAGGTAGTCCCGCACACGTTCGAAGCCCGCCTCGATCTTCGCCAGGTCGTTCACCAGAGGGCCGAACGACACTCTGATCGCGTTGACGAGCGAAGGGCCAAAGCCGCTGCCGGGCACGAAGATGACGCCGGTATTCTGCAGGATCTCGTGCACGAACTGGTCGCCGTCGCGATCGACATCGACCACGCAGTACAAACCACCCTGCGGCCGCATGAAGCGCATGCCGAGATACCGCTCGATGCAATCCGAAGTGTGCTCGCCGGCCCGTTTGTACTGCTCCCGGGCCCCCTCCAGATACCGCTGCAGTGATCCGTCCTCGATCGCCGGCCCCAGGTAGTTGGCGAGCGCGTATTGATGCAGAGTGTCCCCACACAAACACGCGCTCTGCTGCACGAGCTCGAGCGCTTCGATGACGTCGGGAGCGGCTTCGACCCACCCGAGCCTCCGGCCCAGTCCTCGGCACCACTTCGAGTTGGAATGTAGACGGATGAGGTTCGGGTACCGCGCCGGGCTGGCCGCGTAGTGGGCCGGCTCGTTCTCCTGGAAGCACTGCGCCTGATACGCGAAGTCGACCACTACGAAGCACCCGGCCGCGGCAGCCCGTTCGACCAGTGGGAAAAAGACGGCGTCGGGCACCATCTGACTGGTGGGATTGTCCGGAGACGAAAAGAGAATCATGCGCGGACGCTCTCGGTCGAGGACCTCATCGAGGGCGCGCAATAGCTCATCGGCATCCGGCATGAACGACCAACGGTCAGCATCGATTACGGGCAGCCGAACTACGCTCGTCCCGTGGGGACCAAAGCCCAACTGGGGTCCGTAGTTCGCATAGGAGGGATCGAACATCAGCACGCGATCACCGGGGTCCAGCAGAGTCATGAAGAGGTTGTGCGTGAGTTGTGTCGAACTCTGCCCGACCAGGAGGTGCTCGTCGGCCAATCCGTCCGTCCCATAGAGCGCCTGATCGACCTGCACGAGCGCCTTGCGCAACTCGGGAAGCCCTCGCGTCGGTGCGTACGCCCCGAGTTCATGGAACAGGTTCGGATCGTCCGCGATCCATTGGTACTGGGCGCGCAACGGTTCCGGCGCGCGATGGTTGACCCATCCCCCTGCGAACGAGATGACGAGCTCGGGATCTAGCCCGAGTCCGATAATGTTCTTGCGGTCCGCGAGCTTCATGATCTCGCGAATGGGGGACTGGGCGAGCGTACCTTCACGCAGCCGTGCGGCGACGAGGGGTCTATTCATCGGCAGAGGATGATGACACCCCCCGCGATCTGCAACCGCCGGAGCGGTTGCGGCGTCAAAGAAATACCAGATGGGTCGCGGGGCGCGCGCAATCCGGAACGCTCAAACGATGTGGAGAAAGCAGGATGGCTGACCTTCGACTCGTGTCTGTTGCCAAGTCACTCGGGATGTCTCAGGCGCCTGAGACCATGGAGGCGCTTCGTCGCGACATCCGAACGGAGTTCGGTGGCTTGCATCCAGACAAGAACGGGGGCACGGGGACCACGGCACTGGTTCCGGTGGAGACGGTCGCGCCGATGGTCGCCGCAATCCTGGAAGCGCTCAACAGCAAGGGGCAACTCGACGCCCACATGCCCTCGGCAGTAGCCCGTGGAGATGCGATTCGGGCGGAGGCAAAGGAAGAGGCGGCATACCGATTCAGGCTGTCGCGATACACATAGGGCGTCGTCGGGATGCTCGCTTCGGCGTTTGGATGTTCCCGACAATGGTCCGCGCCTTCGGCAGTGCGGACGCGTCGACGGTCCTCGTTTCTCGATCTGGTCGTCGGTCACCACATCACCGAGTTCACGGCTCAGGGGGCCATCACCCCCGCGGATACCGCGTCGCTCAGCCCCCGCTTCGCGATGGCCGAGTCCGTCACGGACCAGATCAACGCCCCGGCGCAGTAGTACGTCTCTAGAAGACGTTCGCTTCCACGGCCACATTTTCCGTGAAGCGCGAATGACGGAAGGCGTCCACGTTTACGGTGTGCGCCCCGCCGTCCACGACGAGCTCTGACACGGCCAATCCCGTTGCCGGCGCATGCATGATCCCGTGCCCTGAAAAACCACAAGCATCGACCCACCCTTCCGCACCGGGGTTGAAGCCGATGATCGGACTGTTATCGGGGCTCACCCCGTAGTAGCCCCACCAGCTTCCCTTGCGATCGACCCCGAGGTCTTCCCACCACGGGAAGCGTGTCACTCCGGTCAGCAACACGTGCTCCAACCACTCCCCCTCGACCCCCTCGCTGAAGCCGAACTCCTGCTCGAGGTCGTCGAGCCCAAACAGCACACGATCGCCCTCGGAGCGCAGGTACACCCCGGTGGCGAGGTCGATGGTCAGGGGGAACGTGCGCGGGTCATCGTGCGGGGCGCTGAGGAAGATTTGGATGCGCTTCGGGCCCACGGGAACCTTGAGTCCCGCCAGCGAAGCGACGCCCGCGGACCAGGCGCCACACGCGTTGACGACGTGGCCGCAATGGATGATCTCATCTCCGCTGCGCACCTCCCACCCTGAGCCGCGGCGCGCGATCTTGGAAGCCGGCGTGTTCAGCCGATACGTCACCCCTAGCTCCTTCCCCATCGCGACCCACGCATGGGTAACCAGGTGGGGATCGATCACGCCGTCCCAAGGCCCGTACGTCGTGCCCGCGAGGCCCTCTGCGTCGAAGTCGACGTAACGCTGAGCATCGTCGACCCCGAGTACATCGACGGGGGCACCCAAGCTGCGTTGAAGCTCGACGGACCTCAAATGACCGTCCCACTTCTCGTGCGGCACCAACAGGAGGTAGCCGATATCCCGATAGCCGATATCGTGGCCGAAGCGATGTTCGAACTCGCGGTACACCGGGAGCGAGTACATCGACAGTCGGATGTTTGCCTCTGTGGTGAACTGCACGCGCACGCCGGCTGCGCTCTTGCCGGTCGAACCCATCGCGGGCGCGGCTTCTCCGTCCAGCACGATAACATCGAGGCCCCGCGACGCGAGGTGCCATGCGCTCGACGCACCGACGATGCCGGCCCCGATAACCACGACATCCGCGGTCACGGACTTGGGCGCATCGATGTTGCTCAAAGCGGCGACCGCGGAGGACTGCTGTTCCAGCTATGGACGGTCGAACTCCAAGTCCGGCGACGCTCGGAAGCCGAAGCTCTGCAAGAGCGGCAGGCCGCGTTCGAAGTCGTCGAAGGTGAGTTCCTGGATACTGAGCAGCGCGTTCCGCCAGCCCAGGTACGCGTCCAGGAAGTTTTGTGCCGTGTCCGTCTGCCGTCGGAAGCTCTGGAGTATGTCGAACGCGGTGATCGAGCCCTGCCGGTACAGCTCCAGGCTCGACGTCGAGAGCTCCGTGGCCAAGGCGAGGTTCTGCTCCATAGCGAGCGCTCGGTCTTCAAACTCCTCGACGCTTCGCACCTGATTCAACACATCGGACCGAATCGACTGCTCTGCCTGCTCGATCCGAAGCCTCGTCTGGTCGAGCCCGATACGCGACGCCTCGATGCGAGACGAACGCTCGCCCCAATCCCAGATGGGGAGGTAGGCGTTCACGTCGATCGTATAGGTATTTGTCGGATCGTCCCAGACCTGATCGAAGACCGGGTCCTGCATCTCGCGCCCGTAACTGAGCGCGAGGTCGAGCCGGAACCCGCCTCTACCCTTCGTATTCTCGAGATTGATCTCGCTTTCGCGGAAGTTGATGTTGAGCTGGCGCATGCGGGGCGTCAGCTCCAGCGCGAACTCGGTCGCCAGCTCAGCATCGATCGTGATGGGCCGGATCGAGATGAGAGGGTTGAGCGTGATCGAGTCCGTCCCGGAGAGGTTGAGCCGTGTCCTCAGTCTCGCCGCGTTCAACCGGAACTGGCTCTCGGAACGTCTTACCTGTTCGGAAGCATTCGCGATCTCGACCTGGATCTGATCCACCTCGATGGCCCGCGCGCTATCGACGGTGGCCAAGGTGCGCGCCACCTCGACCGCGTCCCCGAGGTTCTGTACGTGGCTGCGGTGGATGAGCTCCTCGTACGAGGTCTCGAAGAGATCGAAGTAGTCGTCCGAGAGATCGTCGACGAGCTCTACGACATCACGGTTGAATCGGAGCTGGCTGTCCTCGAGATCGAGCTCCGCCCGCTCGATACCATTCTTGAGGGTGTTCGGCTGGAAGAGCGGCTGTGTATAGCGCACGAAGTAGCGGTTGTAGTACCGCAGGTCCCTCTGACCCTCGTTGTCGAGCTGTGTGTAGCGGTAGATCCTGTTGTTCAGAGACAGGTACCCGTTGGTCGGACGCCCAAACAGGATCACCGGCTGACGGATCGAGAGCTCCGCCTCGAACCGGCGCGAGTTCTCATGAATGATCTCCTCCCGTTGCAACACGGAATTCCACCGCGGCTCGGCAATGGACTGGAAGTCCGGCGCGGACACGTTGAGATCGATGCTCGACCTGAGTCGGGCGCGTTGAGCCTGCAGACTGAATCGCGTGCGATCGATACTCATGTTCAGCTGCCGAACCTGGAAGCTGTTGCTGAGCGCGAGTTCAACCATCCGCTCCAGCGTCAGGCGAACGACGTTCGTCTCCTGCGCAACACCCGGATCGGCACTCGTAAGCGAGGCGGCGATGAAGAGCACAGCCGCGAAGGCCCCAGTCCTGAACGTCCTCAGATCCATCTTCCCAGTCTCCCCTTTATCGGAACTTCGCCAGCCCACAATGGCCGTGGTCTTGCGCCCGGACGTGAAGCGTTCGAGCACACCATGTTGGACATCTGGCGGGAGTCGAGTGTTAACGGGAACCGCGCATGAAACGGGCCCGTCCCTCTGTGGGACGGGCCCGCTCGCGCAACCGCGCGAGAGCCGCCGACTCGTTTGTAGCCAGCCAGGGCCTACCTGCGGTTCGCCTCCACCGCGATGCTGATATCGACTTCGTCACCACCACGACGTTCGCAGCCCAGCTGCCCCTCACCACTTCGACGCCACGACATTCATTGAATCACGAATTATTGGGACGTCAAGTATATGGCACACCACTCCCCCGGCCGGAGTATCGACTTGGATGAGGACCCTCACCGGTGCGAGCAGAACCACCGTGGCCTGCGTTGGCCTCGCCCTGGCTGTTGGCTCGTTCGCGCAAGCCATCGGCCCGCCGACGGCGAACGCGCAACAGGCTCTGGCTGATGCCACGGCCACGCCCGAGGGCACGGCCGACCTGTTCCTCCGCTCCATTCGGCTCATCCGCTGGAACACCGCCGCCCAACTCATGCACCCCGAGACGCTCGAGCGATTCCATCAGACCGTTACCATGATCGCCGACGCGGACACGAGCGGAGCGGTGCGCGAGTACTTCACGCAGACCGACTCGGCGGCGTATGCCGATCTCGATCCCGCCGTTGTCTTCGATCGCGCGGTCGGGAGGATGGTCGACGACATGCCCGGGCTCATGCACGCGATCTATGACCGAGACGACGAAGTGATCGGACGTGTCATAGAGGAATCGGGTGAGGTGCACGCGGTGTACCGCACCACGGCACGCATCAGCGGCGCGGTCTCCGAGGTGAAGGTCATGCAGTTGGCGCGCGTCCAGGAAGGTTGGCGCGTCTTCTGGAGCGACGAACTCGAGGTACTCGAGACCGCGCTCCGTGGGGTGGCGCGGAATCGGCGGCCGCCAGGACGCTAGCGCACCGGCAGCCGCCCGAGCGTCACCGCCTCTTCACGACCCCGTTCGGACCCGACGTGAACTTCGGTCGTATCACGCCCTCCCATCTAATGGGTCTACTTCGTCTTGTACCAGATCGCCCTCGTCGGTCACGCTGGAGCACGCCGTGAGCAACACGAGCACCAGACCACTCAAACCCGGTTCGACTTCGTAGAGGGTCCATGCGTCGGTGGACGTCCCGCAGAGCGCTTCTGTTAGCCGGGGCCTTGTGGAGGCGCTCACACAAAGCGTAGGTACGAGAGCGAGGGGCTAGAATCCAAGGAGCGCGAGGTATGGCCAAGAAAGCATCGTTCGACATCACCACCGGCGTCGACCTGCAGGAGGTGGACAACGCGGTGAACATGGCCCGCAAGGAGATCGCCACCCGCTACGACTTCAAGGGCTCGACGAGCACTCTCGAGTTCGATCGCACGGATGCCACGATCCGGCTCGACGGCGACGATGCGTACAAACTGCAGGCGCTGATGGCCGTACTCCGCGAGAAGCTCACGCGCCGCAAGGTGCCGCTGAAAAACATCGACGAGGGCGACGTGGAAATGGGATCGCTCGGGCGCGCCCGCATGACCGTCGGACTCAAGCAGGGAATCGATCAAGAGACCGCGAAGAAGATCTCGAAGGACGTTCGGAACAACGGTTTCAAGAAGGTCCAGATCTCGATTCACGGCGACGAGCTGCGCGTGACCTCGGGCTCGCGCGACAGCCTTCAAGAGGTGATGGCGTTCGTGCGCGGCAACGACTACGGCGTCGAACTCTCCTTCGGGAACTATCGCTAGCGGGAGAAAGCGATGCCCGAATCGACGGATTCGCTTGAAGCAGCGCCTCCACCCACGCCCGGTATGCCAACACGCCGCCACGAATCAGGACCGCAAACGGAAGGACAGCCAAGACCGAAAGCCCCACGGCCCATTTCATAATCACGGACGGGAGCGTCGCCAGGCGTGTGCGGCGTGCTTTGCGCTTCCCCGAGTCCTTCTTCGCTTCGTCGACCAGGCCCGTCAGGCTTCCGTAGTCGATCTGCAAATTGCTCACGTCGTCCTCCCCCTCGTCCTCCCCGTCATCCGCTCAAGTGTCCCGCCACCCCGAATCCCAAACGTCGACTAGCCTCCGCCCGCCTGTGGCACGGCTTCCACCAGCATCTCGAACGCCGCGTTGAGTGCACGCCCGCCGGCGCTACTCGCGCTGTACTTACCCAGACGTACAACTACCAGGTCGTGTGTCGGAATGATCGTGGTGCTCTGGCCACCCGCGCCACGCATGCCGAAGGCACTCGTCGGCAGCGGCCAGCCCGCGTCACCGTTCACCCACATGAACGCGCCTCCGTATTGCGGCCTCCCATCCGACACCCAGGTAGGCGCAAGCGTGCGCGCGTATTCCACATAGCCCTCAGGCAAGATCCGCTCTCCGTTCCACACCCCATCCTGAAGATACAGGTTGGCCAGCCGGGCCCAATCGCGCGCCGGTAGGTACTCATAGCCTTGCGCCAGGAAGTTGCCGTACGGATCGGTTTCCAGGATCGCGTCGCGGATCCCGATCTTGTCGAAAAGGTGGCGCTGCGGGAACGAGTGGTACTCCTCCCCTCTTCCTTCGACGGCCAACCGGATGAGATAGTTGGTAAGCACTGGATCGCTGTTCCGGTACCGCCCCACGGTATTGGGCTCCCACTCCTGGGGTCGCGTCGCGGCCCACTCGAAGGAGTTCGCGGTCCCCGTGTACAGGTACACGTGGTCGGGGTACCCCAGAGCCGGGTCGAAGTCGGGATCCTGTGGCGCCCGGATCCGGATGCCCGACGACATGCGCATGATGTCGCCGATACGGATCGCCTGGCGCGGGTCGTCCCCGGATTGCCACTCGGGGACAGGGGCCGACTGCCACAGCTCGTAGACGCCCTGCTGGATGAGCACGCCCATCATCGAGCCCGTCAGACTCTTGCCCATCGACCAACTCTCGAGCGGCGTGTGCATGTCGATGCCCTCGCCGTAACGCTCCCCGAGGATACGGCCCTTATAGGTCACGACGAGTCCGAGTGTCATCGCCTCCGGAGGTCCGAATCCAGCGTCGAGCGCCTGCTCGACCATCGCCAAGTCGACTCCAGCCGGCCATGGCTCGTCCGAGAGCAAGTCGCCCATAGGCCACGCGGTGGTCGCGGCGGGTGGCAGGTTCCTCGCTACTTTGGTAGGCGTGAAGTGGACCGAGTCCTCGCCGATCCGCGACGTGACACAGCCCTGGTTCTTGTATCGCTTCGCCGTTCGTGTGACCCCATCGGGGAGCGTGAGCGAGACCCGCTGCGACTCGAAATCGACGACCGTATCGACCACGTGTGAGCGCTCACCGAAAGGGCTCGTGAACCCGCCGACATTGGTGGCGGCATCCTCGGGGTCGAGCCCTGTGATGAAGACCGCGGAACAGAGAATCTTCGCGAAGCCGGAGGTGTGGTGGTGCAGCGCCTCGCCGGGCGGGGGGTTGTACTCCGTGTCGAGCTCGAGCGCGGTCGCTCGAGCGATCAGTCCCTGCGTGGAACCGTCCGAGGCCGGCACCTCCGGCGCGTCCGCGGTGGCACAAGCCGCCGAGAACAAGACCGTAAGGCAGCACGCAGCACCGGCGGTCAGTTTCGCTGATGCGGGCAGAGTGGGGCGCACGGAGGACCTCCTCTTCAGAGCGTTGTGACGGTGAACCTGCGCCCCCCCTTGCTGGCGGACAAGTGTCGGCTGCGGCTCCGAGCCCCCCGTGGTGAGTCGGCCGCCGAAGCCGTATGATCCGCGCCGGCGTCCGCTCCTGTCACGCGCGCCTGAACCGCGGCGAAGCCACCGCAACCGCACTTCGGAGACATCCAATGATCTCGAGACGCCACTTCCTCGGAGCTTCGACCGCTGCGGCCGCAGGCGCCGCACTCGCGACCCCTCGAGCGCTGACCGGCCACGAGTCGCCCCGGCTCGAGACCGCGAGCCACAGTGACGTCTTGCAACAGATGCCGCCCTCGATCGCACGCCTGTCGTCGTGGGCGAGTCGGGCGCACCCGATCACGACCGAGGAGCGCGCCGCGAGGGTCGACCAGGCCAAGCGTCTGATGCGCGAGAACGGCATGAGCGCGATGGCGCTCACCGGCGGCACCTCGATGGTGTACTTCACCAACATCGGCTGGGGCGGTGGCGAGCGCCTGTTCACCGTCGTCGTGCCCGTGCGTGGTGAGGCCTTCGTGGTGTGTCCCGCGTTCGAAGAGGACCGCGCGCGGGAACAGCTCGCGCTAGGACCGCTGGGAGGGTCGAGCGTCTACACGTGGCAAGAGCACGAGAGCCCCTATGAGTGCGTCGCCCAGGGTTTGAGCGACCGCAGCCTCACGACCGGAAAGATCGGCGCCGAAGAGACGATGCAATTCCGATTCAGCAACGGGATCGCGATGGCGGCGCCGGCGCTCGAGGTCGTGGATGCCACGCCGGTTACGGCTGGCTGCCGAGGCGTGAAAGACGAGCATGAACTCGCGCTGATGAAGCTCGCCAACGAGTTGACGCTCACGGCGTACAAAGCCGCGTATCTCGCGATGGACGAGGGCATGACACAACGCGAGTTCGCCGGACTCGTTTCGATGGCCCACGAGCGCCTCGGTTTCTCCGGCGGCGCGGGCGTGCAGACCGGCGAGTGGTCCGCGCTCCCGCACGGCTCGATCACACCTCAGGTGATCCGCGAGGGCACCATCCTGCTCATCGACGGTGGCTGCGCAATCGAGGGCTACCGGTCCGACATCAGCCGGACCTTCGTGCTCGGGACCCCGACCGACAAGATGCGACGCGTCTACGACATCGAATATCGGGCGCAGACTGCGGCCTTCGAAGCCGCAGCCCCTGGAGTGCCTGCCGAAGACGTCGACGCAGCCGCTCGAAAAGTCATCGAGGACGCTGGCTACGGCCCGGGCTACAAGTACTTCACGCACCGGGTGGGCCACGGAATCGGCATGGATGGGCACGAGTGGCCGTATCTGGTGAAGGGCAACAAGGTGCCGCTCGCGGTGGGCAATACGTTCAGCGACGAGCCCGGCATCTACATCCCCGGGGAATTCGGCGTGCGCCTCGAGGACGACATGGTGATCACGGAGGAAGGGGCCGAGCTATTCACGCCGCAGAGCCCATCGCTCGAAGAGCCGTTCGCCAACTGGGAGCACTGAGCGGGCGGATCGACACGACCTCGTCTCCCACGTTGGGAGGGCTCAGCATCGATGGAGGGCAGGGTGCGCAAGGCGGACAACCGCGTCCGCATCACCGCGCAACTCATCGACACCGCGGACGTAATGGTCCGCCACACTTTCGCTTGGGACGGGTTGCGGGATGATGCTCGAGTGAATGAGATGTTGGCCGCTGCGGGGTTGTAGGGTGACGATCATGGACCGCCGTGAGAGTCTGCTCGGTGGCACTCTGATACTCATCTTCCTGGCCTTCGCCCGTCCTGCCCCCGCCATCCAGGTGCTCTTCTCGACGGACGTCTTCGGTTACGAGCCCACACCGATCACCGTGATCCGACTGCTCGTGCTGGCACTCGACGACATCGAAGCGCGGTGAGCATCCGGGCTGGACCCGGCGTGGTCCGGACGATGCCCCCGACACCCCTCAGAGTTCTCGAACGAGACCCGCGCCCCGGGTGGCGTCTGCCACGCCGCTTCGAAAACTGTCGAACTCGGCGACGGGTACGCCACAAGCATACCGTACCTCCGCGCCGTATTTTTCGGATTCGACCGTGATATCCGCATCTTCCATAAGCCTCTGAAGTGCGTCGACATCCGCGTACGTAACGGTCACTTCTACCATGACGCGCTCCACCTTCTCCTCGACCGGCAGGGAGTCCAGAAGCAACCGCACGCCACCCGAGTAGGCCCTGGAGAGCCCCCCCGTGCCGAGCTTCACACCGCCGAAGTAGCGCGCGCACACAGCGACGATCTCCCCGACCCCTCCATGGAGCAGCGACCTGAGCATGGGGCGCCCAGCCGTCCCGTGTGGCTCGCCGTCGTCGCTCATACCGATGTGCGTCGTGCTGGCGGGCGGGCCTGCGACGAAGGCCCAGCAATGGTGCGTCGCGTCCGGGAACTCGTCACGGACGCGTTGGATGAACGCATGCGCAGCCTCGGCATCCGGGGCGTGCGCGCCGGTGGTGATGAAGCGACTCCTTTGGATCGTCTCCTCCACGCGGTGGACCCGCGCGGGGATGGGGTATCGAGAGGAGCTGGCCGGCAACGCTATCCGAACTGACGTCCCAGGTCGCGCAGCGCCTTTCGAGCGACTTCCGCGAGCACCTGGGCTTCGAGCTCATGCTCCGCGAGAAAACCCCGCATCGAGTGATCAGGCTGCTCGGCCAACACCAGCAGCACATTCAGAGGCGTCACCACCGGCAGTGCCAAATCCACCGATACCTGGATCGCATCCGAGAACCACGTCGGAGCCCCTTGCGCGAGCAACTCCTGGACTCGCTCTAGAGTGGATTGCCAGGGCGAAGCACCCGACAATTCCTGGATTCCTACGGCGCCCGCGTCGACCAGGACCGAGACCACGAGCGGGTCACTCAGGAGCACGGATAGAAGGCGCTGCGTGTCAGCGCCCGCTGGTTCGATCGGGTCGACCAGTGACATGGCACCGACGAGAACGTCGACGAGCTCATCGGTAACGCTCACGGATCGTTTGTCGTCAGAGGTCTGGGCGGTCAGTGGTGCCACCGACAGGAGTGCCATAGCGAATACCGCGACAGGCAGGCGTCCTTGCCTTACGGGGGTCATCCTTGCTCCAAACGGCGTAGTGTGGGGGGGCTCCGTACTTCCAAGCTCCCACATGATGGCGTCGGGCGCCAGAACTTCGTTCACTGGCTTGCCGGCATCGGGTTCTGGTTCAGCCAGACGACATTCGATCGAGGAATTGACGTTCCGAGGCGGAGAGGCTGGCCGCCCCTTCACCCTCGACCTTGGTCAGGAGCCTAACGACCTCACCGCGGTTCAGCTCGTGAAGGGACTCGACCGAGATACCCTTCCAGCGGGCCATCGCGGTCCTGGCGCCGACCACGCCCGTGGGCGTGGCGTTCGGGTTGAGCTTCGATTGAAACGCCCGCTGTGCCGCGCCCTTGTTCCAGTCCCACCACTTCAGGAATGCGAAGGCGAAGACGAGCCCACCGAGGTGGGCGAAGTGCGCGGTGTTCGACCCCGCGCTCGGGTTGATGCCGGAGTAGAGCGAGGCGACGACGAGGATCGCGGCGAGTAGCCACGCCTCCACCGGTAGAATCATCCACAGATAGATCTTCTCTCGCGGCCAGTACATGGCGAAGCCGAGCAGGATTCCGTACACGCCGGCCGAGGCCCCTACGACCGGGACGGGAGTCCCGCCCGAGAAGGTCAGGTAGAAGAGCGCACCGCCGATTCCGGAGAGGAAATACAACCAAAGGAAGCCCTTTTCCCCGAGCCGGCTCTCCAGACGTGGCCCAAAGAAGTATAGCCCGATCATGTTGAAGATCAGGTGTCCCATACCGCCGTGCAGGAACATGTAGGTCACCATCGACCACGGCCGCACCAGTACCTGCGGTTGGTACAGAACCAGCAACCCGTACACGGTGGGCACCGCTCCCGACACGAAATACATCACGATGTTCGCGATGAGAAGCCGCTTCACCCACGTAGTCATTGGAGCCATGCGAAGCTCTACCCCGTCTTACCCTCAAAGAGTTTCATGCGCGGCCCGACCTCGGGCCGACGCGAGCCGGTTCTCGGCCCTAAACCACCATACGGAGCAGGGCACATGCAACATCACGAGAACGCGGGAGTGCTCTCGTGACCCTCACTGCAGCGAGCGGTCCCACTGTTCGATCAGCGTCCGTTCCCGTTCCCGTTCCCGTTCCCGGCCCCCCTGCCCCCGCCCTCCTCCTCATGCTCGCTTTCATCTTCGTCCTCGGCCGGCGCGGTCCAGAAATCCGGGTTGTCCGGGGCCAAGGCTGCGACCTGACTCGAGTAGAGGGCCGCGTTGAAGAGCACCTTGAACGTGCCGAATGGCTGAGCCCGCCACTGTGGCTTCATGCCGAGCAGCACGATCCGGCCGTCCCCGTATTTCACGTCCAGCGCCGCTGCGTACCCCTGCACATGCTGCTCTCCGAGGAAGTATCCTGACAGGAGTGGGGACCCGTTCT
>JAYZBT010000263.1:0-13613 GCA_036338615.1 Gemmatimonadota bacterium
GTCCGGTGACGCCATGCAGTTCAGGTTCACCGAGTGGGGCCTCAGCCCCATACCGACCTGGATCTGACAAAGCGGCACGTCGTTCGCGAAGCTCCAGTCGGAGACAGGCTCCCCGTGCGGGTCGCCGAGCAGGACGAATCCGGGCGTGCCTTCACAAGGACAGGTCAACGCCCAGACGCCGCCCCACCCAGCCAAGCCCAGCGCCAACACGGCACCAATCCCGAGGGCGACCTTCTTGACCGTACTCGATCGCGGGGAGGGACTCCCCTGCTCTTCCATCATTGTGGCCTCCTCTGGTGTTCGGTACCTGCGCGGGGAAGATGCGACGCCTACCGTCGATCCGCGAGCTACTTCCTGTCCGCCACCCCAAGCATCCGACTTCCCGCCCCCCACCCCGACGAGTTGTGGAAATTCGCCACCATGCCGCCCGGCGGGACCAACTCGTCGCATGCCTGCCGGACGTCGTCGCCCAACCGCATGTCGCCCACGGGTAGCAGGTCGTCGAGGTGGCTCAACGTGCGAGGGCCGATGATCGGCGCCGTGATGCCTGGTTGGTCTTTCACCCACAGCACCGCGAGCTGGACCGGCGGGATCCCCGCTTCCCTCGCCAGGGCCACGAACCGGTTGCCCACATCGATCCCGGACTCGTTGATCCGCTCGGCGTAGATGCCACCTCGGTACGCTGCCCTCGAGCCATCCGGAAAAGCCGTCGCGTTCGCGTAGCGGCCGGTGAGGACACCCTGGGCGATGGGCGACCAGGGCATGAGCCCCAGACCGTGCTCGAGGCAGAGCGGTACCAACTCATTCTCGATACGCCGGTCGAGCAGGTTATACGGAGGCTGTTCGCAACAGTAACGCGCGTACCCCCTGCGATCGCTGATGGCCAGAGCCTCCATCACCCTCCAGGCGGGGTGCGTGGAGCAGGCCACGTACCGAACCTTGCCGGAACGGACCAACTCGTCTAACGCGGCCAGCGTCTCCTCCTGATGAGTATCAGGATCGAAACGGTGGATGAAGTAGAGGTCGATGTGGTCCGTCTGCAGCCGACGCAACGAGTCCTCGCAGGCCTGCATGATGTGCAGCCGCGAATTGCCACGGTCGTTGGGTCCGGGACCAGTCGGCGGAAACACTTTCGTGGTCAGCACCACTTGCTCGCGCAGCCCGCTGCTTTTCAGAGCCCGACCGATGATGCGTTCGGCCGCCCCCTTTCCGTAGCTGTCACCGGTGTCAATCAGATTGATTCCGGCGTCGACCGCGCGCTCGATGATCTGCTTCGCTTCGGCCTCGGGCGTGGGGTCGGCGAAGTTGGCGGTGCCCAACGCCAACGTGGATACCCGCACACCGGTTCGGCCGAGTACTCTGTATTCCATGGATGGATTCCTTAGTCGGCATTCGCGCCGCCCAGCAGGGCGGTGATGCGCTCGGCCTCGTCTCTCCGGTCGGGGTCCAGATCGATCTGAAATCTGCTCACCTCCAACAAGAAGCGGTCATCTGAGGACAAGGGTTCGTCCTTGTCGAGGAGGCCCGCGACCGTCCGGTCGAAGTAGCCACCCCAGTCTGGCTGTCGCCCGTCCGCGTCCTTGAAACCGTACGCCTTCGCCAGGGCCCACGACGCCCAGACCCTCCCGGCTTTGGCGCCAACGTCCGGGTCCGCGGCCAGCGCTGCCACGGCCCGACCGACGAAGGCCGGTGACTCCGACTCGGCGAAGTATGGATCCTTCTCCACTCCGTCCCGCCAGTTGGCCTCGGTGACCCCGAAGTGGTCGAGCACCGCCTCGGAGCGGAGGAACCCGGGGGTGACCGCGAGCGCTGTGATCTCGTGGGACCGCAGATCCCAGGACATGTCATACGCGAGGCGGATCACTCCCACCTTGACCAGATCGTAGAACAAGTTGCCGTGATAGCCCATGAAGTCCCCGTCCGTGATCTCCACGATCAGCCCCCGATCGCCCTCGATCATGAGCGGGACGCCGTGCCGGCTGGTGATGATGTGCGTGTGCACCGCCTGCCCGAGCATGGCCAGGCCTTTCTCGTTGGAGAGCTTCCAGAACGGTTCGCCCCACTCGGTAAGGGCGTCGCCCCCCCACACGTCGTTGACGAGCACGTCGAGACGACCCTCGTCCTGGGTCACTCGCGCGAAGAGGGCCTCGACCTGCTCCTCGACACCGTGGTCGGCCTGCACCCACACACCTCTGCCGCCCAGCTCACTGACGAGTTCAGCGGTTTCCTCGATCGTCTCCGTTCGGCCTTCCGTGGCTGGTTGTCCGCGCACACTCCGCCCCGTGCAGTAGACGGTGGCGCCAGCCTCGCCCAGCATGGTCGCGATGCCGCGCCCGGCGCCGCGAGTGGCCCCTGCGACCACGGCGACCCGCCCCTCCAGGTCCTTCATATCGGCATATCGGCATCCTCTCTTTCAGGCCGCCGTCCACCCGGGTCAGCCGGCTATGAACATCTCCGAGTGCACTCAGGAAAATACGAGTAGACCGTCCGCTCTGGGCTCCCAGTCCATCATGGTTGGACCGACACCCCAGTACAGGGTGGGGTTGTATAGAAAGATCCAGGGGGCGTCGTCGCGGATGATCGAGTAGATCCGTCGATAGGTCGCCTGGCGATCCGTGTCGGAGACGGTCGCCTGGGCTTCTTCGATCAGGGCATCGACCTCTTCGTTTTCGTACCCCTCCCACCAGGGGCCCCGGAGCCCGGAGTGGATCTTCTCCCTCAGGACTCGATAGGTGCTGCGCGGACTGGAGTCGAAGCCGGCCGCATCGTTGATCCTCTTCTCGCGGACCATCTGCGAATAGCCCGACCGATCCTCGTGCTCGACGACGTTCACCGTGATCCCGACCTCACCGTACTGCTCCACCATCATTCGTGCCAGCTCGGGCATCTCGTCGGGCATGACCTGGGGGATGTCGAAGGTCAGCGTGAGCCCATCCGGATAGCCCGCTTCGGCCAAGAGGCTCCGCGCCCTGTCGGGGTCGTAGGTGTAGGGAGGCGTCTCGGGGTCGTATCCGAAGTGATTCGGGGGTAAATATCCACTCAGCGGCTTAGCAGCGCCGTGCCTGATTTCCTCGATGATGGCATCGACGTCGAGCGCATGGTTCAAGGCCTGCCGCACCCGACGGTCGCGACCCGGCCCCTCGAGGGCGTTGACCATGAAGATTATGGCCAGTCCGCCGGCCCGCTCGTGAGCCAGGGCCCCACCGTCCTCGACGATCCGATCTCGACCCCCGATGCCGATACCGGCCGCGATGTCGGCGCGACCGTCCAGCACCGCGTCCACCCGTCGCTCGGGATCGGCTTCAGCGAGCCAGTGGATCTCGTCGTGCTCGGGGGTTCCTCCCCAGTAGTCGTCATGTGCGACGACGACGACCCGAGTATCGCCCAGCTCGACGACCCGGTACGGACCACTGCCGACGTAGGCTTCGGGCAATCGGTCGAGCTCGCTCACTGGGCTGATCGGCATGTCGACCACGAGGTCGAGCAAATCTGCCATCGGCTCCTCGGTGACGATCCTCACCACCATGTCGTCGGGCGCCGATATCTCCGCGGTTCCGAGGTAGCTGATGTACACGCCCTGGGTTCCGAACGCACCGCCGATCGAGGGGTCGAGGACCCGGCCCAAGGTAGCGACTACGTCGGAGGCGTTCATGACGTCGCCGTTGTGAAACGTCACGCCTTCACGCAAGTGGAAGGTCCAGCTTCGCGCGTCCTCCGAGAGGTCCCATTGCTCGGCCAGAGCGGGCTGATATCGACCCTGCGCGTCCAACTTCACCAGGGCCTCATAGATGACACTCTTGATGCTTCGTGGCCCCAGCGCGTCGCTCACGATATGGGGGTCCCCGATGCTCACCAATGATTGAACAACGGTCAGCACAGACTGCCTGTCGGCCGCTGGAGAGGTCCCGCAACCCGAGACGAGAGGAGTCGTGAAGACGGCAGCGAGGACCGCGCCACGGAAGCGCTGGCTCACGCTCCGGCGCACCGGTCGAGGCCCTCTCGCCATCCTCTCACTCCGCCGTGGCGCGACTTCACCATCGCATGCGGGCGAGCAGCTCCGCATCCGCCGGAAGCTCGCTGTCCCCGGCCCGACGTCCGTTGAGCTGAAGAAAGTACGCCAAGACCGCCGCATACTCTTCACCGGAGAGGCTCCCGGGCCGATCCTGGGGCATGGTCGTGCTGATGTGCTCGAACAGGTGTCCGATCGGCTCTGCCATCCACGTAAGCGCGAAAATCGGGCCGCGGAACTCGTTCCCGCCGTGACAGGACGAGCAGACGGTCGAGAACACACGCTGGCCTCGATCTGCCTGCTCGGCGGTGAAGACCGCCGGTGTCGGCTGGGCGGAGGCGATCTCTGCGGACCCCGTTGAAGCCTCCGCGGGCCCCGGCATGGCGGGCGGCGACGAAGCGCATCCAGTCACCCCCCCCAGGAGGAGGAGGCGGAGTGTGGTGGCCTGGGCGTGCCGGACCCGCTCGATCAGAACCTCGAGGAGAGGATGATGATGTCGGCGCGAGCCCACACCCGATCGAAATCCGCCTTGGCCGCATCGGCCTCCGAAATCTTGCCCTGTGCCCTCAAGGCCTGCGCGAGACCGAAGTATGACCAGCCGTTGTTGGGGTGCTGCTCCAGAGCGCCGTTGTAGATGCGTTCGGCGTCGGCATGCCGGCCGGCCTCGAGTAGGGCGGCGCCGAGCCAGTGCCGCGCCGAGAAGTTGAGCGCCTCGGGCTCGGCGTACTCGAGGCCGTCGTGCACCTCAACAGCCTGCTCGAACACCGCGATCGCCTCGCCTAGCTTGCCCTCGGAGCGAAGGATCTCGCCCCGCAGGATGTTGCCGGTGATGCCGAGCAGGTCGCTGCCACGGTTGCCCCGTTCTGTGACGTTGTCCGGCAGGGTGCTCGCCTTTTCGTCGACGCTCGCCAGGTAGGCCGCCGCGCTGTCGGGCGAGCCGGTACGCAGGTGGGCGTATCCCCGCGCGAACTCCCATAGCCCGCGTCGCAGCGGCCGCTCAGGAGCCTCGGTCAACTCGAGGACTCTCCTGAAGTCGCCAAAGCGGAACAACACCAGCGCCTGGTAGAACTGACCGCCGTTCACCTGACGCGCGTACTCCTCGGCCGCCGCGCGTGAGACCTGGCCCTGGCCGTCCATAGACCCCGCGAAGAAGAGCATATGGAGGTTGTGCGTGCCGCCGTATGAGACCCCCTCGCCGTAGGCGGTCCGGTCATCGGAACGCCAAGCCATCGCGTTCGAGCGCACCGCCTTCCCCCATCGCCCGATCACATTGTAGGTGTGTGACGGCATATGGTTGAGATGGCTCGACCCCGGCACCGAGGTCATGAGGAGGTCCGCGCACGCCTCCGCCTTATACGCCACCTCAGTTGCCTCGGTCGCGTGGATGTAGAGGTGGCACGCCCCGGGGTGGTTGATGTCCTTGTCGAGGACGCGCTCGAGCACCGAGTGGAAGCTCTGGACGTACGGGTCGGACGCCTCGTAGCGCGCCCTCTGCGTATTCAGGAGCATCAAGGACTCCGCATACAGCGTGCCGACATCCACGTCCTCCGGATACAACGAGTAGACCTCCGACATCGCTCGAGTGTAGGCGCTGTCCAGTGCCGCTCGCGTATCGGGATCGTGCTCCGGAGCGTAGCGAATCGACATCGCCCGAATGAGGGCCTTTTCCATGGGGTCGTCGGTCTGTTCGATCAGCGAGAGCGCGCGTTGGGCGGCCTCGTAGGCCGGGCTAGCATTGGCGTTGGTCAGCCGGCCGTTCAGAAAGGGACCGCGGGCCTTCGCCTCACCCCAGAAGCACACAGCACAGTTCGGATCCTGGCGTTGAGCCTCTTCGAACGACCGGATCGCTACGGGAAGCGTAAAGGCCCACACCATCTGCATGCCCTGATCGAAGTACGCCTGCGCGAGCGGTGCGTTGGTGTCGATTGTCCTGGTGTATTCGCCGGTTACCGCGTCCAGCAGCGGGAAGGCTGGCGCTGGAGCCCCTTGGGCGGCCGCGTCGCCGGCTGCCACGAATAGCGACGTGACGAGCGTCAGCGCCGAAACGAGCAAGGGCACAGCGGGCGGGCGGCGGGCAGTGTTCTCCGGGCGATCCATCATTCCTCCAGTGATGATTTGTGAACCGGACAGCGCCCCGGGCGAGAGGAACTCTCGCGACGAATCTGCCGTCCATGACTGCTCAGAGCTTATGGGTGCTCGTCGGCCCCGGTCAATCGGGATGGCTCCATCTCCGTCCGCTCGCCGAGTATGATCACCCCCGCGAGGCTATCCGCGTCGGGCTGGAGTTCGTCACCCCCCGCCGGCATCTCGCCTACCGCGAGCATGTATGCAATGACATCGATGTACTCCTGCTCGGTCATCGACTCCGGATTGTCTTCCGGCATCGTCGCTCGAGTGAATTCGAATAACGTGGCGAGGGATCTTCCCTGCCAGACGCGAAGGAACCTCGCGCGCGCCAGCGGTGGGGTCGAGCGCATATCGGGGTCGTCTGGAGCGCCGTTCAATCTGTAGCCGTGACACGTGCCACAAGCACCCTCGTACACCCCCTTGCCCCGGTTCGCCTGTGCCTCGGTGAATACGCCGTCCCAAACCGAGACCATGGGACTGGCTTCGTCGAATCCCTCCAGCGCCGATGCTACTTCCTCGGTGGTCACACCGCGGGAGCCGTTCGCCCACTGGTCGCGAACGTAGGTCGTCAGAGAAGAAAGCTCCTCTGCTGTCAGGCCGGGGAATGGAGGCATGCGCCCCCTGCCCCGGCGGATGCTGCGGACGACCCGGACGGGATCCTGAAGTTGGTCACTGCCGCTCAAGGCTGGAAACGTTGGCGGATCGCCCGCTCCCGAGTCCTTGTGGCAAAGCGCGCACTTCTCCTGATAGAGCTGCTGGCCCTGCTCCAACAGGTCCATGTCGCTCCGCTGCTGTGCAACGGCCGCCGGGGCAATGAGGCAGGCCAGAGCCGGGGCGCCGACCACGAGCCTCAAGGTCAAAGTGACGGCTCCTCCACGGCATGCGTGCCGGCGATGTAACCGTGCACGTGACCCTTCCCCAGGCCGTGCTTGTTGAACCCTCCCACAGCCTCACCTCCCGCATAGAGACCGGGAATCACCTGACCCTGCATGTCCACGACCTGCTGGCGGCCGTTCACGCGTAGGCCACCATAGGACTCGTGCCAAATCACCATGATCGAGAGCGCGTAGAAGGGCGCGGTCCCGATGCGATTCATGGGCGCATCCGCTTCGCGCTCGAATTCGGGGTCGGCACCTGATTCCACATAACCGTTCCAGGTAGCCACCGTCTCGGACAGGTACCTCAGCGGCACGCGCTGAAACTCATTGCCCGCACGGATCTGCTCGGCCAGGCCCTCGATGGTATCGGCTTGGAAGAAGTAGCCGTTGTCGGACACGTAGGGGTAGCGCAGCTCCCACCCGTTGCGGTCGACCGCGTCCTGATCGAAGACCGCCCAGATCGGCCCCGAGAAGTAGTCGGGGGGCTCCGACCCCTCGTTCAGCGCCAGGGCGGCATGCACGCCGTGGTCGTAGTCGTACATCTCCCGCACCCACTCTTTGCGGCAATTGCGCCAGTCGACCGGGGTGTGATCGAGCCCTCGCCCCGGCGCGCCCCGGTCGCCCGGGTAAGCGCTCGGTCCGGGCCTCGCGGGAAGACGGACCTCGTTGAAGAAGCGCTTCCCGACCTGGTTCACAGCGATGAACTCTTCAAAGCCCGACCTGCCGACATTGAACCCGGCGGAGCCGCGGAAACCGAAAGTCGGGTGGCCGGGCATCATGCCGGTATACGCATCCCGGGTACCGAGACGCGTCGAGATGTGGAACGTTGTGAAATACGAGAGATTTTGCTGCATCCCCGCCAGGTTCGCGCCGATCCTCAGGCCGGCGATGAGCGCGGATCCGTCCTGACCTCCAGACCCCAGCAGGGCCCGACCACTCGTCGGGAAGCAAGGCTCGCGCAAGGCCGGGTAGAACATGCTGCGGACCTCGGGGTTTCCCGCATGACCGCCGCTGGCCAGGATGACCGCTTTGCGGGCCCTGATGTTCACGGCCTCCCGCCGCTCGTCGATGTTGCCGTCCTGCCAAAGGCTCTCGAGGAGCTCGCCGGTCTCGGGGTGCTGCCGTGGCGAATAGTGTGCTTTGATCCCCAAAACCCTGCCCGCAACAGGCTGGTCGCGAACGATCTCGTCGAAACGCCGGTGCAGCAGGAACTCGACGCCCTTCTCGCGGGCCGAGAACTCCAGCGACCGCGAGAGCGCGGCGCCGTTGGTTACGGCGTTGGGACCGACCATGCGGCTCGCGTTGTTCATGCGCACGGGCGCGAACGCACTCGAGCGCTCACGATCGGCCACGCCCGCGTCCTCCGCCGTGATGGTTCCCGCCTTGATGTCCGTCACGTCGCCCAGCATGAGGAAGCAGGTCGCCAAGCGCGCGCGCGACAGCCCTCCGCCACCATGCGTGCCGGCGACCCTCGAGAAGCGCACGTAGTTGTCGATGAGGAACTGCCGGGTCGCCGGACAATTCTCGGCCCAAGCGCGCGCCAGTTCCCGCTCGTTATACCGATACGGAGCCTGACCCTTGGGGTCGACGACCGACCAGTCGGTGAGGTCCGTGAAAAGGAGCTCGACGTCGTCGTCCAACTCCTCCGGGTCCTCGATGGGATCGACCGTGATGAACCCCTCCCGGTCGCTCTCGCCCTTTATGTCTCTCTGCTGGACTGGATCGCCTCCGCCGAGCGACATCCGGGCCGCGCTGTGCAGCATCCGGCCGCCGAGGTCGAAGTTCTGATCGACCACCAGCACGCTGGCCCCGAGATCCACCGCGCGAATGGCGGCAGTCAGGCCTGCGCACCCGCCTCCCGCGATGACCACGTCCGCCTCATAGTGCCAGACGGTTTGTTGGGGGCCGCTGGCCGGGACCTGCGCCTGGGCCTCGGCTGACTTCAAGAGAGCTCCGGAACCCAGCCCGGCAGCAACGCCCGTCTTGACGAAGTCTCGCCTGTTCAGGGCCTTCTTACTCTCGGGCGTCGAGTCGTTCGATGGACCGTCGTCCTTCGCTGCCATGTCTTGTCCTCCGTGGATTCTTCGAGAACGCGCGCCCGAGGGGCTTGGGAACTCGAGGCATCGCGGCGGTGTGCATCGTGACATGTCAGGCCCGTACACGCCAGAGATCGTGGCTCACGCTCCGATGAGCACGAGCAGGATCGACAGCGTCACGACGGATGCGGCGGACGCGACGACGACCGTGCCGGCCGCCACGTCCGATGCCGTCTCGTAGCGGGCGCCGAAGAGGTAGACCATCGCGCCGCTCGGCATGCCCGCCATGACGACCACGACCGGAGCCCACGGGGCGCCCAAACCCAGGATCGGAACCGCGATCACCCAGGCGAGGATCGGGTGTAGGATCAGCTTGAACACCGCCAAGGTGGACGCCGGTCCGATCTGGCCCGTGAGCCGATAACCGGCCAAGGAGGCGCCGAGGGCAATCAACGCGCAGGGACTCGCGATCGTCGCCATCAGCCCAGCGAGCACATCGACGGGACCCGGTAGCACCACGCCTGTCACGTTCGTCGCGACTCCCAGCAGGATGCCCAGGATGATCGGGTTGGCCAGGATCTCCATGAGCAGCCTGGACACACGGAAGGAGGTATCCTCACCACCGCGGCGCTTGCCGGCCTCCATCAGCGCGACCGTGACCGGAAGGAGGGTGGCCGAGTGAAACGTTATGATCAGAAATATGGGGAGGGTCGCTTCGGGCCCGAATGCGCTGACAAGGAGCGGAATCCCCAGCAGCACCGTATTCGAGAAGCCTGCACCCAGGCCGTAGATCGCCTGCTCTTTGAGAGGTCGACGGAATACGAACCGGGCCGAAGCCATACCGGCAGCGTAGGTTGCGAAAGCGCTGCCGAAGTATGCGAGCAGGAAGCTCCACTCGATCTGCTCCGGGAAGTCGATCGCCGAGATCCGATAGAAGAGCATGATCGGAATCGCGGCGTTGAAAACGAAGAGCACGAGCCGCTTCGCCCCAACCTGGCCGAAAGCCCCCATACGAACCGCCAAGAACCCCAGCGCCATGACACCGAAGACTGGTGCGATCGTGCCTGCGAGTAGGGCCATTGGAACGGTTGCAGCGAGGAACGATGGGCTTCTGCGCGGGAGCGGCACGTGAGGTCTGTCGCACCGATGACCGACCTACGAGGTTCGGCGTCGCCAGGGGCCGAGGAACGTAGCCTCCCTCCGAAAATCGGCGCTATCCGAGCAGCCAAAAGGACACCAGCGTGATCACCACGCAACCGATCAGATTCAGTACGAACCCCTCACGGGCCATCTGCCGCGTGGTGATCAACCCCTTGCCGTAGACGAAGGCGTTGGAGGCGGTGGCAACCGGGAGCATGAACGCCCAGTTGAGACCCAGCGTCACGGACCGGGTCGAGGTCGGCCAGCCACTCGGGTCGAGTAGTCGAGATCGAATCTCGATAGAATCAAGAAATGGTCGGAGGGGAAGCCGCTCGCACGCGTCGAGATGACCCGCGTCGACGTGTTGCTCAGCCCCACCCCCTTGTAGTACAGCTGATCGATCCTCCGCCCATTCCGGTGGGACGGTCCGGGATACTGCTCGACATCCTGATACAGACTTCGGAACGCGTCGGTGAAGCCGGCCTCGAGCAGTGCGACCGAGGCGGGACTACTGCCGCCGTCCGTGTGTGGTACCGCGTTGAAATCACCCGCGAACAGCGTCGGCACGACGTCGGACTGCCCGAACCGCGACTGGTGGAAGTCGAAGACCGCGGGGAATTGATCCATGCCGTACCAGTTCGATATCACGTACAGATCCTGTGTTTCACTGATGGCGACCTTGGTTCCCACGTTCTGGAAGGGCGAGTCTCGCTGAACGTGCACCTCGGTGATCGGATAACGACTCAGGACCGAAATATTGGCCCCTTGGTTCAGGTAGTCCCAGTCGACCGTGGTCGCGAAGTAGTAGCCCAATTCGGCCGCAATGAAATCGCCGGAAGAATACGTCTCTTGCATCATGATCACGTCGACATCCTCCTCCCTCAGCATATCGGCAACCGCCACCCTGGAATCCCATCCGTGCTCATCCAGCGTGAAGTGTTTTCCTCCGTGCCAGATGTTCCAAGCGGCGGCCGTCAGGGAAGAGAGGTTCTCGGCGACGACGGTCGGGCCGGGGTCGAAGTGTCCGGAGTACGAACTCATCACCTCCTGGGCTGACAGCGTGCGGTCCCATACCGCGAGCTCGTCCATATCGAAGTCGGGCTCGTGCAGCCTCTCGCGCTCGGCGAACCTCTCCGCTGCTTCCTGGCTGATCAGCACCTCGCCATCGAGCAACGAGTAGATCTTCATGAGCGGTGCCGCCTCCATGAACTCCATGGCCTGATGGATCGTGTAGGGGTTGGACATCAGGGCGGACTCGGCGCGGCTCACGGGTTCCCAGTCGGCCGCCTCCAACGCGGCCACGAACGCGGGTCCGTCCGCCCCTCGCTGCGCCGCAGCCTCCGCGACCATCTGCTCGAACACCCGGCGGGGATCCACGATGGCCCGTACGAAGTCTTCGGGGGCGAGCTCACGCAGACCGAAGCCGTTGAATGCGTCGACGAAGTCCTGCAGCCCCTGCGCGCCCGCTTCGATAGCCGGGAGGAGCTCCGTGGGCGACTCCGCGTCCCGACCGTCCCAACCCACGACGGTCGGTTCCGGGCTCGTGAAGTCGAAGCCGTCCGAGTCGCGCACATGGTACGTGACCCAATTCACGCCGTCGTAGAACAACCGGATCTCCGACAACGCGCGGTTGTAGGTCATGGTCAGCTGATGCCACCGGCCGTCGTTCACGGGCATGCGCGTTCCGTTGTCGCGTTCGTAGGTGATCCGCCGTGAGCCGGAGCCCATGGACCACGCCCAGGTGCCCCCCGACACGTAGAACACCCATCCCGCGTTTTTCTGAGATGCGAGGCTGTTGTCGGTGAATGCCTTCTTCGACAGAGCAACGAAGTGTCGATCGGCACCAGCATCCGTCCTCAGCCAGAATTGGACCGAGAAGTCGTTCCCACTGTCGAACGAAGCGAGGTCGGGGCCGAGCGTCACGAAGGTGGACGCTTCGTCTGGTCCGAGACTCAGAGCCTCCCCGTCGAGGCCGTTCGCAAAGGAGGGCCGCCCGGTCGCCACCACCTGTACAGCCGTGGCCGTAGACGATTCGATGGCCCCATCGAAGACGAATCGGGCGACGGGCCCAGGACGAGACTGATCCCCGGAGGTCTGGGGCTCCGCAACCTGTCGCGCGACGGGAACGCTCGGAGCATGCGCCGCGGTCGCGGGGACGAGGGACGAGAGGATGAGGAGTGCAATCATGCGAGCAAGATGCTTCTCATATGCGGCAGCCGCGAGTCCGGAACCAGTGCGGTTGGCGGCGAGGGCGATGGTCAGCATGGGGTGGCTCCGGCTTGGGCGCCCTTATACAATCGGTGCCGATGCCTTGGGGACTTGGAGGGCGCTGTGTCAAAGAGTCAGGATCGTGATCTCGGGATGCACCGCGACATCACCCGACGCGACTTCGTCAACGGCATGGGGGTCGCCGTCACGGGCGCGCTCATCACACCCGACTGGATGTCGGGGCTCGGCGACAGACCTCCTGGGGCAAAGGTGGCGAGGGCTCAGGAGTACTACCCGCCGGCCCAGACGGGAATGCGTGGCAGTCACCCCGGTTCGTTCGAAGTCGCCCATGGGCTCCGCGATGGGGACAGGTGGGACAGTGTCGCCGACACGGGCGAGCACTACGACTGCGTGGTGGTCGGCGGAGGGCTGAGCGGGCTCTCCGCGGCCTACTTCTTCCTGACGTCTGCTGGCCGCGGCGCACGTGTGCTCGTGCTCGACAACCACGACGATTTCGGCGGCCACGCCAAGCGCAACGAGATGACCTACCGCGGCCGCACACTGATGCTGAACGGCGGCACGTCGTACATCGAGTCGGTGGGTCAATACAGCACCGTCTCCAGGACGATGCTCGAGGCGATCGGTATCGACATCGAAAGTGCGACGGCCACCAGCAACGCAACTATGGGCTTCTACCGCTCGCTGGGCCTCGGCAACGCCACGTTCTTCGCGAAAGAGGTGTTCGGCGAGGATCGGCTCGTCATGGGACGAGGGGGATCCAGGAGCCGCGGATGGGCCGAGTGGCTCGCGCAGACCCCGCTCTCCGCCGATGCCCGCAGGGACATCGCACGCCTCTACGATGCCGGTGCGAACCCGGACTACATGCCCGGACTGTCCGATCTGGATAAGAAGGAGCGGCTGGCGCGGATCAGCTATCGGGACTTCCTGCTCGATCACGCCAAGGCGCACCCGGATGTGATCCCGTTCTTCGATGACCGCCCCAAGGGCAGCTTCTGCGTGGGGATCGACGGCTATCCCGCGCTCTATGGATGGGCCCAGGGCTATCCCGGCTTCGCGGGGATGAACCTCGACCCCCTGCCCCGCGTGAGCCCGCTTTCGCACATCGGGGGCGGACAACACGGTCGCGAGAGCGAGTGGAACCACGGAGACGACCTCTACTTTCCGGACGGGAACGCGACGATCGCTCGGCTCCTG
>JAYZBT010000264.1:0-11267 GCA_036338615.1 Gemmatimonadota bacterium
CTTCTTCGCGCCTTCCCCCGCTTCGCGTTCACGCCTCGGTCTCATCGTGCCGAAGCACGGGCGGGAGATCGTGGAACGGAATCGATTGAAGAGAAGGTTGCGTGAGATCGGTAGAAGGGAAGTGCTGCCCGCGCTCGACGCGCGTGGGCCGGCAGGTGATGTGTTGATCCGAGCCCGCAGAAGAGCGTATGAGGCGGACTTCGGTCAGTTGCGATCCGATGTTCATGAGGCGATGGAGGCGCTGTGCTCGGACGAATCTTGATCGGCGTGATCCGCGTCTATCAGATAGGGGTTTCGCCGTGGACACCGGCTTCGTGCCGCTTCACGCCGCCGTGCTCCGTGTATGCGATCGAGGCGATCCGCACGCACGGTGCGGCCCGAGGCGGTTGGCTCATGCTGAAGCGTTTGGGCCGCTGCCATCCGTGGGGTGGCTTCGGGTTCGATCCGGTCCCACCTCGCCTCGACAAGATTGAATCGAGGAACGGCCCTGAGGGCCGCCTCGTATGAACTCGAATGAATAGACAGGTTCGATGAACACGGAAGTCCGTTTCGTGCTGGCGATCGTCCTCATGTTGGGCGTGATCGTGGGCACCAATATGCTGTTTCCGACGCCGGCGCTGGAAGATGGTTTTCCGGACAGCCTCTCCACAGGTGCCTCCGTCGCGGAGCCGGACGGAGAGGTGTCCACGGCTCGGCCAGCGGTCGGGTCGGGCCGAACTCCCGAGATCCCGATCTCGGCGGCCCCGGAGTTGCCAGGCCGGGATGAATCCGTGGCTTTGCAGCCGTCGACCGATGCGCCCCGGATGCCCGAGAGAAGCATCGTGGTCGAAGGACCGCTCTATCGCTACGAATTTTCCAACTATGGCGCGCTCGTGACATCTGTGCGGATGTCGGAGTATCAGGCGCTCAACAGAGAGGGGCTCGTAGACCTCGTGCCCGATGGGGCCCACGGCTATTTGGGCAACAAGCTCCTCATCGGTTCCGACACGGTGGACCTCACCCGGGTGCCGTTTTCGGTGGAGCCCGCGGACGGGTTCACGATGTCCGCACAGTCGGGCGCGCGTACTCTGCGGTTCGTCTACGAACATCCGACCAGCCCCTTCAGCTTCGCCATAGAGTACGAGTTCAACCCGGACGAATACGTGGTGGGCGTGAAGGGCGGCGTGGAAGGAGACCTGGATCGGCCGCTGCTCTTGACCGACCTCGGCGCGGGCGTGGCGTTTTCCGAAGCCGACTCGGTGAACGAGGCCCGAGCGATGGCGTACGTGCACAACCACCTCACGGAGGGTGTGCAGTCGACGCTGATGACCAAGGCAGGGCCGAGCATCGTGCAGGGTCCGCTGCTGTGGACGGCCTTTCGCAGCAAGTTCTTCGTCATGGCTCTTCTCGCGGGTGAGAGCGAAGAGTCCATAGATGAAGGCAACTATTTTGGCGGCTTGATCATCGAGCCCAGCGAGTTCGCCGAACGCGTCAATCTCGTTTCGGCTCAGCCGCTCACTCTGGATGGCGAGTTCGCGTACAGACTATTCATGGGTCCGCAGGAATACGCGCTGCTCAGTTCGCTGGGCCAAGGGATGGAGGGCGTGAACCCGTACGGGTGGAAGTTCTTCCGACCCATCGTCCGCCCGATCGTGTCTGTGATCATGACCATCCTGGTGTACCTGCATACCAAGTTGTCCCTCGGATACGGCTGGGTGCTCATCATTTTCGGGGTGATGATGCGCGTTGTGCTCTTCCCCCTGAATCACAAGGCGATGAAGGCACAACTGCGAAACATGGCTGTGCAGCCGCTGCTGAAAGAGATCCAGACGAAGTACAAGGACAACCCGGAGAAGCTGCAGAAGGAGATGATGCGGCTCTACAAGGAGCACGGTTTCAACCCGCTGGCGGGCTGCCTGCCGATGCTGATTCCGTGGCCGGTCCTCATCGCGCTCTTCTTCGTCTTCCAGAATACGATCGAGCTTCGTGGCGAGGCGTTCCTGTGGTTGCCCGACCTTTCGGCCTCGGACCCGCTCTTCTTGCTGCCGATATTCCTCGGGCTGTCGATGTTCCTCATGCAGTATGTGAGCTACAAGTCGCTCGACACGCCGAATCCACAGATGAAGATGATGATGTACATGATGCCGATCATGATGGTCTTCATCTTCTTCAGGCTGGCGAGTGGCCTGAACCTCTATTATGCGACCGCGAACATCGCGACGATCCCGCAGCAAATGTGGATCGCCGGAGAGCGCAAGAAGATGAAGGGGAAGCCTCCGCCTAAGGTGAGCAGCGACTAAGCTGACGCCATGGGGATCCTCGACGTCGACACCATCGCCGCCGTATCGACGGCGCCGGGCCTGGGGGCGATCGCGGTGGTTCGAGTGTCGGGGCCCGAGGCGTGCTCGGTGGCCCTGCGACTTCTGCCCAGGCTCCACGTGATGCCGGACCCGCGGTACGCGCAGTTGTCGCAAATCGAGGACCCGGACGACGGGACGGCGATCGACCGAGCGGTTGTCACCTACTTCGCCGCCCCAGACAGCTATACGGGCGAGGACGTAGTCGAGTTCTCCTGCCACGGAGGTTGGCTGATTCCGGCACTGGTGCTGGACGCGTGCCTGCGCGCGGGCGCCCGCCCGGCGGAGCGCGGCGAATTCACTCGCCGCGCCCACCTCAGAGGAAAGCTGGATCTCGTGCAGGCTGAGGCGATCTCGGATCTGATCGAGACGCGAAATAGAGTTCTGCACACCGCAGCCCTCGGGCATCTGGAGCGGGGGCTGTCGTCCCGGATCTCGGAGTTGCGGGAGCGCATCGTGCGGCTCGAGGCGTTGCTTGCGCACCATATCGATTTCCCTGAGGAGGACGACGCCCCGGTGCCGCTGGACGAGATCGCGCTGGAGGCGGGAGATGTCGCTCAACGGATAGGCCGATTGCTGGACACGGCTCCCGAGGGTGAGTTGCTGCGAGAGGGTGCGCTGGTGGTTCTCGCCGGTCGGCCGAACGCTGGCAAGTCGTCGCTATACAACGCCTTGATCGGGGAGGAGCGGGCGATCGTCACCGAGGAACCCGGCACGACCAGGGACGCGCTGGAGGCCACGGTTCAGATGGGCGGATTCCCTTTCCGATTGGTCGACACCGCGGGCCTGCGAGGAACTGAACGCCCTGTGGAAAGGCTCGGGATCGAGGTGGCGAGACGATACTTGAAGCGTGCCGATGTCGTGCTGCTCTGTGTGCCCTCGGGCGAAGATATTTCACGATTCGATGAGGCGTTCCTCGAGGACGTCGAGGCCCCTGTGCTCGTGCTTCGCACGAAGTCCGACCTCCAGGAGGAGCTCGACGGACAGCCTGTGACCGAGGACAGCGGTGTGATCGGCGTGTCGACGCATTCAGGGGAGGGGCTCGACTCGATCAGGAATGCGCTTCCCGGGCTCGTGTACTCCGGGTTGTTGGCGGTGGGTGGCGGAGTACCGGTCATCACTCGTCAGCGTCATGCTCGCGCGTTGGGTCTGGCCCGTGCGGAGGTGGAGCTCTTCCGAGATGCGCTCGTAGATGGACTCCCCCCGGAGGTCGCGGCGACCCATCTTCGTCCGGCGGAGACCGCGCTCGAGGAGATGCTGGGCGTGATTTCCGTTGAAGACGTACTCGACGTTGTATTCCGAGAGTTCTGCGTGGGGAAATGAACGAGTCGCTGCCAAACGGTCCTGATCTATGTGGATACCGAGTCCATGGGCGCGTGCAAGGCGTGGGCTTTCGATGGTGGGTGCGCTCGACCGCGACTCGGCTCGGGCTCGGTGGCCACGTCCGAAACCTCTCGAACGGCTGCGTGGAAGTTCATGTTGCCGGGCCCGCTCGGGTTCTGGTGGAGTTCGAGGGGCTGCTGGCGGAAGGTCCGCCGGTCGCTGTCGTGACCAAGCTCGAGGCTATCGAGCCGGATGCCGGGATGTCACGCTCCAGGTTCGAGATCGCGCCGAGATGAGTGTATGGGCGTATAGGCTGCGGGGCTTGCTGTGTATTCTTCGTACGACGTAATCGTCGTAGGGGGCGGCCACGCGGGTACCGAGGCCGCCGCCGCGGCTGCGCGCGCGGGTGTGCGGACGCTGTTGGTTACCCCCGACCTCGCGCGCCTGGGGCAGATGAGCTGCAATCCAGCAATCGGCGGTTTGGCCAAGGGTGTCGTCGCCAGGGAGGTCGATGCGCTGGGGGGCGTCATGGGTCGAGCGACCGACGCCGCGCGAATCCATTTCCGTATGCTGAACCGCTCAAAGGGTCGGGCAGTATGGGGTCCGAGGGCACAGTGCGATCGCGCGCTGTATCCGCTCGGGGTGCGCCGAGTGCTGGACGGGTTGGCCGACCTCGACCTCTTCCAGGACTCCATAGGGGGCCTCTTGATGGACGGACGCCGGGTGTGCGGCGTGCGCACCCAGGGCGGCCTCACCTTTTGTGCACACTGTGTGGTGGTGACAGCCGGCACGTTCTTGCGCGGGAAGATTCACGTGGGTGGGGAGGCTGGCGTGGGTGCCGGCCGCGCAGGAGAGGCGCCATCGATCGCGCTGGCCGAGGGGCTCGAGTCGCTGGGGCTGGAAGTCGCGCGCTTCAAGACGGGGACACCGCCGCGCATCGACGGGCGCACGATCGACTTCGATCAGACGGAGAGGCAGGACGGGGACGACGGCCCAGAGATCGGCCACCACCACCCGTATCGGTTCGCGGCGTACGTTGAGGAGCGCATCCCGGAGCAGAGGCCGTGCTGGATCACGTGGGCCTCGGAGGGCCTGAAGCGAGTAGTGGCGGAAAACCTGCACAAGAGCGCACTGTACGGGGGTGAGATCGCTGGGCGTGGTCCCAGGTATTGCCCGTCCATCGAGGACAAGATCGTCCGTTTCCCAAACGCTCAACGACATCAAGTCTTCCTGGAGCCCGAGGGACTACACACGACCGAGTTCTATGTGAACGGTCTGTCGACCTCTTTGCCCGCGGAAGTCCAGCTCGAGTTTCTGCGCACGGTTCCGGGGCTCGCGGATGTCGTCATGACGAGGCCTGGATACGCCATCGAGTACGACTACTTCCCGCCGCACCAACTTCGACATACGCTGGCCCTAAGGGATGTTCCGGGCCTGTACTTCGCGGGTCAGATCAATGGCACGACGGGGTACGAAGAGGCTGCGGGGCAGGGCATCGTGGCGGGCATCAACGCGGCGTTGCAGGTGAAGGGGGAGGCACCCTTCGTTCTGGAAAGGGACGAGGCCTACATCGGGGTCTTGATCGACGACCTCGTGACCCGGGGGGTGGATGAGCCCTATCGGCTCTTCACTTCGCGATCGGAGTTCCGGCTTCTACTGCGGCAGGACAATGCCCCGCGTCGCTTGGGTCCATTGGCGCGAGAACGAGGGTTGCTGACCCCAGAACAAGTGGAAGCGTTGGACCACCGCTTGAGTGAGGAAGACCGGGCTTTCGCGTGGTTTCGGGAAACGGCGCTTCGTCCGGATGTGGTGGCACCGATCTTGGAATTGGCCGGCTCCACTCCGATTTCGGAGCCGACTCGAGCCGTTGAGTTGTTGAAGCGGCCGCGCGTTTGTGCGGCGGATCTACTCAGGGTGGCGGGGCAGGCTCTGGGGTCACTTTCGGAACCGGTACGGAGTGCGGTGGAGGTAGAGTTGAAATACGAAGGGTATGTGCTGCGCGAACGACAGCGGGCTGAGCGACTGCGCGACCAGGCCAAGTTCGAATTGGCCGACGATCTTCCTTACTGGGATTTCGCCACGCTTTCCCACGAGTCGAGGGAGAAGTTGACGAAGGTCCGGCCTGGGACGCTCGCTCAAGCCGGGAGAATACCGGGCGTGTCCCCGGCGGATCTACAGAATCTTCTGCTCGAGGTGCGGAGATTTACGGCAGGAGTTGGGGCGACTCCAGGCCTCGGAGCCGGCTAGCACAGCGGGTCGTATGTGAAGGGACGAGCTACACTGTATGTAGCTTGCGGCCCTCGCACACTCGAATCAGCTGTTTCACGTGAAACAGGGGTACCTGAGACAATCCCTTCATGCGATCCCACCGAGAATAGCGTGTTCCACGTGAAACACTAATGGGGCGTGCTTACCGCCTCTCCAGCACAAAGCGGACGAGCGCCGGCTCGGGAGTGCCGTCCAGATTGAAGTCGAACTCGGTGTCTCCCTCCAGAATGAAGCAGTCCGCATGCTCGAACCCGAAGGTCGAGATCTCTCGTGAGGGAGTCGGGAACTCGCGGTCCAGGATCACGGTCGAGCCGCCGGACACCGACAGTTGGCCGATTTCCGTCTGTGCCTGACCGGCGAAGACCAGAATCGCGGTGTAGAGGCCGCTGGGTTGGATGTTGATCGTGAACGTCGATCCGAGCCCGATCAGTTCCAGCGTGGCGTCAGGAGCCACGGGACTCGCTACGATCAGCTCGGTGGCCACCCAATCACCAACGAACGGCGCGAGGCCCGGATCCGCCTCTATGGCGGCGTCCCCGCACGCGGAAAGCAGCGCCGCCACCACAATCATTCTGCCCACCCAGTCTGCCCGACGGTGCCTCATTGCCTTAGTCCCGCAAAGAGTTCTTGGAATACCGACGCTGGGGGGGCGTCCCCTCATAACCGCAGAATTGTCGTGGGGTTGTGCGGAAAATCAAAGGCGCCACGTCGAGGGTCAAGCCTTGCCGGCTTTCCGGTGTACGGTCTGCGCGGATATATTCTTCGTCCGCGCACCTTCGTCGCGGATCCACAGCCTTCCGAGTAGTCATGTCGCTCGTCATCGCGATCGCCAATCAGAAAGGTGGAGTCGGTAAGACGACCACCGCCGTCAACCTCGGCGCCTCCCTCGCGGTGGCCGAGAAACGAACCCTCGTCGTTGATATCGATCCACAGGGTAATGCGACGAGCGGCCTGGGTGTGGACGGTAGGGAGTCCTTGTCCACGATCTACGACGTGCTGATCGGCGATCGCTCAGTGAACCAGTGTATCCTACGGAAGTTGCACTTTCCGTATCTCGACGTCGTTCCTTCCACTCGCGACCTGGTGGGAGCCGAGATCGAGTTGGTTCAGGCGAGACAGCGTGAAAGCATTCTGAGGCGGGCGCTCGATCCCATTCGCGACCAGTACGACTACATACTGGTCGATTGTCCGCCCTCACTGGGGCTGCTCACCCTCAATACGCTCACCGCCGCCGACTCGGTGATCATCCCCATCCAGTGTGAGTTTTACGCTCTGGAGGGATTGAGCCAGCTGTTGAACACCGTGCGGTTGGTTCAGAAGGGAATGAACCCCGACTTGGACATTGAAGGCGTTCTACTCACGATGTACGACGGGCGCCTCAATCTTTCCCGACAGGTTGTGGCGGAGGCGCGCGAGTATTTCGGCTCGAAGGTGTATACGTCCGTGATCCCGCGAAACGTCCGACTGGCGGAGGCTCCGAGCTTCGGTCGACCGATCGTACTGTACGATTTGCTGTCGACGGGGGCACAGTCTTACCTCGCGCTCGCTCAAGAACTCATCGCTCGCACTGGGCGGGCGGTACAGAGCCACCACCCGCGAGCGGTCGGATGAGCGGACGCGATCGCCTCGGGAAGGGCCTCGGCGCACTCCTTGGCGAGTACCTCGACCCCGAAACGAGCAGTGGGGACGTTCATAGCCTCCCCGTGAAGTCGATCGTCCCGAACCCGGTGCAGCCGCGGCGCGTCTTCAAGGAGGGGGAACTCGAAGAGCTCGCTGCTTCCATTCGGGAGAACGGACTCCTGCAGCCGCTCGTCGTACGACCGGCTCCTGGCGCGCAAGGACGCTATGAGCTCGTTGCTGGGGAGCGACGTCTTCGAGCGGTGACCAGTCTCGGTTGGCCCGACGTGGCGGTCCTGGTCCGGGAGACGAGTGATGAGACGCTGCTCGTGCTCGCTTTGGTCGAGAACCTCCAACGCGAGGCCCTCAACCCCATAGAGGAAGCCGAAGGGTACGCCGCGCTGAGTGAGCAGTACGGGATGAGTCAGAGCGACATCGCGGGCGTGGTCGGCAAGGACCGCTCGACCGTAGCGAACTTGATTCGTCTGCTCAAGCTGCCGCCGTCGATTCGCCGGCTCCTCGAGGATGGCTCGCTCTCGATGGGCCACGCACGAGCGCTGCTCTCCGTGACGGATCCGGTGCGGGCCGCGGCTCTGGCGCGCACCGCGGTGAAGGAAGGTTGGTCGGTCCGCGATGTCGAGAAACGCGCCCGCGGAGCGGAGTTTGGAGCTCGCAGCAAAGTCGCCAAGCCGGCCGACCCCTTGGTTCTCGAGCTGGAGGGCGCGCTGCGAGACTCGCTCTCCACCCACGTCTCCATCAAGCAAAAGCGGGGTGGCAAGGGGCGCATCGAGATCCAGTATCACGGCGTCGACGATTTCGAGCGAGTCTTCGAGTTGATCACCGGCCGTGACGTCTCGGAGGTCGTCGAATGAGTTCTGACGGCCAGCGTAGGCTCACGATCATGGTCGTCCCCGATGGGGGACGGGAGAGCCGCACCATCCACGTCACATACAAGTGGCTCCGGGTGCTGGCCGGCGGTGCCTCACTTTTGGCGCTCGCCCTCACGATCATGGCTGGCAGTTGGTGGTACTTGGCGGCTCGAGTCTCGCGCGTGGCCGACCTCGAGCTGCAGTTGCAGGCGGTGGAGGGCGACCGCGCTCGAGTGCTCACGCTTGCGCGACGGCTGGAGTCGATCGAGGTGCAATACGGCAACATCCGTGATCTCTTCGGTACATCGGGGGCCGGGTCGCCGTCGGACGTTTGGCTCCCGCCTGCGGGCGGCTCACGACGCGGCCGGGGGCCTGAGACGTTGCCGGCCGCCGGAGCGTCGCAGCCGTCGGTTTGGCCGCTCGGTGAAAAAGGCTTCATCACTCAAGCCTTGATTCAGGGCGCGGAAGGTGACGACCACCCCGGCCTCGACATCGCGGTAGCCACCGATTCGTACATCCGGGCGGCTGGAGGCGGGACCGTCATAGTGGTGGGGGAGGACGAAGTGTACGGGCGCTTTGTCGTACTCGACCACGGGGACGGGTACACTACGCGGTACGCCCATGCTTCACTCCACCTGGTCCAGGAGGGGCAACGAGTTCGGGAGCGTGAGGTCATTGCTCTGAGCGGGTCCACGGGCCGGTCCACAGCTCCACACCTGCACTTCGAGATCCTGCTCAATGGGGACGCGGTGGACCCCCTGACCATGGTAGAGCAACCCACGTAGTAGCTTCAGTGGCGCGCCGCGCTAATTTGATGGCATTCTGGGCAGGTCGATTGAATCGACTTCATCCACCAGTTCGATCCACAGTTCGAGAACGGAGCATTCATGGCACGCGACCGGAGCGCGAACGGCACACCTCGCGAGTCGGTGATCTCCATCATCGGCCCCGGGATGAAGGTGGTCGGCGACTGTGACACCGACGGGACCATCCGTATCGAAGGCACGGTGGAGGGCAGCGTGCGCGCGGGGAAGGCTGTGGTCGTGGGTAGAGATGGCGTCGTCTCCGGTGACATCGCCACCCAGGACGCAGTCGTGTCGGGGACGGTGATCGGCACGTTGGTGGCCGAATCTCGCCTCGAGCTCCAGGCCACGTGCCGCATCGAAGGTGACATCCGTGCGCGCCGGATGCAGCTCGAGGAAGGGGCTGTCCTCAATGGCACCGTCCACATGGGGGAACCCCAAGGGCGGACACCGCGGGATCCCGCTGCGGCCCCGGGCGCGATTCGCGGACCGATCAAGTAATAAACAGACTTTTCCCCAGCGGTTTCGTCGATGTGGAGATCCGCCGATCTGGAGTGTCTTGAGGCTACAAGTGACTGCTGCTCAAGAGGTTAACGAAGCGCCGGCGTCTGGGAATGTGGCCGAAGATCAATATGCACTCCACTTTTCCACGCCTTTTCCACATGAGCAGGCGGGTCCCCGGAGGCGGATCCGATGAAATTAGAATCCATCCTCCAGTATCTCGATGGATACCTGGCGCTCGCTGAGCACCCGGACTATCCGACCGCCCTGAACGGACTCCAGGTCGCCGGCCCGGAAGATGTCGAGCGCGTCGTCGTGGCCGTCGATGCGTCGGAGGCCTCCATCGGCGCCGCGGTCGAGCGCGGCGCCGACTTGATGATCGTGCATCACGGTCTCTTCTGGGGCGGCTTGCAACCGTTGACCGGGAGGCACTTCCGGAAGGTCCGCATGCTGCTAGAGGGCGAACTCGCCCTCTATAGCTGCCACCTGCCGCTCGATAGCCACGTCGAAGTCGGGAACTGCGCGCTACTCGCTCGGGAGCTCGGCTTGGATCTCGAGGGACGTTTCGCGCACTACCGGGGGGCGCCGACGGGTTGGTGGGGCACCCTGGCCGAGGCCACGAGCCCGTCTGATTTCGCCGGACGCCTCGAGGATATCCTGGGCGGGGCCGTCCATTTGATCCCTGGCGGCCCCGAGAGGGTAGAGAGGGTGGGTGTGGTAACCGGCGGCGGAGCATCCTTCGTGCAAGAAGCGGTCGAGGAGGGCTTGCACGCCCTGGTCACGGGCGAAGGCAGCCACCACAGCCACTTCGACGCGATGGAACTCGGCATCTCTCTTCTGCTCGGCGGGCACTACGCGACCGAAACGTTCGGCGTTCGTGCACTCGGCGCCCACCTCGAGCAGCGCTTCGGGCTGCCCTGGGAATTCGTGGATCAGCCCACCGGGTTGTAGGCTTCCCGGTGGCGCCCCTACCTGGACCTCATCATTTCGTCTCGGGCCGCCTTGAACTCCTGACCGTCGTGCCACTCGGGCCAGGTATCGTCCCCGGCGATATCGAGCAGCACCGAGAGCACGAGGGCCCCTTGCTGGACCGCACCGTCGAAGACGAAGTCCTCGCTGAATTCGTCGGAAGGCGCATGGTAGCGGGAGGCCGTGTACTCGGCCTGGATTTGGGCGCCCCACCCCTCGGGCCGGCCTCGGTAAGTCCGGCCGTGCTCGACATAGAGGGACGGCACACCCGCCTTCGCGAAGGGAAAGTGGTCGCTCCGGAAGAAGAAGCCCTTCTCGGGTTCGGCGTCCGGGATGATCGTGAGTCCCAGCATCGAGGCACGCGGGCGGACGTAAACGCCTAGTGCACTCCTCTCCTCACCGTGCACGATTACGTCGTCGGTCTCGCCCCAGAGATTGGCGCCGTCGACGTTGATTTCGGCGACGGTCTGGTTCAGAGGATGTAGCGGTGATTGCGCATACCACTGCGCGCCGAGCAGGCCTTGTTCTTCGGCGGCGGTGGCGATGAAGAGGATCGACCGCCCAGGGACCTGCGTCATATT
>JAYZBT010000265.1:0-5015 GCA_036338615.1 Gemmatimonadota bacterium
CGTATTCGCTCTCGGTCCCTGGTTCCCGAAGTTCTTCCCCGCGCTCATGGGCAAGCGCTTGAGCATCCGGACCCTCGGCCACGTGTACTACTTCTCCACGCCTCCCGGCGACGAGTCGTTCCGGTACCCGAATTGTCCGAGCTACAACTTCAGGGGTGTGACCGGATGGCCGGCACTACCCACCGACTCTCGCGGATTCCGCATTCGCACGGGCGGTCATAGCGGGGATGACCCTGATACGAGCATCCGTTGGGTGGACGAGGAATCGCACGCCCGGCCCCGCGCCATCTTGGCGAAGTACTTTCCGGCGCTCGCCGAGCGCTCGATCAACGAGACACGGGCGTGTCACTACGCGAGCTCGGTGAGCCGGAATTTCATCATCGACGAGCACCCGGACTACGACAACGGGTGGCTCGCTGGTGCTGGATCTGCAGAGTCGTTCAAGCAGGGCCCCGTGTTGGGTGAGTTCATCGCCGGCCGCATCATGGGGACCGAGAACGACCAGGCCCTGAATGATAGCTTCCGCCTCCTCGAAGCAGAGTTCGAGCAGGACGGCGGGCGTGGACGCCGCGGCGGACGCGGCGGTCCTGGCGAAGAGGACGACGGGGTCTTCTGAAATGGTGGGGGGACCCCCGCCGCGTCCTTCCGGTAGCACGGGTGTCACCCAACGGGTAGCTACCCAACAGGTATCTACTACGGGATTCGCCACGGTGGGCGCGGCCTCCGGACCGCGCGAACGGAGTCGCCGATGAGCCCTAGTCAGCCCTCGACCGAGCGCCTGCGCGTGACACCGCGCAAGACGCGCGCGACCTCGGCGCTCGCCTTCGTTGCCCTCGCGCTGATTGCGTTGGCAGTCGTGCCCATCTACTTCAGCCAGCGAGCCGCGCGAGCGCAGGAAGAGATCAGCGAGATCCTTCAGCCGGCCCTGGAGGCGAGCGCGAGGTTGTCGCTCGCCCAGGCGCGGGTGACGGATCGGTTCCAGCGTTTCCTGTTGACCGATGATCGTTCGTTGCGCACGCAGTACAACGCCGAGGTGGCGATCGAAGACAGTCTATTCACCAAGCTGGGCGGCCTCGTGCGTGTAATGGACTTCGAGGTTCGAGAGCGCCTGGCTCAGCTCTCGGCCGAGTCGGCACGCTGGCACTTCGAGAACCGGAGGGCGTTCGACGAGCCCGACCGCGGCGACATCCGCGCGGCGCTGGTGGCCGAGAGCCTGACCTCGTTCGACAACCTCGAGATCGCGGCGCGAGAACTGGAACGCGTGATCGAGAGCCAGGTCAGGGAGGGGGGACGTGAAAGCGCTCGCCTGCTGCGCCTACAGTTCTGGGTCACGCTCGCTCTAGCGGCGGTGGCCCTCGCTTCGACGCTCGTACTGGGGCTGGTGAGTAGACGGCTGCGCACGTTCATGGCGGAAGCGGATCAGCGCCGGTCTCAGGCGGTCCGCTCCCAGCGTGATATCGACGCCTTGCTGGAGGCGACCGGCGAGGGCGTGCTGGGGATCGACCTGGAAGGGAAATGCACTTCTTTGAACCGTGTCGGCTGTGTGCTGCTGGGGTTTTCCGAGCGCGAGATCCGTGGTCGCGACATGCACGACACGGTCCATCACTCCACAGCGGACGGAGAACCCCGAGACCGGGAGGACTCCGTCATCCTCGCGGCACTGGGTGAGGGGGGCCGCGTGGACTCTGGGGACGAGGACGTGCTCTGGCGCCGCGATCGTACGTCGTTCCCGTCGCGCTGGTCGCTACATCCGCTCGTCGATGGGACCGACGTGCGGGGGGCGGTCCTGACGTTCGGGGACATCAGTGAGATCCGCGACAAGGAAACCGCCCTTCGCCGGGCGGTTTACCAGCGAGAGGAGGTGGTTTCCATCGTCTCACACGATCTCCGCAATCCTCTGGGCGTCGTCGCCGCAGCCGCCGACCTGCTGATCGAGCTGCCGTTGGACGAGAAGGAGCGTCGGCTGCAGGCCGAGATCATCGCCCGCTCGGCTGGCCGCATGGGGCGGCTCATCGAAGACCTGCTCGACGTCGCTCGCATCGAGGCGGGAGCGTTCGTGGTCCGCCCTTCCGCCGAGCGAGTGCGCCCCATCCTCGAAGAGGCGATCGAACTCTCTGCGCACCAGGCCGAGCAAGCCGGCGTCGCACTGCTCGTCGAGGTTGCATCGCACGTGCCTCCCGCCAGAATGGACCGGGACCGCATCCTGCAGGCGCTCACCAACCTGATCGACAACGCGCTCCGCTTCACCGCCCGTGGAGGGTCCGTGACGCTCGGCGGGGTCGAGCGCGACGGCCGGGTGGCGCTGTCGGTTTCCGACACCGGCGAAGGGATCGCCCCAGACGCGGTCGACCGACTCTTCGACCGGTTCTGGCAGACTGAGGGCGCGGGCAAGGGCGTAGCCGGCCTGGGCCTCGCGATCGTTCGCGGCATCGTGGAGGCGCACGAAGGAGAAGTCCAAGTGGAGTCGGAGCAAGGCGTGGGCACGACGTTTGTGCTGCTTCTACCCAGCGCCGACGTCGCGGCGGCGACCGAGGCCTGACTGCGGGGCGGCCCTACTCCCGCGGCACGCGGTGCTCGTCCGCATAAGCCTGGTAGCGGGCCACCTCCGCGCTGCGGCGCTCCTCGTCCCACCCCAGCAACAAGCCCATAATGTCAGCCGCTTCACATGCTCCGGCGAGGCCGAAGTCTGGAGAGAAGAGCAAGAGGGCGCTGCGGCGGTCCATGAAGTCGACCAGGGTCGACGCCATCTCGCGTTCCACGGCGAGCTTCACCTCTCCGCGTACGGCCGGCACACCGGGACCGAGAGGCTCGAGCCAACCCGAGTCGTCTGCCGCGAGTGCCAGTAGATCGTCGATCTGTCGGCCGTAGAGCCAGCAGATTCGTGTGACCGTCGCATCGTTCAGACCTGCGGCGCGGAGGCGCTCTTCCGCTCCGGACTCGAAGCTCGCGACATCGCCCGCGGGGGATCCCGGAAGCGCGAGTGTAGCGGTGCGGTTCTCGTTGCGGGGGGACGGTCCCAGCACGTCCCGTATTTCATCGATGGCCCGCTCGGCCATGCGTCGGTACGTGGTGAGCTTTCCTCCGGCGATGTTGATGAGGCCGTCCGGACCGGACCACACCTCGTCCTCTCGCGAGGTATCGCGGGTCGTCTTGCCTTCTTCTTCGATGAGCGGTCGAATGCCGGCCCACGTGGCGAGAACGTCCTCGATGCGGAGTCCTCGGTCGGGGAAACAGTCCTGGACCATCGCCAGCAGCTCGGCCACCTCCGCCCGCGTCGCACGGGGAGTATCCAGGGGTCCGTCGTACTCGGTGTCGCTCGTGCCGACATATATGTAGTCGAGCCGACGCATGGCGAGCCCTCTGCGTCCGGAACGCGACTTCAGGAAGGTCGCCCCTTCGATCGGTAGCCTGTCCGCCGACAGCAGCAGGTGGATGCCCTTGCTCGGTTGTAGCGGCTTTTCTACGGGCATGCCAGCGTCTTCGAGCACCTGTTCGGCCCACGGACCACACGCGTTCACCACGCACCCCGCAGCCACATCGAATGCGTCTCCGCTCCGCCCGTCCTTTACGCGAGCGCCGATGACGCTGCCGGCGTCGTCCAGCAAGAAGCGTTCGCAGGCAGCGTAGTTCGCGACCCACGCTCCGAGCTGCGCCGCGGAGATGGCGTTTTCCAGCGTGAGGCGCGCGTCGTCCGTGATATATTCCGGATACCGGACCGCCCCGCGAAGCGGCTCCCGCAGGCCCGGGAGTCGCTCGCGGACTTCGTGGGGCTCGAGATTCACGTGCTTGTCTTCCGCTGGTGCCCCGGCCAGCCAATCGAAGACCGCGAGCCCTGCTCGAATCTTGAGCAGCGAGTCGGGGCCGAACACCGGGTAGAGAAAGTCCAAGCGGTGCACGAGGTGAGGCGCAATCGAACGCAGTACGGCGCGCTCCCGCGCCGACTCGCGCACTAGGAGGAAGTGCCCGTACTCCAGGTAGCGGACGCCGCCGTGCACGATCTTCGAGGAGCGTGAAGACGTACCGAAGGCGAAGTCTTCCTTGTCGACCAGGGCGACCGACCAGCCCCGCGAAGCGGCGTCGCGGGCGATACCGCACCCCGTGATTCCGCCTCCGACCACCAGCACGTCGACGCCCTCCGAGCGCATGCGCCGGAGCGCCGCGTCGCGACCGGGGGGGGAGAACGGGTGGGGTGTGGCGGCGTCGGTCACCGGTAGGTCAAAGGTCGGCCGGGTGGTCGCTGCTAAAGGCCGCGCTTCCATTCGAGCAGAGCGTCGACCTCGTTGCTCGTGATCCGTGGGACGCCCATGTCGAGAAGCTTGGAGGCGTCGGAGGGCTCGTTCACGGTCCAGGCCGCCAACTCGTTGCCCGCGTCGCGCGCCCTGGTCGCCAGGGAAGGGTCGGCGAGCAGAAGCTCGGCCTTGAAGTCGATCATCGCGGAGGCGTCGCCCGTCGCTCTCCGAAGCGCCTCGTCCACATGAGCGGCGTCCTCGACGACGTACCCGATTTGAATCGACGCGTCCTGGGAGCGCATGCGGTCGAGCAAGGTCCAATTGATCGCGATGAAGACGGTGCGCTCTTTCTGACCGGTTTCGTCGGCAAACCGTACCATCCGGTCCAGGTCCTCCATCTCACGGAAGCCCTTCACTTCGGCGTAGATGCGCGCGACTCGGTCCCCGATGTGCTCGAGGGCTTCCCGAAACGCGGGGATTCTCTCGCCAGCGAACTCGGCCGAGAACCAGCCGCCCGCGTCGAGCTTCTGCAATTGTTCGAGCGTTCGCCGCCGGACCGGACCCACGCCGTTCGTCGTCCGGCTGACCATGGCGTCGTGAAAGAGCACCGGGTTCCCGTCCCCCGCAGTGTGCAGATCGAACTCGACCGCATCGGCTCCGGCTTCGATCGCCAGATCGATCGCGGCCAGCGTGTTCTCCGGGGCACGGGCGCTGTAGCCGCGGTGCGCGATGATCTCGGCAGGGTCCTCGAACGTAAATCCGTCGTGCATGGTCAGTGGCCTTCGA
>JAYZBT010000266.1:0-5210 GCA_036338615.1 Gemmatimonadota bacterium
GGGGACGCCCACACCGGAGAGCGCGGCCATCAGGTACCCACATGAGATCCAGCCGATAAGACCCGTTCGGAAGCCGTGCTCGAAGAGCGACTCGAAGTCGAGGGCGAAGATGGACTGGAGCGCATGTTCGAAGCCGGCGTCAGCCGATGCGAACAGAGCCGAGAAAACCAGCAGGAGGGGCATGGCGATGAGCAACCCCACCAGGATCGACGCCGTCCGACGCCGCCGCAGCCCCCCGAACGCCTCCTGCCACGGTACGTTGGCCGAAACCAAGTGGAGCGGACCGAGCAGCGTCCGCAAGCCGGTCGCCGCGAACCCTCCCGCGTAGTCGACGAGCCGCGCCAAGGGCAGGCGGACCCCTCCCATCCTGAGCACGGGAAGGGAGAGGACCACTGCTAGAGCGACCACGTTCGCGGCGGCGAGGCCGGGCGCGGACCTCCACAGAACCCCGAGCCCGACGAGCGGGGGCAAAAGCATCAGCGGATGCACAATCGCTGGAGTCGATTGGCCGTGAAACCGCACGAGCACCGCTGCGGAAGCCATGAGTGCGCCCAGGCCCAGGAAGAGATTCAGTCCGATACCGATCTCCCCCAGGAGCCAGTCCCCCAACAGCCCGAGCCCGAGCGCAGCTACCAGTACTCGCCCTACCAATCGCATGGGCATTCGGCACCTCTCTCATCCTGGGGCGACCTCGGACTCGCCCTGACTTTGCAATACAAAGTACTCTCTATAAACCCGAAGCGCGCCTATCGCAACGCCAACGCGATGAACTCTGCGGGGCTGTCCAAGGTCGCCGCGGCCACCACGATGTACTGGGTGCCGTTCAGCATATACGACATCGGGCTGCCCGTCGGGTTCGCCGGGAGTGTGATTTCTGCCACCACCTCCCCCGTGAGCTTGTCGTAGGCGCGGAAAATCGGACCCCCTGCCCCATAGCGCGACGCCACACCGCCCCGCACGCCGCCGCCTTCACCCACGAAGAGTAGAGTCTTCGTAACCAGCGCTCCCGGCCGCCCGTTCTGCCCCATGCTCGAGAAGTCCAGGCCCAGGCCCTGCAGATCGGGGTGCTCACGCACCTCTCGCGGGGCTCCGCCGAGGGGCTTCATCCAAAGATGATCACCGCTGTTGAGGTCGATCGCAGTGATCCGCCCCCAAGGCGGCTTCACCAACGGCAGCCCACGCGGCCCCGGAGGATAGATGTCTCCGGACCGGAAGTAGTCGGTTCCGCTCCCCCCGGGCTCACTCTCCTGCAAGGCGGCTACGATGGGGACGGTCAGAGACGGAATGAAGAGAACGCCCGATTCGACATCGACTCCGGCACCGGGCCAACTGGCGCCTCCCCCCCATCCGGGAAGAACCAGCGTCCCATGCGTGCCATCCGGATCATCGATCCGCGACGGAGGCGTGAAGAGAGACCCCATGCGAAATTGGGCGGCGATCTCCATCGCTTCAGCGCGAATCTCCGGCGTGAAGTCGATTAGGTCGTCGACGGTGAAGCCCTGGCGGTCGAAGGGGGCAGGTCTCGACGGAATCGGCTGGGTCGGGGACGTCCACTCTCCGGGCACATCCGATTCCGGCACCGGCATTTCGATGATCGGCCAGAGCGGCGTGCCGTTCTCGCGATCGAACACATACGTGTGCCCCTGCTTGGTCACGACCGCGACCGCCTTGATGCGCCGCCCGTCATGCGTGACGTCGACCAGGGTCGGCGGAGCGGGATTGTCGAAATCCCAAAGGCCGTGATGAACGAGCTGATAGTGCCAGATTCGTTCGCCGGTTCTGATGTCGAGGCAAACGATGCTCTCCGCGAACAGATTGTCCCCGGGACGATGGCCGCCGTACCAATCGTTGGACCCGGTCTCCGTGGGCAGGTATAAATAGCCCAACTCCTCATCGACCGTGAGCTGGGTCCACACCCCCGCGTGCCCCGAGTACTGCCAGGAGTCCTCCAGCCAGGTATCCGCCCCGAACTCGTCCCCTTGGGGAATGACGTGGAAGATCCAGACCCGTTCGCCGGTGCGCGCATCGAAGCCCTGGATGTGGCCGGGCGTCGATTCTATGGCGTTGGGACCGCCCACCGGGATCACCTGCGAGACAACCACACTGTTGGATACGATGGGCGTTGAAATGCACCGCACGCGGGCGCCGGGCTTCACGAGATCTCGGGCGAGATCCACGTAGCCGTTCTCGCCGAAGTCGGCCACGGGCTCTCCGGTCTTCGCGTCGAGGGCGACCAGACGAGCGTCACTGATGTTGTGAAAAAGCCTCTCCTGCTCGCCGTCCGTCCAGTAGGCTACTCCGCGCCCCGAGCCGGTGGGTGGCGCGCCGACTTCGCCCTCCCCGTTCGTCCGGGGCGGAGGCGTGTAGAGCCATAGCGTCTCCCCGGTCGCCGCATCGATCGCCGCCACTTCGCTGGCGCCGGTTGTCGTATAGAGCACACCCCCGATCATGATCGGCGTCGACTCGAGGTTGAACAGCGGACGGTCGGAGGAGTTCTCGGCACGCCAACGCCAGGCCACCTGCAGGTCGCCCACGTTCTGGGCGTCGATCTGATCCAGGCCCGTGTACTGGGTGTGCCCGCCATCGCCGCCGTAAAAGCGCCACTCGCCATCGAGCGCGCCGTACTGCGCTACGGCGGGAGCCGCATAGACCAACACCGCGCAAGTCAGCGCCAGGCTGGCATAGTGACGCGCTTGCATCAGGGGCATCGATTCAATCTCGGCTCGGGAGTGCGAATACGAACAAGTTGCTGCCCCTGCTGGGACGCAGCTCGGGCGTCAGATTGATCGAGCCCGCTCCGGTGTTGACCGCAACATATTGGCGGCCATCTACAGAGTAGGTGATAGGGTACCCGCTCACCGACGAACCCAGGTTGATCTGCCAGAGCACCTCACCGGTGCGGTCGTCGAACGCCCGGAAGCGCCCGTTCGCGTCACCGCCGAATACCAGGCCTCCGCCCGTCGCTACGAGCGACATCGTGTGGGCTCGCTGTTCGTGCAGCCAGGTCGTCTCCCCGGTCTCGACGGAGATGGCTCGAACCGTACCGAGATTGTCCGTGCCGGGCGTGATCTGGTGCCGCGAGGCCAGCGAGTAGATCGCCAGCCCACCTTGCCCTCCGGCGGTCAGCGCCCGCGCCCGGTCGCTCTCGAAGTTGCTGGTGGCCAGCATTTGCCCGCAGGTATTGCGCAGCGGGTAGTACATCGTGTGGGTCAGCGGGCTATAGGCGCCGGCTTCCCAGTCCTTGCCGCCGGCCCAGGTGGGGCACACGAACACTTCCTGTTCGAGTTCGCGGAAGATGACCTCCGGGTTGACCGTGACAGCCCCGGTGGCCCCGTCGATCTGGCTGATCACGTTCTGATAGTTCGTCGGCGTCGCCCACAGGAACTCACCCGTCTCGCGATCGAGGGTGTAGACGATCCCGGTCTTACCCGGAATGCCGGTCATCACCTTGCGCTCCTCTCCGGGTTGTAGCCGCGGGTTGATCCAGCTCACCTCGACGGGATCGGGAGCGACGCGTGTGTCGATCAGAAGGCGCTCGAAGGGATGGTCCAGGTCCCAGTGGTCGTTCAGGTGCTGGTAGTACCACCTGATCTCCCCGGTATCGATCTCGAGCGCGAGCGTGGAGTTGTGGTAGAGGTGCGTTTCGTCTGCGCCGCCCAACAAGAACTTCGGTGCGGGAGACGTGACCGACGTGCCGACGTAGAGCAGACGCAACTCGGGGTCGTAGCTCGGCACCATCCACGAGCCGACGTGTTGTCGCCCCTCGAATGGCACGTCGCCCCAGGTCTCGTCGCCCGGCTCCCCCGGCGCCGGAATGAGGCGCCGGCGCCACAACTCCTCGCCGGTCCGCGCGTCGTGGGCCGCGATGATACACGCGTTCGGCCCGCCCCAAGGACGGCAGCTGCGCCCGGAGATGACCTTGCCGTCCGCGATGATCGGACCGGAACTGTGGGTGGCCGAGTTCACCTTGTAGTCGAAGATCTTGGTTTCCCAGACCGTTTCGCCAGTTTGTGCATCGATCGCGAACACGAAGTTGTCGTCGCTCGTATTGATGATCAGACGATCGTAGATGGCGATGTTCCGATTGTTGCGGGCGTTGCCGCCGACCATCGTGTAGAGGTCCTGCGGGATACTGCGGGAATACTCCCAGACGAAATCGCCGGTCGCGGCGTCCAGCGCCTGGATCACGTCCGAAGCTTGTGGCACGTAGAGGACGCCCCCGTATGCAAGAGGCGTGATCTCGCCAGTCCTCTGCTCCAGGTCCCGCGTCCACACCATGCGGAGTTCGCCCACGTTTTCGCGGTTGACCTGATCGAGCGGGCTGTAGCCCCAACTGTCGAGCGTACGCCGCCACATCAGCCAGTCGCCGGGTGCGGGGTCCTGCAGCATCGCGTCGGTAACCGGGACGAACGCGGTGGTCGCCTGACCGTGGGCCGCATCCGGGGCCTGGGCGAGAAGGATCAGGGCCGCCACCACGATCAAGCGACCGCGTGTTGCGGCAGCAGACGTACCGGACATCGGGCTCCTGCGCCGGGCGTCGACCGCGGGGCCGCTCACCTCTGGTGCGGCGGGTTCCGACCGGCCTGCCGCTCCTGATAGCGTGCTCCACTCAGGATGTTCGATAGCGCGTAGTTGCCCTCGTGGCAGGCGTACTCGAGGATCTGCTCGTCGAACCTCTCCCAGGGAATCTGACCACCCCACGGCTCGCTGTAGGTCCTCGGGTCGTCGATCTCGAATTCGTAGAGGATCGTGTCGTCGTCGACCCTGGTGAACCGCTCGATCACCTTCAGGTCCTCGGAATGCCGGATCATGCTGCCGGACACGTTGATCCCCTGGTCGAGGTGCTGGTTGCTGGTCTCGACTACGAGGGTGTTTCCCTCCCAGTGGCCCCAGGCGTCACCGAACCAGAGACGCCGATCGTTCGGCAACGCCGGCCGCGGCCCGAGTCGAATGATCCGGATGTCATGGATCATCTCCGACCGGATCAGCACGTGGTCGGCGTTCTGCACGATGGTGAGGTTGTTGTTGTACGCCCTGGTGGGCGTCATCGGAGACCCGAGCACGCCCGTACGGCTCGATCCGTAGTAGATGATGCATCGCTCGGCCAGCGGGCGCAGTTCAGGGTGATCGTACTCGGCGAACTGAGACCGGAACGCGTCGTACTCCTTCTTCCGATCCAGCCCTTCGGGCGACAACGCGGGCATGCGGCC
>JAYZBT010000267.1:0-8997 GCA_036338615.1 Gemmatimonadota bacterium
CCGTAATCACGAAGCCACCGCGTACCAGCCAACTCCGCCACTGCGGCTTGAAGAGCACCATCCAAAAGCGCTCCGGGTGCTCGAGGTCCCAGACCAGCAACGCCCCTGTGAGCACCAAGGCGATCAGAGCCACGGCCACCGAATGAACGCCCCAGAGCTTCGACGTGAACGGCAGCAGGCCGAGCGCACCCAACAAGAGAGGAACCAGGTAGGCACCCGCCGCGATCGACTTCGTGAACGTGTAGAGGCTGACGCGGTAGTCCCACGGGGCTCGGTGCGGGATGTCGTAGCTGAGGACCGCTGCCGCAGAGCTGTTCCAAGGCCCCGGATGTCCGGACGGAACCTGATGATCCACATCGCCCTGCTCGCTCCACATGAAGAGTCCACCGTCCGGACGACGCGCAGCGAGCGGGTCCAGCGTGACCTGGTCGGCGCCCTTGTAGTACAGCTTCGGGCGCGTCTCCTTCTCGGGCCGGCGTACCGTCACGGCATCCCGATGAATGATCTCGCTCACCGCGGAGAAGGGGTCGTGCATGTCGCCCACGAGAATCGCCTGCGTGGGACAGACCACGACGCACGCGGGCTCGAGACCTACGTCGAGGCGATGCGCACAGAAGTTGCATTTCTCCGCCGACTTGTCTTCGGGGTTGATGAAGATCGCGTCGTAGGGGCACGCGGCGATGCACGCCTTGCACCCGATGCAGATCGACTTGTCGAAGTCGACGATGCCGTCGGGCCGTTTGTACATGGCGGCCGTCGGGCAAGCCGCCACGCAAGGCGCGTCCTCGCACTGGTTGCAGCGGGTCACCTGAAACGAGCGCCGAGCCTGCGGATAGTGCCCCGTGTCCACGTACTTCACATAGGTGCGCGTTACGGAGAGCGGCACTTCGTTCTCCGACTTGCACGCAGTCGTGCACGCATGACACCCGATACAGCGGGTGTGGTCGATGACCTTGGCCCAAAGGGGCTCAGTGGTCGTGGTGGGCATCCGCGGTCGCTCTGAGGAGGTCGGGAGACGCCGCCAAGCTACCTCACCTGCGAGCGAAGTTCCACCGCGCGACGTGGGACTCCGTGCGCGACTCCATCACCGCAAGCACCCGCTCGACGACCTCGGGATGCTGCTCGGCGACGTCGGTCCGCTCCGCGGGGTCGTCGTCGAGGTCGTACAACTGAACGGGCGCGCCCGCGTCGTCGTGACCGCCCAAGCGCACGCCCTTCCAGCGGCCGCTGCGAACGGCCTGCGCGCCGTTCCAGAGGCCGTGGTACTCCCAATACAGGTCGGCGTGCTCGGCCTGATCGGGCTCACCGAGAAGCGCGGGCATGAACGAAAGCCCGTCGAGGCCGCTCGGAGACGCCACGCCTACGACGTCCGCGAACGTGGGCATCATGTCCCAAAAAGCCGAGATGTGGTCCGACGATGAACCCGGCTCGACTCGCCCCGGCCAGCGCGCGATGAGGGGCACGCGGATTCCGCCTTCGTACACAGACCCTTTCAGCCCGCGTAGGCCGCCCGAGCTATCGAAGAATTCGGCGTCCACGCCACCGGTGTACGTCGCCCCGTTGTCGCTGGTGAACATGACGAGCGTGTTCTCCGCGAGGCCGAGCTCGTCCAGCTTCGCGAGAATTCGCCCGATGTGCGCGTCCATGCGCGTGATCATGCCCGCGTACGCAGAGAAGGGCCTCGGGTGCGGGAGGTAGCTACGATCTCCCAAATACGGTTCCTCCTCGAAGGCCCCGTCATACTCAGCCACCGACGAGTCGGGGACCTGCAACGCGAGGTGTGGGATCGCGAACGGGAGGTACAGGAAGAATGGCTGATCGGCGTTCGACTCCAGAAAGCGCAGCGCGTCGTCCGCCATCACGTCCAGCGAGTAGTCGTTCCCGGTGTACTGCTCGTATGCCGCCGGATCTCCAGGGTCGCCCTCGAGGCGCTGATGGGGTGAAAAATACTCGTTGTCGAGCGGCACGCGCTCCCCGTTCCGCCACAGGTGTGTCGGGTAGTAGTTGTGCGCCTGCTTCTGGTCGAGGTAGCCGAAGAAGTAGTCGAAGCCATGGAGGTTCGGCTCCCCGACGGAACCCGGGCCACCCAGACCCCACTTGCCGATGGCCCCAGTGACGTAGCCCGCTTCCTGAAGCATGCGCCCGATCGTGTAGGTCCCGGAATCGAGCGGCATCTGGCCACGCTCCTCTTCGTCGATCCAGCCTCCCAGCTCGAAGTTGTCCCGCACCTGCCCATGGCCGGTGTGGAGTCCGGTCAGCAGCGTGCCGCGCGCGGGGGCACATACGGGGCTACCGGAATAGTGCTGCGTGAAGCGCATCCCCTGCGACGCGAGTCGATCCAGGTGTGGGGTCCTGATCTTTGTTTGCCCGTACGAACCGAGTTCCCCGTACCCGAGGTCGTCCGCCAGCATGTAGATGATGTTGGGAGGGGCAGACTCGGACGGTTGGCATGCCGAGAGGGCCCACGTCAAACAGCCGACCAGTGTGCCCACTCGAGGCCAATGCCGCAGCTCCATCAATCTCTCCCGAACCGGTGTGAACGAGCCTCACCCGGGTGGCGCAACAGCGACTCGGGGTGGGCGAATCGCATGGATCATACGACTCGACCGACTGCAAGGACACCAACGTACGCACTATCAACCCGGCTCCCACGACGAGCATTACCGCCAGGCCCATCTCGACGGCCACCAGCGAGGACCGAACTCTGTGCGTGTTGTGTCGGAAGTCCGCTCGAGTCGAGCGTCGACCAGGGAGGGCCTCTCCCCTGCGCTACCCCGGCTCAGAAGCCGGTCGGGCCGTCGCTGACCCCCGGAGAGGAGGTCTGGGAAGGGCCGAGCGGCCGACCTCTCCCTACCGCAAAGCTACTGGCTGCCGAGCCGGTCGAACAGAGAAATTTCTGCTCGCCTACGCGGCCGAACTGCTCTCCGCTTGAAGCTCTCTTCGCGCCGCTGCGACCTTTTTTGTCAGCGCACTACTGAATACATGCCCGTTTTCGTCGTACCACCTGCCCCACGAAGGAGTGCGCAAGTGCTCTTTGAGCGCCGCCTGGTATGCGTCCCACATGAGATGGTCGAGAGCTCCGACTCTGTGCTGGTACACGAGGTTGCCAAAGTGCCGGAAAACGGCAGTCATGTACGCGTCCCATCGCATCTTCTCTTCGGCGGTTAGCGAGCTCGGGTCACGCTCCGCACGATCGAGAAACGCGGCAAACTCTGGGTCGCGAAAAGAGGGCTCGAGCAGCCGGATGCTGTTCTGGACCATCGAATTGAAGGAAGCGGCACGCACCGAGTTGGTGTTCTGCCTCATCTGCTGGGTGAGGTATACCAACGAGATCACGACGCCGATGGCGCCGACGAATTCTCCGATGTTTCCAAATGCTTCAAGGGTGATCATGAAATGCGGTTCAGAGGAGTTGGGGGGGGGCGTCCTTCGGCGTCTGCGGGGAAAGGTACTTCACGTACTTGAAGAGCCTAACCCCCTCCGAGTCATCCCTCTCCCGCCGCCCGGCGGCAAGCTTCATGCCCATGTGCACCGACGACACCAACACGAGTGCTACCCCGCCCAGTACCAGCCGAAATCCAGACTCCACAGTAGGATCGCCGGTCAGCGCCGACGCCGCGATCCCCACGCCGGCGAGCAACTCGACGAGAGAAAGAGGCGGAACGCCGAGTCCGGTTCGGGCGCCCACGCGCAACTTGATTCCTCCCGAGGCGATCAGCAGCAGCGCCGAGATCACGAGTAGCGCCGTCACGGGCCCGCCAGGCCTTCTGTTGTGCGATAGCCGTCGGGCCGCATCAGGCCCCGATCAGCTCATCCACCAAAAAGAGATCCGTGAGCAGCGCGCGGAAGTGGATGTTCGCATTGAGGTTGTCGATGAGCTGCGAGCTGATGGACTCCTGAGCAGCCACCAACCGCACCGCTGACAGGGTGTCGGAGGCGTCGCGCGCCACGACATCGAGCACCTCGCCCCACGTCGACGCGGGCTCGAGGGATTGCTCGGCGGCGAGGCCCCTGAGGGCCTTTGCGAGACCATCGATGCCGCCTTCGCACTGCCCGAGAAAAATGCGTAACTGTCCACCGGTCTTCGAGCCTTGATCACTCGTCAGCCCCTGCGCAGCGAACGCCAGAAAGAACTCGTAGCTCCCTTCGATAGCATCGATGCGGCCCTTCACGTCGTCGCGAAGCGAAGACACGGCTACTCCTGAGGAAGGTAAGGACGTGCGGGGCGGGCGAAATGCCCACCCCGCAGTCGCTATTCTGCTGCGCTACCGGCCTCGAGGGGCGCTTCCTCGACCGGTTCGATCTGGCCAGGAGCAGCGCCCTCGGTCACGACCCACTTTTCCGGATCATGGTGCGCAAGATAGTGCTCGCGGTCGACCCAACCACGCACCATGGACCACGTAATCCAGTGCTTCTCCGGCCGGAGCGCAAAGTAGATGTGCGCTGCGGTGAAGAAGATGAGCGCGACGCCGCAAATCCCGTGTATCACATACACAATGCCCCAAGTGCTATCCGCCAGCATGTACGGGTTGCGCGTCCAGAAGATCGTATCGATCCGGACGGTCATCAGCAGGCCGGTGGCGATCACTCCGAGGCCGACCACCACGAGCACATGGTGGTACAGGCGGTGGTCGAACGGATACTTGCCCGCCTTGGGCGCCGGGGCCTTCGGCGACATGATGTGCTTGAGGTGCGCCATGCCCTCGCCGAAGCCGATCTGGAACATCGCCCAGAAGTCCTGCCACCCGATGGAATGGATGATGTGGTAGACGATGGTCGCGGTCAGCACCGCACCCGCGATCCAGTGGATCGTCACCCATGGGAACTGCAGGCCGAGCACAGGCACAAACGCCGTGACCAGAAGCACGAGCATCGACGCCGCCATCGTCCAGTGGAATAGCCGGGCGGCCAGCGAATGTCTCTGAATGCGCTCCGGGATGCCCGGCGGCACGTCCTCAGTAGCTGCGTGCACTTTGGTCGGGCGAGTCTTGATCCAAACCGCATGCCCAACCAGGAATGCGACTGCGAGGATGATCGCGGCATACATGAGGTCCCAGGAAACGCCCGTGAGTACGTCCTGACCCCAGGGATTGGCCGCCGTGCGCCAAAGCTCCATTACGCGACGCTCCTTACCGCGCGACGGACCAAGTTCCGCATCATCGCGATCTTGTAGTCGTTGTGCCGCAGCACGCGCCCACCCTTGATCGACAACTCACCTGCGTCGGTCGCGACGCTCTCACCGCCGGACGTCCCGGAAACGAGCCGCTCGACCGCGTCGAGACGCACCGGGTAGGGAGCGACGCCGCCCACCGCAATGCGCGCGTCGGTGATCGTGCCACCGGAGACCTGGAACGCCGCAGCTACGCTGACGAGCTGGAAGTCCCAGGAGCCGCGGTCTCGGATCTTCTCGTAGTAGAACTGCGCGTTGGCCCATTCGGCCGGAACGTGAATGGCCGTCAGCAAGTCACCCGGCTTTATCACGGTCATGCGCGTGATGTCGATCGCTGGCCCGATGAAGAAGTCCTCCGCGTCGTGCACCCGCGGCGACCCTCCGTCACGCACAACCATCTTCGCGTCGAGCGCAACAAGCGCGGGTGCGGTATCCGAAGGGCTGACCGCTACGCAACGGTTCGTCCCCATAATGGCGTGCTCGCGGTTCATCGCCTTCGGCGCGGCCGCGTAGCAAGTGTTGCCGCCCGCGCGATAGCAAGGCCATCCGCTCCGGTAGTACCAACAACGGGTGTCCTGAGAGATGTTGCCACCCAAGGTCCCCTGATTCCGGATCTGCGGCGTGGCGACGTGCTCGGCAGCGGTCGCCAGTACCCCGTACTCGGAACGAATCCGAGCGTGGTTGACGACCTCGGTGAGCGTCGTCATCGCGCCGATCTCGAGCCCCCCCTGAGCGTCCGTGATGCCCCGAAGCTCTTCGATACCCCCGAGGTCGACGACGACCCCGGGACGCTTGATTCGGTCCTTGAACCAGTCGTACGAGTCGAGTCCACCCGCGATGACCCAGGCCTGCCCCCGGTGCTCGTCCAGCAAGGCCACCGCATCGTCCACCGTGGTCGGCTGGAAGAGGTCGAAGGCCGGAATCATGTCTCTGATGATCGCCATGGTTCTTCTCCCTAGCCCACGTGTTGGTCGAGGCGGCCGAACGCTGGGGCGCGCCCTTCGAGTTCGGCAAGGATGATGTCGGGCGTCAGCGGTGTGCGGCACAGACAAATGCCGCCCATCGCGTCCGCGACGGCCGTGGTGAGGGCCGCGGCACCCGCGCCTACAGGCGGCTCACCGATTCCCTTCGCGCCCACAGGACTCTGCGGGTCTGCGATGCCGACCGCGCCCCACTTCATATCCTCCGGCATGTCCAAGAAGCCCGGAGGTCGCGCTGTGTACAGGCGATTGGCGAAGGACACCCCGTACTGCGGGTCGAAGACCCAACGCTGCGTCATCGCCATCCCCATGCCCTGGATGCAGCCGCCGAAGACCTGCGCGGCGAGGCTGCGAGGGTGGACAACGGTGCCGCAGTCGGTAACCGCGACGAATTCCTTGATGGCCACGACGCCGGTCTCGTGGTCCAACTCGACCATCGCGAATCCGGCAACGAACGAGTACGTACTGCCGCTGCGGCCGTAGTTGTCCTTGGCGACGCCCATGAGGCCTTCTCCGGCGAGCATCTCCGCCGCGGGCCGTGTTTGTGCGTGAATGTCGCCCGGAAGCTCGTGGCCGTCGTACTCGCCGCCCATTTGGATGGCGCGTTCCGCGATCTGCGCCAAAGCCATTCCACTGGTGCCGCGACGGAAGACGCGGCCGTTGTCGAGCACGTAGTCGCCCGGCGAACCGCCCATGGTCTGCGCCGCGATCGCGCGGATCTTGCGAGCCGCATCCATACCCGCGGCATGGTTCGCCCGGGTGTGCGCGTGTGTCGTCTGGCTGCCGGCTTGAACGGAGCTGCGCGGTTGGCCGAGGCTCGAGTCGCCCCAGACGATTTCCACCTGATCCCAGTTGAGGCCGAGGATCTCGGCGGCCGGACGTGCGGTGTCCGAGATGGAGTGTGTGCCGAGATTACCGATGCCCTGATGCACATAGAGCTTTCCGTCGGGGCGGATGACCATCAGGCCGTCGTATCCGATGGAGCCCGCCGTATAGGGCGACAAGCCGACACCGATGCCGGTGACCTTCGAGCCCTCGCGCCTTCCCGAAAGCTCCATCTTACCGGCCCAATCGAAGAGCTCAGCACCCTGCTCGAGGGCCTCGATCGCGTGGACGCTCGTAAATCGACCATTGCGAGGCCCCATCGTCGCGTCGGACCCCGGCGCGTTGATCAAGCGCATCTGGAGGTTGTCGATTCCGAGCTCCCGGCCGGCCTTGGCCAGAACCGGCTCGAGCATGGAAACGATCTGCGCACCACCCGGCCCCCTCTGTGCCGCCTTGGGCGGCGTGTTCGTATACATCGAGACGGAGCGGAAGCGCATGTTCTGAGGGGTGTAGATCAGGTCCGCGATATTGCCTGCGGTGTTGTTGTCCCCCGAGCCGTACGCGCCGCCCTCCTCCACGATGAAGAGGTCGACGCCGGTGCACTTCCCATCGTTGCGGAACGCCATCTTCACCCATGCCTGGAATCCAGGCCGGGCCCGCCCCACGTAGTTCTCTTCGTAGCGCGTGATGCGCAGCATGACCGGTCGGTTGATCTTCCGAGAGAAGAGCGCCGGAATCTGCATGACCGTGGAGCCCGCGATCTTCGACCCGAAGCCGCCACCGCAATACTCGGCGATCACAACCACGTCATCGGCATCGATGCCGATGGCGCCTGCCAGAGCACCCTTGGTCGCCTGCGCCGACTGTGTCGATACGTGCGCGTACAGCTTGCCGTTCTCCCAATAGGCCATGTTGGTGCGCGGCTCCATCGGGTGGTGCGTCACCGATTGGTGGACGATCACCTCCTCGAGGACCAGGTCCGCCGCGGCGAACGCCGCGTCCACTTCGCCCTTCTCCCAACTGCGGGTCGAGGCGGCCTCGCTGGGCCTACGACCCGCATCGACCTCTACGAAGTCGGCCTCTGTCCACTTGAAGTCCTGGAAGACCGATGGGTCACCCGACTCTGCGTCCGGGAGTCGCGCGAAGTAGTTCCCACCGTTGTACGCGGTGGGGCCACCGGGCCGCAGGCTATCGAGCGGGTCGAGTACAAAGGGCAACGGCTCGAAGTCGACGTCGATCGCCTCGATCGCGGCAGCTGCGATTTCCTCGGTGATCGCCGCCACCGCGAGCACCGGCTCGCCCTCGTAATGCGGCTCGTCGGTGAGGCACGACTCTCGCGGACCTTCGCGGGACGGCACTTCCTCGGCTCGCAGGATGTCGATGACGCCGTCCATGGCGAGCGCGCGGCTCACGTCGACCCCTCGCACGCGGCAGTGCGGCATCGGGCTCAGGAGGAGCTTGGCGAATACCATTCCGTCCGGCCGGAAGTCTTCGGCGTACCGGGCGCGGCCCGTGATCTTCGCGACGAGGTCCGGCGGCGCGATATCGGTTCCGATCAGTTTGTCAGCCATGTCGCTCTCCTAAACGGCGCGTGCGAGCTCGGCGGCTCGCATCGCGCAGGTGAGGATCTTGTCGTAGTCAGCGCACCGGCACAGGTTGCCGGAGAGGGCCACCTTCGCTTCTTCACGAGTCGGGTTCGGATTCACCCGGATCATCGCTTCCATGCTCATGATGAAGCCGGGGGCACAGAAAGCACATTGGAATCCGCCCTCTTCGAGCACCGCCTGCTGCACGATGCTCAGCTCGCCCGTGTCCGGGTTCTCGAGGCCTTCGATAGTGGTGACCGCTCGGCCGCGGACCTGATGCGTGAGCATCGAGCAACCGTAGTGGTTGACCCCGTCGATCAGCACCGTACAGGCCCCGCATTCGGCTCGGTCACAACCGAGCTTGGTGCCGGTCATGTTGAGCCGATACCGGAGGGTCATCGCCAACGTCTCGTTGGGCAGGATGTCGACTCGACGA